>CAZQUA010000001.1:0-36006 GCA_964596455.1 uncultured Isosphaeraceae bacterium
TCGCGGCGCAGTTGGCGAGATTGAAGAGCGTCAGCACCGGCGTCCGCTGCCGCTCCGGGATCGTGTCGAAGACCAGCAGGAAGGTCGCCATCTCCCAGCAGGCCCAGCCGATGCCCACGACCAGCTGCAGCGAGAAGAGGTACCAGAACTCCCCCGAGACCAGCCACAGCGTCGCCGCCGGCGTGATCGCCACCCCGCCGATCCACAGCAGCCTGCCGGCGCCGTGCCGCTTGGTGAACCGCCCGATGAGGGGAAGGGCCACGACCTTGGAGATCACGGTGCAGGCGTTGATCCCCATGAGCTCGAGGTAGCTGAAGCGAAGCTCCTCGAGGATGTAGGCGGTGAAGAAGGGGCCGGACACCTGCACGCTCATCGTGACCGCGAGCATGTAGAGCAGCACCAGGCGGCCCTTGCCGCCGGCGAGGAAGGGCCGCAGGGCCCGTCGCGAGAGCGGCTCGATGGCGGCGGCGAACGCCGGCGACGCGTCGCTGTGGCGGTAGAGCAGCACCGACGAGACGGCCCGGGCGAGGAACGCGGCGAGGAAGATCCATCCGAATGCCGCGAGCGGATCGCCGCCGTCGTTGCCCCGCTGCAGCACGATGGCGGCGGCGGCGAGGCCGACGATCAGGCCGACCTGGGAGATCCTCGACCGCTGCGCGAAGAAGCGGGAGCGGATCGGCCCGGGCACGATCGTCGTCACCCAGGTGTTCCACGCGGGACCGGTGGCCAGTCCCGCCGCCCAGTACAGCGACGCCAACGAGAAGAGCAGCCACGCGGGAACGGAGTCCGCCGCCGCCATCGCCACCAGCGGCACCAGCGAGAGCGCCTGCAGCAGCGCGTTGGAGGCCACCCAGGTCCGCAGCGATCCGCACCGGCGGATCGCCCAGGGCGAGACCAGCTGCAGCACCGCCCCCACGAGCAGCGGCACCGTCGCGAGCAGGCCCGACAGCAGTTCGCCCATGCCGGAGGCGAGGCCGAAGGCGACGAAGTAGGCCTCGCCGCAGCCGGTCATGACCGCCCACGCGAAGGCGTCGGCGTTGAGCAGGCGAAGGTCGCGTCGAAGTCGGATGGCCCGGTCCGTCGGGCCCGGGGGCGGCATCGCGCGGATCCTACCGACCGCCGCCCTCGGCGACGCGGCCGCCCCGCCCCGGAACGCCGCCGCCTTTCCCCTCCGGCGACGCGGGTTTCGGTTGCCTCCGCTCGGGGAGCGAAGTATGGTCAGCGGTCCCCGGCGCTCGCCGCGGGACCTTCTTCAGCGCCTGCCGAGTCCGCTTGCCCGTGCCCATCCGCACCTCCGCCGCTTCGCCGCACCCCTCGGGTCGGCTCCCCCGCCACGGGCGGGGCGTCCGTGGCGGACGGTCCCACGCGGTCCGGCCGGGCAGCCTTCCGAACCACCCGATGACGCTCGCCTCTCGATGACTGCAGCTCCCGTTTGGTGCTGCGGACGCGAGCGTCCCCGATCCGACCAAGCCGGTCAGGCGTGGGGCGTCGCCGGAACGCGCCCGCGTCCTCTTCCCACCCCATCCCTCCGGCCGACGAAAGGAATCCAGCCATCTCCCAGATGAGACGCCCCTTCCGAGGGGAGAGTGCCCCGAGCGGCCCCCGGATCAACGACCGCATCCGGATCTCGCCGATTCGCCTGATCGACGAGCACGGAGAGATGGTGGGCATCGTCGAGACCGACGACGCCCGCCGCCGCGCCGCCGAGGCCGGGCTCGACCTCGTCGAGGTCGCCGCCGACGTCCGCCCGCCGGTGTGCCGGATCATGGACTACGGCAAGTTCCGCTACGAGCAGTCCAAGAAGGACCGCGCCGGGCGAGCCAAGAGCAAGGTCTCCGAGATGAAGGAGGTCCGCCTCGGCCGCTCGATGAAGATCGACCCGCACGACGTGGAGATCCGGATCAACCAGGCCCGGAAGTTCCTGCTCGAGGGGCACCGGGTCCAGATCGTGCAGAACATCCGCGGCGCCCGCGAGATGGCCCACCGCCACCGCGGCGATGCCCGCATGCAGGATGTGATCGACCGCCTCGCCGACCTCGGCAAGGTCGAGATGGCGCCCCGCCTGAACGGCCGGCGGTTCATCATGATCATCGTCCCCGACCGAGCGAAGGTGGAGGCCCACAAGCGCCGTGAGGCCGCGAAGAACCCGCAGGCTCCCGCGGCGGCCCCGGACGGCGACGCCCACGAGGTCCTCGAAGAGACGGGCGAGCCGCAGCACGCCGCGATGAGCGGCGAACGCCTCGCGATCCCGCAGCTCTCCGCCGGCGACGGCGGCGGCGAGGACGGCGGCGACTCCGCGGGCGACTGACCGCTTGCGATATTTATTCGGCCATCGCATAATGATGCGATGTCCCAGAAGGTCCGCCGCCGCGCCGCCATCCTCGAGCTGATCCGGACCGGCTCCCACCGCCGGCAGGAGTCGCTCCGGCAGTCGCTGCTCGAGCGGGGCCTCTCCTGCACGCAGGCCACGCTCTCGCGGGACCTCGCCGAACTCGGCATCCTGAAGGGTGCCGAGGGCTACATCGTGCCCGAGGATGCCAGCGTCGCCGGCGGCGAAGCCCCGCTCGCGGACGCGTTGCGGCGGGAGCTCCTCGCCGCCTCCCGCGGCGGCACCACCATCGTCCTGCGGACGCCCCCGGGCCACGGCAACGCCCTCGCGGTCGAGCTCGACCGCAGCCGCCTGCCGGGGATGCTCGGCTCGATCGCCGGCGACGACACCGTGTTCATCGCCGCGGCTTCCTCCGCCGCCGCGGAGCGCCTGCTGCGGCGCCTCCGCGGCCTCGCCGGCCTCTCCTCCCGCTGAACGCCTCCCGCGAGACCCGCCCATGCCGAAGGTCGCCGTGATCGGAGCATCCGGATACGCGGGAGGCGAACTCCTCTCGCTGCTGCTGGCGCATCCAGCGTGCGAGCTCGTCGGGGCCTTCGGCTCGGGAAGCGGCGCGGCTCCGCCAACGGTCGCGGAGGCGCACCCGCGTCTGCGAGGCGCGACGTCGCTCGCCATCGAGGCCGCCTCGCCCGAGGCGATCCTTGCGAGCGGACCCGACGCGGTGTTCCTCGCCACGCCGCACGAGGCGAGCCACGCCCTCGCGCCGACGCTGCTCGAGCATGGCTGCGTGGTGCTCGATCTTTCCGCGGCCTTCCGGTTGCCCGATCCCGCCGCGTACGAGCGGCACTACGGCTTCGCCCACCGCCGGCCGGACCTGCTCGCCCGCGCCGCCTACGGCCTCGCCGAGCTCGAGGCCGAGGCGATCGCCGCGAGCGATCTCATCGCCGTGCCCGGCTGCTATCCGACCTCGGTCATCCTGCCGCTGCGGCCCCTCGCGGAGGCCGGCATCCTCGATCCCGCCGGGACCGTCGTGGTGGATGCGGTGAGCGGCGTCAGCGGCGCCGGCCGCGGGGCCCTTGCCCGCACGAGCTTCTGCGAGGTGAGCCTGCAGGCCTACGGGGTCATGAGCCACCGCCACGAGCCGGAGATCGCGGCCCACGGCGGCGTCGAGGTCGTCTTCGTGCCGCACCTCGGCCCCTTCCCCCGCGGCATCCTCAGCACCCTGCACCTGCCGCTTCGGCGGGGCGTGGGCGAAGCGGCGCTGCGGGAGATCCTCGCCGCCGCCTACGAGGGATCGCCGTCGGTCCGACTGCTGCCGAGCGGGGCCTGGCCCTCCATCGCCGCGGTCGAGCGGACGGACTTCTGCGACCTCGGGCTCGCCGTGCATCCCTCCCGTCCCCACGCGGTGGTGTCGAGCGCGATCGACAACCTCCGCAAGGGCGCCGCGGGGCAGGCGATGCAGTGCCTCGAGATCCGCTTCGGCCTCGCCGCCTCGCCCGATCCCGAAGCGGCCCTCGCCCGCCTCGCCGCCGTGGGGGCGCCGCGATGAGCCGCGGCTCCCTCGCCGCTGCGGCGGGCCCGCTCGTGGTGAAGGTCGGCGGCGGCCTGCTCGAGGGGGACGGCCCGGAGGCGATCGCAGGGTTGGCGCCGCCGCTTCGCCGCGGCGGCGGGGTCGTGCTCGTCCACGGCGGCGGCACCGCCGTCGACCGACAGCTTGCGGCCCTTGGCTTCGACACGGTGCGTCGGGAGGGCATCCGCATCACGCCGCCGGAGCAGATGGACGCGATCGCCGGCGTGCTGGCGGGGAGCGTGAACAAGCGTCTCGTGGCGGCGCTCCTCGCCGCGGGCGTGCCCGCGGCGGGGGTCTGCCTCGGCGACGGGGGCCTCGCGGCCTGCCGGCGACGCCGCGGCGGCTTCGACGCGGGCTGCGTCGGCGAGGTCGCGGGCGGCGAGGGCGGCCTGCTTCGGGTGCTGCTCGCCGCGGGCTACCTGCCGGTGGTGAGCTCGATCGGCATCGGCGAGGACGGGGAACTGCTCAACCTCAACGCCGACGACGCCGCCGCCGGCCTCGCCCGGATCCTCGACGCTCGCGAACTGCTGCTGCTCACCGACACCGCCGGCGTCCGCGGCCGCGACGGCGGCACCCTGCGGCAACTCGATCGCGAGGCCATCGACCGCGGCATCGCGGAGGGCTGGATCGAAGGCGGCATGGTCGCCAAGGTCCGCAGCGCCCTGCACGCCGCCGAGACCGCCGGCATCCCCGTCCGCATCGCCTCGTGGCGAGATCCGCAGGCGCTCTGCGGCGAGGCCGCCGGCGGCACGCGGATCCTCCCCCACGCCCCCATCTTCGAGGCCCTCTCCCCACGATGAACTCGCTCGCCATCCCGCCCGCGGCCGCGATCGGCCGCCCGGTCCTCCGTTCGCTCGATCTCGCGCCGCAGGAGATCCTCGCGATCCTCGACCTCGCCGCCGCCCTCAAGCGGGAGCCCGCCGCCTTCGCGGACTCGCTGCGGGGACGCGGCCTCGTGATGCTCTTCGAGAAGCCCTCGCTGCGGACCCGGGTCAGCTTCGAGCTCGGCTTCGCTCGCCTCGGCGGCGCCGCCGTCCATCTCGACCATCGCGGCGAGGCGATCGGCCAACGGGAGACGATCGAGGACTACGGCCGCAACCTCGAGCGGTGGGCGGACCTCGTGGTGGCCCGGGTGCACCGGCACGACACCCTCGAGCGCCTCGCGGCGGCCTGCCGCGTGCCGGTGATCAACGCCCTGAGCGACCGCTTCCACCCGTGCCAGGCGCTGGCGGACTTCCTCACCCTCGCGGAGCGGGGGATCCCGATCCCCGAGGCCCGCCTCGCCTTCGTCGGCGCCGGCAACAACGTCTGCCACTCCCTGATGGAGACCGCGGCGCTGCTTGGAGCGGAGTTCGTCGCGGTGACCCCGCCGGACTGCCGCCCCGACGCGGCCATCGAGCAGGAGTGCCGCGAACTCGCCGCCGAACGGGGCGGCCGGGTGCGGTGGAGCGGCGAGCTGGAGGCGATCCGCGGCGTCCACGCGGTCTACACCGACGCCTGGGTCTCCATGGGCGAGCGCGACGACGCCGCCCGGCGGGCCGCCCTCGAGGCCTACCGGATCGACGAGCGGGCGATGTCGATCGCCGGCCCTCGCGCGATCTTCATGCACTGCCTCCCCGCCCATCGTGGCGAGGAGGTCTGCTCCGCGGTGATCGACGGTCCCCGCTCGGCGGTCTTCGATCAGGCGGAGAATCGCCTGCACGCCCAGAATGCCCTGATGCTTCGCCTGCTCGGCGCCGCCTGAACGGCGGCGCGTCCCGCCTCCGCAATCCCTCCGGACCCCTTCCATGGCCAGCAAGATCGCCGTCGCCTACTCGGGCGGCCTCGACACCTCCGCGATGATCCCGTGGCTTCGCGAGCACCACGACGCCGAGGTCGTGGCGATCGTCGCGGACGTCGGGCAGGGCGAGGAGGAGCTCGCGGGCATCGAGCAGAAGGCCCTCCGCTCCGGGGCCGCCGCCTGCGAGGTCGTCGACCTTCGCGAGGAGTTCGTCGAGGAGTACCTCTTCCCGATGCTGCTCTCCGGGGCGGTCTACGAAGGCCGCTACCTGCTCGGCACCGCGATCGCCCGGCCGGCGATCGCCAAGGCGCAGGTGGAGGCGGCGCGACGGCTCGGCTGCGATGCCCTCGCCCACGGCTGCACCGGCAAGGGCAACGACCAGGTCCGCTTCGAGGCGGCCTACGCGGCGCTGGCACCCGATCTCGAGGTGATCGCGGCATGGCGGCACTGGGAGTTCCGCGGCCGCGAGGACCTGCTCGCCTACCTCGCCAAGCACGGGATCGCCTCGAGCGCCTCCGCGAGCAAGATCTACAGCCGCGACGGCAACCTCTGGCACCTCTCCCACGAGGGCGGCGCCCTCGAGGATCCCTGGAACGCGCCGCCCGCGGACCTGTGGGTGCGGACCGCCGATCCGCAGCACGCCCCCGCGGAGCCGGCGGAGACGACCCTCTCCTTCGTGCGGGGCCGCCCGCGGGCGATCGACGGCCGGGCGGTCTCGGGCATCGAGGCGATCGAGCATCTCAACCGCCTCGGCGGCGAGCACGGCGTGGGGCGGGTCGATCTCGTCGAGAACCGCCTCGTCGGCATGAAGAGCCGCGGCTGCTACGAGACCCCCGGCGGGACGATCCTCATGGAGGCGCTGGCCGGCCTCGAGGAGCTCGTGCTCGACCGCCGCACCCTGCGGTGGCGCCGCGAGCAGTCGCTCGCGTTCGCGGAGCTCATCTACGACGGCCGCTGGTTCACGCCGCTTCGCGAGGTGATGGAGGCCGCCTTCGAGCGGATCGCCGATCGCCTCGAGGGCGAGGTGCGGGTGCGGGTCCACCGCGGCACCGCGACCACGGTGGGCCGCCGCAGTCCCCGCAGCCTGTACGCGGAGGCCTTCGCGACCTTCTCCGCCGACGAGGTCTACCGGCAGTCCGACGCCGGCGGCTTCATCCGGCTGTTCACCCTGCCGAGCCGCATCGAGGCCCTGCGGGACGCCGCCGCCGCTCCGACCGCGGAAGCCCCGCGATGACCGGAACCGACGGCGAGGCCCCGCTGCCGCCCCGAGCGGCCCCGCTCTGGTCGGGCCGCCTCGACGGGAGCGTGCACGAGCTCTTCTCGCTCTTCAACGATTCGCTTCCGATCGACGGCCGCCTGCTCGCGGAGGATCTCGACGCCTCCGCGGCATGGGCCCGGGCCCTCGAGCGGGCCGGGGTCCTCGGGCACGCCGACCGCCTTGCACTGGAGGAGGCGATCGAGGGGATCCGCGAGGCGGTCGCCGCGGATCCGTCGCGGCTGCAGGCCGCCCGCGACGAGGACGTCCACTCCTTCGTCGAGCGGGAACTGGTCGCGAGGCTCGGCGATCTCGGCAAGCGCCTGCACACCGGCCGAAGCCGCAACGACCAGGTCGCGACGGACCTTCGCCTCTGGACGATGCGGGCGATCGACGCCCGCAGCCGCGAGCTGCAGGAGGCGATCCACGCCCTCGTCGCCCTCGCCGACCGCGAACGCGAGGCGGTCTTCCCCGGCTACACCCATCTGCAGCGGGCTCAGCCGATCCTCTTCGCCCACTGGTGCCTCGCCTACGTGGAGATGCTCCGCCGCGACCTCGCCCGCCTCGCGGATGCCCGCCGACGCACCGCCTCCTGCCCCCTCGGCAGCGCCGCCCTCGCCGGCACCGCGTATCCGATCGATCGCGAGTCGCTCGCGGTGGACCTCGGCTTCGCCGCGGCGAGCGTCAACAGCCTCGATGCGGTGGGCGACCGCGACTTCGTGGCGGAGACGGTCGGGGCGATCTCGCTCTGCGCCGTGCATCTCTCCCGCCTCGCCGAGGACCTGATCTTCTACGCCTCCAGCGAGGCCGGTCTCGTCGAGCTGCCCGACGGCCTCTGCTCGGGCAGCTCGATCATGCCGCAGAAGCGGAACCCCGACGCCCTCGAGCTGATGCGGGGCAAGGCGGCGATCCAGATCGGCCGCGGCGCCGGCGTCCTCGCCCTGCTCAAGGGCCTGCCCACCGCCTACAACAAGGACCTGCAGGAGGACAAGGCCACGCTGTTCGCGTCGATGGACGACCTCTCGATCTGCCTGCGGGTGCTGCCGCCGCTGCTCGACGGCCTGCGGGTGCGTCGGGATCGGGCCCGCGAGGCCGCCATCGGCGACTTCGCCAACGCCACCGAACTTGCCGACCATCTCGCCCGGCACGGCGTGCCCTTCCGCGACGCCCACCATCAGGCGGGACGCCTCGTGAACGAGGCGATCGCCCGCGGCGTCGGCCTCGAGGGGCTTCCTCTCGAGACGATCCGCGGCGTCGCCCCCGCGGCGACCGGACGGGTCTTCGTGGATCTCACCATCGAGAGCGCCCTTGCCCGTCGTCGCAGCGTCGGCGGCACCGCGCCGGACCAGGTGGCGGCGAGGCTCGCGCGGCTCCGCCGTCCCCCCGCCCGCTCCGCCGGCAGCGGCGAGGCGACGGTCCGCACCGCGACCGTCGAGGATCTTCCGGGCATCAAGCGCCTGGTGGACCTGTGGGCGGACGCCGGCGAGAACCTGCCCCGCAGCGAGGAGGAGATCCTGCACTCGATCCGCGACTTCGCGGTCGCCCTCGACGGCGGCGAGGTCGTGGGATGCGGGGCCCTGTGGCTCTACACCCCCACCCTCGGCGAGATCCGCTCGGTGGGCGTCGATCCCGATCGCCACGGCGGCGGGATCGGCAGCCGCATCGTCGAGCACCTCGCCGGAATCGCCGCGAAGCTGCGGGTCGAGCGGGTCTTCGTGCTCACCCGGGCGCCGCTCTTCTTCGAACGCCTCGGCTTCCGGCAGGTGAGCGTGAACGCGTTGCCCGAGAAGATCCTGAAGGACTGCGCCCGCTGCCCGAAGCGGCACTGCTGCGACGAGATCGCGATGGTCCGAACGACCTTCGAAGGCGAAGGGGCATGACCGCGACGGCAGGCCGCCGCCATCCCCCGACTCCGCACGCCGCCGCGGGAGTCACGATGCCTTCGGCGCTGCCGCAGGGCTTCTCCGCCGCGGCCACCGCCGCGGGCATCCGCAGCGGCCCCGGGGACGACCTGCTGCTGATCGCCGCCGACGCGCCCGCCGCCGCCGCGGGCGTCTTCACGCGGAACCGCTTCGCGGCGGCGCCGATCACGCTGTCGCGGTCGCACCTCGAGGCGAGCGGCGGATGGGCGAGGGCCCTGCTGATCAATGCCGGCGCCGCCAACGCCGCGACCGGCGAGGCGGGGCGGGCCGACGCCCTCCGCAGCATGGCCGCGGTGGCGGCCGCAGTCGGATGCCCGCCCGAGGAGGTGCTCGCCAACTCGACCGGCGTCATCGGCCGCCGCCTGCCGATCGAGCGGATGGTTGCGGCGATCCCGACCCTTGCCGCGTCGCTCGCCCGCGACCGCGTCGAGGCCGCGGCTCGGGCGATCATGACCACCGACACCGCCCCGAAGGCCGCGGAGCGGCGGATCGCGGCCGCCGACGGCGGCGAGATCTCGATCGTCGGCATCGCCAAGGGCGCCGGCATGATCCACCCGGACATGGCGACGATGATCGCGGTGGTGCTCTGCGATGCCGCGCTCCCGCCGGCGGGGCTGCAGGCCTCGCTGCGGAACGCGGTCGAGCGATCCTTCCATCGGATCAGCATCGACGGGGACACCTCGACCAACGACGCCGTGTTCGCGCTGGCGAGCGGCCGGCGGGGCGAGGCCGCCCGCGCCGCCGAACTCGACGCGGCGATCGCGGATCTCTGCCTCGACCTCGCGAGGATGATCGCCGCCGACGGCGAGGGCGCCACCCGCCTGCTCGAGGTGGAGGTCCGCGGCGCCGCCACCCCGCAGGAGGCCCGCGAGTCGGCCCGCGTCATCGGCTCGAGCCTGCTCGTCCGCACCGCGGTGGCGGGAGGCGATCCCAACTGGGGACGGATCGTGGCGGCCCTGGGGCGAAGCGGGGCCGCGTTCGATCCCGACGCGGTGTCGATCTCCGCCAACGGTCTTCCTCTGTTCGCCGCAGGCGGACCGGCCGGCGGTGATCCCGCCGCGCTCGCGGCGGCCTTCTCCTCGCCGGTGGTGTCGCTCGCGGTGGACCTCGCCGCCGGCGGCCACGCCGACCGCTTCCTCACCTGCGACCTGACCGGGGAGTACTGCCGGATCAACGGCGACTACACCTCGTGACCGCCGCCGTCCGACTCACTCCGCCTCGAGCCACGCCGGATCGAAGCGGGTGCCTTCCGGCGCCGCGGGCGGCGGGCCCGCATCCTCCATCGAGGCGATCGGGACCGCGCAGGCATCCACGCTGAAGGCGCCCGCGGGACGGTGGTTCCCGCTGCGGCCGAGGCCGCCGAAGGGCAGGCGGCTGCTCGCCCCGGCGGTGCCGCAGTTGAGGTTCAGGCACCCCGCGCGGGTGCGGGCGAGGAACGCCTCGTGCTCGGCGGGGTCGCGGGTGAAGATCGACGCGGCGAGGCCGAACTCGGTCGCGTTGGCCTGCTCGATCGCGTCGTCGAGATCCTCCGCGACCGCCACCTGCACGATCGGCGCGAAGACCTCGCCGTCGGTCTCGACCGTGAACCGCTCGACCTCGGCGACTCCCGGCGTCAGGAAGAAGCCCGGTCCGTCGAGCGGGCAGGCCGGCACCACGATGCGGGCGCCGCGGCCGCGGAGCTGCGACTGGAACTCGAGCGCTGCGAGGCGGGACGCCTCCGTCACGAGCGGCCCCATGAAGACCGGGGCCGGCGAGTCGAAGGGGCCGACGAGCACGCTCGCGGCGGCCTTGGCGAACGCGGGCAGGAACGATCCCGCCACGTCCCGGTGCACCACGATGCGGCGGGTGCAGGTGCAGCGCTGACCGGTCGTCGCGAAGGAGGCCCGCACGCACTCGACGACCGCGCGGCCGAGCTCCGCCGAGGGCATGACGATCGCCGGATTGCTGCCGCCCATCTCGAGGGCGATCAGGCGTCCCGGCCGGTCGAGGTTCGCCTCGAGGATCCGCCGTCCCACCGGCCAGCTGCCGGTGAAGAGGATCCCGTCGAGATCGGGATGGGCGACCAGCGCCGCGGCGATCCGCCCGTCGCCGTGCAACAGGTTCAGCACGCCCGCGGGAAGGCCCGCCTCCTCCCAGAGCCGGGCCATGAACTGCCCCACCGCGGCGGCCTTCTCGCTCGGCTTGAAGACGACGGCGTTGCCGAGCAGCAGGGCCGGCACGATGTGCCCGTTGGGAAGATGCGCCGGGAAGTTGAAGGGGCCGAGCACCGCCATCACGCCGTGGGGGCGGAAGCGGCAGAGGCCGGTGCGTCCGGGGCCGGCCGGCACCGCGAAGCCCTCGACCCGCTGCCGCACCCGCTCCTCGAGGGTGATCTCGATCTTGTCGGCGACGAGCTTCGCCTCGAGGCGAGCCTCGGACAGGATCTTGCCCATCTCGAGGCCGATCAGGTTCGCAAGCTCCTCCTGCCGCCGCGACACCACCGCGGCGAACGCCCGCAGGTGCTCGATCCGCCGCTCCATCGGCAGCGCCGCCCACGCGGGCTGCGCCGCCCGCGCCGCCGCGACCGCGGCCCCGAGGTGGTCCTCCCGCGGCGAACCGCTCCAGACGAGTCGATCCGGCCGCGACGGGTCGAAGGTGCGGAGGCCGTCGCCGGGGATCGCCGCCCATCGGCCGCCGATCCAGTCCGCCGCGGGGCCCGCCACCGCCTCGGCGAGGGGAGCCGCCCCGCTCACGCCGGCACCGCCCGCGCCTGCGGCGCGGCCCGGCGGGACTCGAGCAGCGTCGTCGGCGTGACGCCGATCGAGTCGCCCTCGGCGGCGCCGATCGCCTCCGCCTGCTCCGCGGACAGCCGCACCCGCTCGCCCTCGAGGGTGAAGCGTCCGCGGATCGCCCGGTAGCCGAGCTCGCCGAAGCAGCTCACGAAGCCGCTCTCCGCCGCGGGCGACTCGTCGATCGCGAGCGTCGCGGTGCGGGTCGCGGCGACGAGGGGAATGCGGTCCCGCTCCGCCCAGAGGTAGGGACCCCCGTCGAAGGGATCGACGTGGTCCTCGCTCGCGAAGCCCTGCGATTCGAGCATCCGCTTGGCGGGCCGGGTCTCCTCGCCCACCTTGCCGATCAGGTTGCGGGCCTCCGGCGGCAGCAGCGAGGCGTAGATCTCGCCGCGCGGGAAGAGGCTCGTGATGAACTCCTTCGAGTGCTGGCAGAAGAGATCCGCTTCCTTGTAGGAGAGGTTGATGAAGCGGCGGCCGAGGTACTCCCAGAGCAGGTTGTGGCTGTCGGGGGTCAGCGTGCCCATCATCTCCGCGATGACCTTCTCGGCGAAGAGCTCCCGGCGGATCCCGATGAAGTGCAGGCGGACCAGGCTCAGCAGCGTCCCGAGCCGCTCCGCGTGGCGGCGGTAGCCCGGCGCGAGGAAGAGGCCGCCGAGCTCGCTCGGGCCGCTCTCGTCGGTGCCGAACTCGAGGGTGAGGTGCACCTGCCCGGTCCCGAGGTCGCGGCTGAAGAGCGATCGCTTGCGGACGAGCAGGAAGGTGTGGGGATGCCCCGGCCAGGAGATGCAGCTGATCAGGCCGCTCGTTCCCACGACGTTCCCGGTCGAGGTGTCCTCGAGCACGAACATGAACTCCCGCTCCCGCGCCGCGAGCGGGTCGCCCGCGTCGTCGAACTCCCCGGCGAAGCTCTTGCGGCTGCGGGCGATCTTGCCGGAGAGGGCGTCGCGGTCCGCAGGCAGGTTGATGAAGTGCACCATCCTCGCGAACTTCAGGAGGATCGGCAGATCGTCGGGCTGGGCGGGTCGGATGATGAACATGGCGGGTTTCCCGAGGCGTCTACTCCGCGGCGACGCGGGCGAGGGATCGCTCGACGATCTCCGCGACCGGCCCGAACTGCGCCGGCTCCATCACCCCCACCGGCGGCAGGAAGCGGACGTGGTAGGGATCGTGGCCGCAGGAGAAGGCGATCACGCCCTCCTCGAAGAGCACCTGCACCAGGCGCATGATCCGCTCCTTCCTGCCGCCGAAGGGCGTGAACCGCATCATGCCGCCGGTGCCGGCGATCACCTCGTCGCTGCGGCGGCCGAAGGCCAGCTCGATCGGCGGGAACCAGTCGGGGTGGCGGTCCCGGATCCCTCCGATCGCCTCGCGGAAGGCGGCGTGCAGGCGGGCGATGCGTCCCTGCGGGCCGTAGTAGCCGCCGTCGCGAAGACGCTCGATCGCCCGCCGCCCCACCCGGAACGCCGCGGTCGCCGCGGAGAAGGTGCCCGAGAGCAGGCCCGGCCCGGGGTTCATGGCCTCGGTGTAGAGGCACGCGCACGCCTGGCTCATCTTGCCGAGCGTGACCACGTCGATCCACTCGCCGAGGCCGAGGCGTTCGAAGGCGAACAGGCTCTCGGTGCGGCCGAAGCTCTGCACCTCGTCGTCCCACACCGGGATGCCGTGGGCCCGCGCGAGCTCGAAGAGCGGCAGGAAGAACTCCCGCGGGGCGACGTTGAAGCCGCCCTCGCCCTGCACGAGCTCGGCCACGAGGCAGCTGTGCTGCTTCGGGTGGCGGAGGATGGCCTGCTCGAGGTGCCAGCGGGCGATCTCGATCGACCGCTCGCCGAGGGCGGGGTCGTAGAAGGGCAGGTAGTCGACGAGCGTGTTGAGGGGGATCCCCTGCCGGTACGCCGCCGCATCGCCGATCTGGCTCATGGTCGTCGAGCGGCCCATGAAGCAGCCCGCGAAGGCGATCACCCGCGGCGCCCCGCCGGTCCGCTGCTGGCAGACCTTGAGGGCGGCCTCGTTGACCATGCAGCCGGAGTTGCTGACGAAGCAGTGGCGGAGCGGCGAGTGGCGAGCCGCCTCGTCGCGAAGCAGCTCCGCGAACTCGATCGAGTCGGCGTTGAACTGGAGGTTGCCCTGCATGAGCAGGTCCGACAGTCCCGCGCGGACGGCGATCCCGCAGAGCTCCGGATCGCCGTGCCCGAAGAGATGCACGCCGATGCCGCCGATCATGTCCCACTTCACGCTGCCGTCGAGCAGTTCCACGAGCGGGCCGTGGCCGAGGCCGCTGCCGACGTAGGGGAAGAAGCTCCCCCGCCCGCGGACCGAGGCGTTCCGCTCGAGCCACCGCGAGAAGGTCTCCCGCAGGCCCTCGCGAGGCGGCCGGGCCCCGGTCAGCTCCGCCTGGGCCCGCTGCAGCTCGTCGAGCATCGAGGCGACCGCGGCGTCGATGGCCTCGTTGCGGTCGAGTCGCGAGGCGATCGGGAGGTCGGCGGCGGTCGTGGTCATGGCGGGGCTGCGGGAAGGGCCTGTCGAAGTCGCTCGGGAGCAAGGGAAGATCGACCATTCACCCGCTGCGGGTGAAGCCTCGAAGGGCCATCGTAGATCCCTCACGGAGCGTCGCCGGCCGCGGGCCGGATGGCGGCGGGTCGGGGCGAGGGGGCCGCCGAAGCGAGGCGAACGCCCCGCGCCGGGGCCGGCGGCGGTCAGGCGGCGAGGTCGACCCGTCCCTCCGCGAGACGCTTCAGGAGGATCGCCGCGAGCGCCGCCCGCTCGACGAGGCTGTCGAGCTCGACGAACTCGTCCCCACGGTGCAGGTTGCCCCCGCGGACGCCGAGGGTGTCGATCACCGGCAGGCCCGCCGCCTGGAGGATGTTGCCGTCGCAGACGCCGCCGGTGGCGGCCGGCTCGATGGCCGCGCCGAGGGCGTGCCCGATCGCGATCGCCTCCGCCGCGAGCGCCGCGACCGCGGGCGTCTGCGGCTTGGCGGGACGGCTCGCGAGCCAGTCGATCTCGACCTGCGGCAGCGAGCCCTCCGGCGTCGCGATCGATCCGATCGCCTCGGCCAGCCACCGCTCCGCATCGCCGTCGCGGAAGCGGGCGTTGCCCCAGGCCACGGCGGCATCGGGCACCACGTTGGTGGCGTGGCCGCCGGCGATCGGGCCGACGTTCACGATCCGTCCGTCCTGCGGCTCCGAGAGCGAGGCGAGGCGGACGAGCACCTCGCCGAGGCCGTAGACCGCCGAGATGCCCGAGGCGAAGTCCCTGCCGACGTGGGCGGCCCGCCCCGCCACCCGCACGCGGAACTGGGCCGAGCCCATGCGGGACACCGCCAGACGCCCCCCCGGCAGCGCCGGTTCGAAGACGAGGCCCGCGCGGTGGCCGGCGGCATGCTCCCGCAGCGAGCGGGCCGAGTGGAACGAGCCGCTCTCCTCGTCGGCGTTGAGCAGCATCGTCCAGCGAAGCGGGATCTCCGCGGCGTGCAGCAGCTCCAACGCGGTCACCGCGACGAGCAGGCCGCCCTTCATGTCGGCGCAGCCGGGGCCGACGGCACGATCGCCGCCGCTCGGCTCGAGGCGGCGGAAGTCGCCCGCGGGATCGTGGACGGTGTCGAGATGCCCGCTCAGGAGGAACGCCTCCGAGCCTTCGCCGCCGCGGGCGACGAGCGTCGCCGGAACCCCGCTGCCGGCAGCGGGGCCGTCGGGAAGCCAGGCCGGCCGCGGATCGCCCGCCTCGAGATGGAGGTCGGCTCCGAGGGCCTCGAGACGCATCGCGATCGCGTTCCGCTGCGCCTCGATGCCCGCGGGTTCGCCCCAGCCGGTGGGAATCGCCACCCACGCGGCGAGATCCCGACGCATCGCGGCGTCCCGCGCCTGCGCCGCCGCGAGCAGGCGTTGCTCGATCGCGTCGAGACGGCCGTCAGGGAGCGTCGGCACGCATCGTCTCCAGGCTTGGCGCCGCATCGTCCAGCACGAGTTCCTCCGCGAGGCCGAGGCGTCGGAGGATCGGCCAGGGGTCGACCCGTCCCTCGAAGACCGCCACCGCCTCGCCCCGCATCCGGATGCCGCCGCGGTGCTGCGGCTGGGCGATGTGCAGGCTGCCGCCGGGAAGATCGACCTGCGCCGCCTCGCCGACCCGCCCCCGCAGCCGCAACGCCGCGAAGACCGCGCAGGCGCCGCTGCCGCAGGCCATGGTGACGCCGCTGCCCCGCTCCCAGGTCCGCATGGCGATGCGGTCGACGGCGATCGCCTTGGCGAAGTGGACGTTGACGCCCTCGGGAAAGCAGGCCGCCCGCTCGAGGCGAGGCCCCACCCGCTCAAGCGGCACCGCCTCGGGCGAGCCGCACTCGACGACCAGATGGGGATTGCCCATCGACACGGCGCTGAATCGGGCGTCTTCGCCCACGATGGCCCCGAGGTCGAGTCCGCCGACCGCGGCCGCGAGCCGGGCGATCGGCTCGCCGAGGCATTCCGCCGCGGGATCGAGGCCGTCGAGCCGCACCGGCACCAGCGCCGCCGCGAGACGAGGCGGGCCCATGTCGACCTCGACCTCCACCTCGCCGCCCGCGGGATGCTCCGGCGACCGCAGCCGCGACGCCACCACCGCCCCGCCGCTCGCCACCCGCACGACCGGCCCTTCGACGAGTCCGGCCTCGATCGCGAACCGCACCAGCCCGCGGACCCCGTTGCCGCACATCTCCGCAGCGGAGCCGTCGGCGTTGAACATGGCCATCGAGAGATCGGCGACGCCGCCGGCGGGCGGAGGCCCCGCCACGATCAGGCCATCGCTGCCGATCCCGAAGTGCCGGTCGGAGAGGGCCCTCGCGAGCAGCGGCAGCGGCCAACCCTCGACCTCCTCGCGGCGGACGAAGATGTAGTCGTTGCCGAGGCCGTGCAGCTTGCGGAAGGGAATCGAAGCCGCCGCCGCGGCGACGCCTCGCGGCAGGGCCATCACCGCTCGATCGGCGAGGGAAGGCATGCGGGGATGCTACCCGCGGCGATCGCCACCGGCGGAGACGCGAGGGCGAGCGGCTCCGCGGGCTCCGATCGCCACCACGCCACCGCCTCCAGCGCCACCAGCAGCGCCAGCGTCGCGGCGCTGGCGGACTTGATCGCGCGGACCTGGCGGTCGATCGGCAGCGACAGCACCGGCTGCGACACCAGCGAGACGAGATGCCGCTGGCGGAAGGCGATCGAACCGTGCCGGAAGCTCGGCTGCCGCGGATCGAGGCCGTTGAGCTCGGCGACGCGGCCGAGGGCGCGGCACATCGCCAGCACCGCGGCAGGCTGGACTCTGGCCTCGCCCGGCGCCAGCGGCGTTCCGTCGAGGCCCACGCTGCGGCCCGACGGGCCGACGACGCTCAGGTACTGCACCGCGAAGGTGTCCGCCTGCCGCTCGAAGCGCCGCGAGACCCAGCCCGCCGCGAGGCCTGCCAGCAGCAGGCCCGCCAACGCGGCCAGGCCCTGGACGATCGGCGGCGGCGGCTCGCCGGCAGGCGGCAACGGGCCGAAGCCCTCGAGTTCGAGCCTTCGCGACTGCTCGGGCGAAAGCCAGTCCGGCTCGTCGCCGAGGCCGAACCACGACGCGATCTGGCGATCGCCCCGCTCGAGTCCCGTCACCACCGGCGGTTCGGCGAGCCACGAGAGCACGCCGAACAGCGACAGGACCACCACCGCGAACCACGGGAGGTGGTGGCGGCGGAGGTGCCCCGCCTCATGGGCGACCACCGCCCGCAGCGGCTCGTCGTCGAGTCCGCGGAGCAGGCCGTCGGTCAGCATCAGGTACCGCAGCGGCGGCAGCAGGCCGAGCACCACGCCGTTCAGGACCATGCCGCCGGTCCGCCACACCCGCACGCCCCGCAGGCGCACGCCGTTGTCGCGGAGGACCTGCTCGACGCGGTCCCGCAGCGGCCCCTCCGGAAGCGGCGCGGTCACGAGCACCCGCACCACCAGCGGGGGCGACAGCACCGCCACCGCCGCGACCACCCCGGCGCCGACGATCGCCTGCCAGGCGCTCTCCGGATCGAGCCACCGCGAGGAGACCGCCGCGAACGCCTCGAACGCCCCCAACGCCAGCAGCAGCGGCACCGCCATGAGTCCGAACTCGTTGCGGAACTGCTCGCCGACGAAGCGGAGCCGCGAGGGCGGCACCTCCTTCTCGCCGCGGGCCGGGGCGAGGGCCTCCCGCAACGCCATCTCCATCGGATGCCACGCCCACCAGCAGGCCGCGAAGCCGAGCAGCGCCGGAAGCATCGCCGCGACCTCGACCAGCAGCGGGAGATCGCCCATGCCGATCCGCAGCAGGTCGACCCATCCGAACGCGACGCTCGCCGCGGCGAGGCCCCACACGCACATCCACTGGAGCATCCGGATGCGCCAGCGGAGCACCGCGGGCGAGATCGGCCGCCCCTCGCGGAGCGCCCGCATCGAACGCCTCGCGAACCACCCCGCGAGCACCGCGGCCGCGAGCGGCGGCCCCCACGCCCAGAGCACCGCCTCCGGCAGCAGCGGCGCGGTCGGATCCGCGGCCTCCCACAGGCGGGGCATCGCGACCACGGCAAGCAGCACCAGCACGATCATCTGCATGGGGCGTCCGTCGAGACCCGTCTCCGCCGCGATCGCCTTCCCGCGTCGACGCCTCGACCGGCGGCCCCGCGGAGCGTGGTGGTCCGGCAGGCCGCCATCGCTAGCCCTGCGGCCGGCGGATGGTCCCGAGATCGACCACCATCCGGCCGTCCCGGTACCAGTCGAGGTTCAGCGTCCTCGAATCGATGAAGGTCAGCACGAGGCAGTTCGCCCCGCTCGCGTCGGCGAAGGCGAAGTCGCCGAGATGCGGGCCGGCGTAGCGGCGGTTCTCATGCTGCTGCGCGTGCAGGTGGAAGTGGAAGAGGCCGGTCCGCAGCGCCTCGAAGAGTTCCGGCGGACCCACGAAGCGGTCGTCGCCCACCCGCGAGCGGGGCGGGAACTCGAGCACCTCGAACCTCCCGGATCCATCGAGGGCGATCACCCCGCCGAACTCGGTGGTCCGATCGAGGCGATCCCGGTCGGCGATCTCGAAGAGGTGGCGCTGCACCGCCGGCACCTCCGCGGCCTCGATCGCCAGATGCATCGCCACGAGATCGCTCCAGAGAAGGTCCCGTCGCCGCCGGCCGAGGGCTTCGCTCGGGCCGCTGCCGTAGCCCTCGAAGTCCGCGGCGTGGCGGCCGGCATCGCGTCCTTCGAGGCGGGCCGCCAGCGCCGCGTAGAGCGTCTCCTCGTCCTCGGCGAGCAGTTCCGGGCGGTGCGCGGCCGCCGCGGCCACCAGCGAGAGATCCCGCATCCGCAGGGTGTCCCGCCGCGCCGGCGGCAGGGCCGCGACCGCGGCGGCGACGCGATCGCGGTGCTCGGCGAGCGCCGGGGTGCAGATCGCCCGCGCCCAGAGGATCTCCTCCCGGGTGCGGGGCAGCACGCCGAGTTCGATGCCCACCTGCCGAAGGTCGCGAAGCAGCGGGTCGTCGCCGCCGATCTCCTCGTTGGCCAGCAGCTGCCGCAGGGCGGGCTCGCGATCGAGGGAGAGCAGCAGCTCCCAGCAGCGCATCCGCAGGTTCGCCTGCACCACCGGGTCGCTCTCGACCAGCGCCAGCAGCAGCACCGCCGGCAGGCGATCGGCGCCGTGGAGCCGCTCCAGCGCCTGCCGCTCCGGCCGCGGCGCATCGGAGATCTGCCACGCCGGCCGCGGCACCGCCCAGGCGCGGATCAGCGTCGGCGTCATCTCCACCCAGGCGAGCTCCGCGATGCGGCCGCATGCCCACTCCCGCCAGAGATCGCTCTCCTCGCGAGGCAGGCGAAGCTCCAACTGCCGACGGAGCGACTCGCGGTCGTTCTCGAGCAGACGCTCGAAAGCGGCCTTGCGGGCCTCGATCGGAGCTTGAGCGGTCGCCACAAGGCGACGCAGGCTCGCGAGATAGGCGGGATCCGCCGGGGTCGCATCGAGCTGCCGCATCGCCGCGACGAGCTGCGTGCTCGAGGCGTCGGGCCGCTCAAGCACCGCAAGGGGATCCTGCACCCGCGAGGGGCCCCCGCAGCCCGCGAATCCGACGGCGATCGCCACCGCCGCCAGCCGCTGCCACAGCCGGAGACGAGATCCCCACGCGAAGAGCCTCTGCCGATCGGATTGGGCCACCGGCGAAGTCTACGGGTCCGCCTTGAGTCTCGCCCGCGCGCGGGTCGCGGGCGGCCGGGTGCGAGGACATTGCCGCAGGCCCGGGAGTCTCGGTAGCATCGCGCTGACGCGGCGGCTCGCGATTCACGCATTCGACGCACTCCAGCAGCCCGCCCGACCCGCCATGCCCGAACCGACGCCGAGTCCGACTCCTGCCGATGCCGACCGCCACCGGGAGGTCGCAGCGGTGCTCGAGCGGATCCGGCCCGCCGTGCAGGCGGATGGGGGCGACATCGAGCTGGTGGGGGTGACCGCGACGGGCCGGGTCGAGGTGCGATTCCAAGGGGCCTGCGTGGGCTGCCCATCCTCGAGCGTCACGCTGCACCACTTCATCGAGCGGTTCCTGCTCGAGATCGACGGCATCCGCGAGGTCGTGGCGGTTCCCTGAGGTCCTCGGCAGGCGATCCGCCCCCCGGCGTGCCGGGCGGATGCGACCGCCGCTGCGGGCCATGGACATCCCCCGGGCAGTCCCGCTCGATCCGAGGAGGCGAGGAGGCGAGGCCGGGACCGGGCCATGGAAAGATCGCCTTCTCGGCAAGACAAGGTTGGGTCCGGGAACCGGCTGGGGTACTCTTGCAGGTCCGATTCGGCCCCGCGGGACCCGTTCCTGCGAGCGGTTCCGAGGTCAGGATCGCTCGCAGGAGGTTCGAACGATGCTCGTGATCACGCGGCGAGAGGGTGAGGAAGTCGTGATCGGGAATCCCGGAGCACCGCTCGGGATCATCCGCGTCGCCCAGATCAAGGGAGATCGGGTCCGCTTGGCGCTGGAGTTCCCCCGAGAGGTCGAGGTGCATCGCCGCGAGGTCGCCGAGCAGATCGCGGCGACCGATGCCGATGTGCCCGCACCGATCGTGGGATCGATCCGACCGGCCGCCGAGGCCTGAACCGGCCGCCGAGGCCTGAACCGGCCGCCGAGGCCTGAACCGGTTCCTGAACCTGAAGCAGGTCCGGAACGAGATCGGTCCCGACCCGGCCGCGGCCCCGCGTCGCCGCTTGCTGCGGATCGTCCGGGATCACCCGAGTCCAGCGGATCCGGGGGCAATCGCCTCCAGGGCCGTTAGGCGCTGAAGGCGGTGGTTCTCTGCGGGGCAAGCCCGCCGCCGTGGGTCGAGGCATTCCATGCCGCCGGCACCCACCCGATCGGTCGTCCCTGACCAGACTGCCGCAGACGCGGGATGTCGGAGCGGCGTTCGCCGTCCGATTCGGGCAGAGCGGGCATTCCTGCGAATGCCGCTCCATGCGGACGCCGGATCGATCCGTGATCCGGCCGCCCTCCCGACACCAGCCTCCTGCCGGTGATCCCGCGGCGTCGAGAACGGCCGTCCGTGGCCGCCATCGCCGCCCGCTGCGTTCGACGGGCGAAGCCCGTCATCCTCCGCTCCCCTGCTTGGAGTCCGAAATCGCCTGCCTCGCCCGCCGCCAGAACTCCGGCCGGGTCGGTGCCTCCCCCGCCTGGACCTGCAGCCACTGCTCGGGCCGCATCAGCTCGAGGTGATCGCGGACCCCGAGAATCGTCACCGCGTCCCGCAGTTCGAACTCCCGCAGCAGGCGGTCGGGAATCCGCACGCGGCCCGCCGCATCGAGGGGCAGCCGCGCCGCCCTCGAGAAGAGTTGCCGCTCGAAGACCATCAGCTCCTCGTCGCCCACGAGCGAGCCGCCGAGTTGCGAGGCCAGCCGCTCGAAGGTCCGCTCCGGCCAGAGCCAGAGCATGCCGTTGGGCCCCGGTGCCACGATCAGTGCGTCCCCGTGGGTCGCCGGGTCGATGACACCCCGGATCTCGCTCGGGATGGCGAGTCGCTGTTTCGTGTCGAGCGAGTGCTGGAATTCGCCTAGAAGGAGCACGCATCGTCACCTCGACCGGGACCGGGCGGAGACTAGTCCACTTTGCCCCACTTCTCAACACTTTGCCCCACAATCCCCCCTCCAATCGGCCCCGCCGCTCCACTTGGTCTCATAAGCGACTGATGATCATGGATTTGTGATTATCCACATCCTGCCCACCGGACTGCACCCCCACGCTGGATCGGCCGATACGACCGCATCCCGCGTCGTCTTCCGGGATCACCCATGAGCGGTTCAGACCTGCCCTTCTCCTCGCCACTCGACCGGATCCCCAGCGGGCGGTTCCTGCTGACCGCCGCCTGGGGGGAGCAGCGACGGGGCCTGATCGTCGAGTGGGTGCAGCGGTGCGGCGGATCGCCCCCGATGCTCATGGTGGCGATGCGGAAGGGGCAGCTCCTGAGTCCCGTCGTCCGCGACAGCCGCCACTTCGTGCTGCACGCCTTCCGTCCCGAGGACCGCCTGCTCGAGCGGCTGTTCGCGGCCGGTGCCGCCGCCGACTCCGATCCGTTCTTCGGCCTGCCCCTCCGCCACGGCGCGAGCGGCGCTCCCATCGTGCAGCGGGCGCTGTGGTTCGCCGAGTGCGAGATGGTCCGCCATCTCGACGTCGACACCGACTGCGAGCTCTACATCGGACTCGTGCGGAACGCGGAGGCCATCGAGGGCGTCGCCGCCGCGAAACGGCCGCAGCTGCCTTCGGCGGTCGCCTCGAAGCCGCGGCGACGCGGCGATCCCGAGAGCGAACGCCCCGCGGCCGCCCCATCGCCGCCGGCGGCGGCCCCGCGACGCCGCAAGTCGCCCAAGGCCAAGTAGGCGAGGTCTACGATCGCGGCATGACGAGCGTCCCTGCCGCGGCGGCGAAGGCCCCCAATCCCTCGAACCTGCACGGTCTCGACTACCGCGCCGAGGCGGACCGGTTCGGTCCGCCGGCGGCCCCGATCATCGACATCCACCTGCATCTGACCGGCGGCCGCGCCGTGGAGATCTTCGCCGAGGCCGCCCGCCTCCATGGCGTGCACCGCTTCTTCTCGATGACCCCGCTGCCGATGGCGGAAGAGGTCCGGGATCGCCTCGGCGACGCGGTCGAGTTCATCGCGGTGCCGAACTGGCTCGCCCCGGATCGTCTCCACGAGCATGGGCGAGGCTTCCTCGACACCATCGAGCGGTTCCATGCCCTCGGCAGCCGCATGGTGAAGTTCTGGGCGGCGCCCCGCGGCCTCGACGTCGGGCGGGAGAGCGGCGTGCCGGACCTTCTCCGCCTCGACGCCCCCGCCCGCCGCGACGCCATGCGGCTCGCGGAGAGCCTCGGCATGCGCTTCATGGTGCACGTGGCCGACCCGGACACCTGGTTCGCCACCCGCTACGCGGACCGCCGCCTCTACGGCGCGAAGGCCGACCACTACGAGCCGCTGCGTCGCCTGCTCGACGAGCATCCGGTGCCCTGGATCGCCGCGCACTTCGGGGGCTCGCCGGAGGACCTCGACCGCCTCGACACCCTGCTCGCGGCGCATCCGAACCTGCATCTCGACACCAGCGCCGCCAAGTGGATGGTGCGGGAGCTGTCGCGGCATCCGCGGCCGCGGCTGCTGGCGTTCCTCGAGCGTTGGCGGGGACGGATCCTCTTCGGCTCCGACATCGTCACCCACGACGACCATCTGCTCGCCCGCGACGGCAAGACCGAGATGGCCGCGAAGGCGAGCGATCCCGACTCCGCGTTCGATCTGTACGCGAGCCGCTACTGGGCCTATCGCACCATGCTCGAACGCGACCGCGAGGGCCTCTCGCCGATCGCGGACCCCGATCTCGCCGCGGTCGATCCGGCGCGGCACGGCCCGCTCGACTCGCCGCCGCTGCGGGGCTTCTCGCTCCCGGCACCGCTGCTGCAGGAGCTCTACGCGGGCGCCGCGGAGCGGCTCTTCCCGCCGCGGACCTGAATCGACCACGGGCCGCCGAGGGCGAGGCCCCACCGCTGCGGCGATGCCGCCGTCGCATCGCCTCGCCCCGCGGCGGCGGCGGCGGCCCGGGCCTGCGGCGAGGACCACTCCCGGAAGATCCGCTGCGCCGCCGCGAGCGGCGGCGACACCGGCAGCAGCAGCGCGGCGTTCGCGACGGTCCGCGGCCACGGCGGCTGGTCGAACGCGGCCACGCAGACGCCGGATCGCGCGAGCAGTCCCGGCAGCAGCACCGCATCGGGGTCGAGCGGCGGCCGTCCGCCGCTCGGGTCGGCGCCTCCCGCCACGAGGGCGAGGTCCAGCGCCGCGGCGGTGCCGAGAAGATCGTGCCGCAGCGGCGCGGTCCGGACCCGATCGGCGAGGCCGAACCGCTCCAGCTGCGAGGCGAGGCCCTCCGCATGCAGGTCGAGCGGATCGAGCACCACCGAGATGGGCATGCCCGCGAGCATCGCCAGCGCGAGGACGTTGAGGCCGTCATGCCGCGCCGACCGCACCGGATCGACGGCGCCGCCCGGCACGAAGAGGCCGACCGCGACCGCGTCGGCGTCGAGGCCGATCTCGCAGCGGATCCGCGGGCGGCTCCGCCTCGCCGCGGCGATCGCCGCCTCGACCGCCTCGCCCCCGGGCGAGGGCAGGGGCCGCAGCGGCTCGAGAGCGAAGCGGTGCCGAGGCGACAGCGACTCCAGCCACGCCGACCATGCCGCAGCCTCGATCGGGCCGCGGCCGCGGAGGCGACGCTCGCGGACCCCGCTCGGGAACGCATCGAGCACCACCAGGCGGCGGCCCGGTCCGCGGGTCTCCGCGATCGCGAGGCCGGCGGCGTTGGACCAGGCGATCACCGCCGCCACCTCGATCTGCCGGGCGGCGGCCGCGATCGCCCGCGCCACGCCGCGTCGGTCCCCCGGCGGCACGCGGGCCACGCTCGGCAGTCCCGAGCCGACCCCCTCGCCGATGGCGATCTCGAGGTGCCGCAGTCCCGGCTGCGACGACGCCGCGTCGCGGACGAGCAGCCGCCGCAGCGGCGCCGACGCCGCATCCGTGTCGAGGCAGTGGAGCACCGCCGCATCGCCGTGGCCAGCGGGGCTCATCGGTCGCGGAGGTTCTCGCCGAGATCGACCCGCTCGTGCTTGTAGAAGAGCTTCGCGACGTCGACGGCGATGCGATCGACGAGGCCCTCCTCGAGGACCCGTCGCGAGGTCGGGGTCGCGTAGAGGTCGGTGCTCACCTCCCGCATCTGCGAGGCGACGAGGCGGCCCTCCGGGGGGTCGGGCGGATAGGTCCGCACGAGGCCATCCATGTCGATCACCCGCACGAAGACCTCCGCGTAGGGCCGAGGCCGCCCATCGGTGCCGACGAGGGAGAAGTCCGCCACCTGCAGATACACCACCTGGGCGGCGCCCACGGCCTTGGCGACCGCTTCGAGCGAGGCCGGCTCGGACTTGCGGTCGCTCGACCTCATGAACGCCACCGCGTCCCGCGAACTGATGACCTTGGGCACGAGCTTCTCGCGAAGCAGGGCCTTGCCGACCTCCTCGCCGAGGCCCACGCGAAGCGGCAGGCGAGGCATCAGCGAGCGGGGGTCGTCGACGATCACCACGGTGTCGACCTTCGCGAGCTCGTGCTCCGCGTCGATCATGCCCGGCCCCTCCACGGCGTAGGCGATCGGCGCCACGATGTTGCATCCCGGCAGCAGCGCCGCCGCGGCCGCAAGGACCGCCCCCAGCACCGCCGCGAGCCGCGGCGCTAGGAGGGGTACTTGTCCTCGATGTGGTCGTAGAAGAGCCACGCGATCCTCTGGATGAACTTGGAGAGAAGGCCCGTCTCGATCTGCCGGGCGTTGGCGGAGTCCCGGGCGACGCCTTCCATGTCGGGGAACTTCTCGACGACCGAGAAGGTCTCCGCGAACTCGTCGTGCTCGAAGCCGCCCCGCTCGATCACCCCGATGGTGGCCCCGGCGACGCCGTCCCACAGCCAGCTGTTGCCCGGCGGATGCAGGCGGTACTCGTGGATGTCCACCACCACCACCCGCTCGACGCCCAACTCCTCGGCGACCTCGCCGTAGGGCAGCGCCGTCCAGTTGGGAGTCTGCCACTGCCACTGCAGGACCACGCGGGGATCGAGCACCTTCGCGCCCTCGACCTCCGCGGCGATCCTTCCGGAGAGGTTCGCGGCCACGTTGGGCGCGACGGTGGGATGCTCGTACAGCAGCGAGAGGTCCGACTGCACCACCACCGCGACGCTGCGGTTCCGAAGGCCGTCGTACTCGGCGAGCACCTCGATCTTCTTGGCCCGCTCGAGCTGCCCGCTCACCGCGCCGACGATGCCCATCACCTGGCAGCCCCCGGCGGCGAACGCCCCGAGCATCGCCCCGGCGAACGCGGCGGCCGCCATGGCCCTCCGGAGCCTCATGGCATCGCCCCCGACTCGAGGCGGATCGCGGCGACCTTGTAGACCCACGCCAACGCCAGCAGGACCACCACCGCCCACACCGTCCGGCCGCCGAGGAAGGGGCCGAGCAGCTGGTAGGACCGCGAGGCGGTCGCCGCGGTGAAGGCCGCCACCACGACCGCCGCCGCCGCCGCGATCGCCAGCACCGCCCCCATCGGCTGCGCCTGGAACGAGGCGATGAAGTCGCCCCGCACCGCGAGGGAGAACGCGGTGGTCATGCCGCAACTCGGGCAGGGAAGGTTCATGCCGCTCATCCACCCGCAGGCGGGCAGGCCGAGCTGCTGGTGGGTTCCCACGCCCGCCGTGTCCGGCTCGAGCCGCCAGGCCACCGCGAGCGGCGTCGCCGCCGCCGCCGCCACCGCCGCCGCCAGCAGTCGCTCCCGCCCCGAGAGCCGAGGGTCGTCGGCCCGGTGCGGGGTCCCGGGAGTCGAAGCGGCGGAGGCCATGGATCCGGGAGGGTACTTCCGCCCCGGCGCTGCGGCAACGATTCGCCGCGGAGATCGCCTTGCGGCGGACGCCTCCGCAGCGACGATACTCCGTGCCTCCGCCCTCCGCCCGCCGCCCGCCGCCCGCCGCCCGCACGATGCCCCTCTCCAGTCCCGCCGACGACTCGCCCGCCGGACGCAGCGGCGATCCGCCCTGGCTCGACGCCCACCTCGACCTGGCCTATCTCGCGGCGGAGGGCCGCGATCTCGACCGCTGCCAGACGCCCGAATCGGGCGCCTGCGTCAGTTGGCCGGATCTCGCCGAGGCGCCGGTCTCGATTTGCCTCGGCACGATCTTCGTCGATCCGATCGATCCCTCCTCGCCGGCCGGAGGCGTGGACGAAGCGGAGAAGGCGGGGCTGCGGCAGATCGAGTGGTACGAGTCGCAGGAGCGCCGCGGCCGGATCCGGCTCGTGCGGACCGCCGAGGACCTCGACGATCGTCCTGAGGACGCCGACGCCCGGGTGCGGGTGGTGCTGCTCATGGAGGGCGCCGAGCCGATCCGGGACCCCGCCGCCGCAGCGTGGTGGTTCGCGGCCGGCGTCCGTGCGGTCGGCCTGACCTGGGCGAGAGGCTCCCGCTACGCCGGCGGCAACGCCTCCGGCGGCGGCCTCACCTCCGCGGGCCGCGAGCTGGTCGCCGCCCTCGACGAGCTCGGCATCCTCCACGACGCCTCGCATCTCTCCGACGAGGCGTTCGCGGATCTTCTCGACGCCACGCCTCGCCGGATCGTCGCGACGCACTCGAACCTGCGGCGGCTGGTGCGGCCCGAGGCGCGGCATCTCTCCGACGAGCAGGTCGCGGCGATCGCATCCCGCGACGGCGCCATCGGCCTCAACCTCTACGGACGCTTCCTCTGCGAAGGGCGAAGGGCGCGTCTCGACGACTGCCTCGGGCATCTCGAGGCGATCGCGGCGATCGCGGGCCGCCATCGGGTCGGCCTCGGTTCGGATCTCGACGGCGGCTTCACCACGCGGGACCTGCCGGAGGGACTCGAGCATCCCCGCCGCCTTCGTCGCCTCGACGAAGGCCTCGCCGCGGCGGGCTGGAGCGGCCCGGAGCGGGAGGGCTTCCGGATCGGGAACTGGCGGCGGGTGCTTCGCGACGCGCTGCCGACGCCTACGCCGGCTCGCTCCGCCGCGCCGCGGGATTGAGCGGCAGGCGAAGCCAGCCCGCCCCGCCGGCCATCTCCACGCAGAGCAGCAGATGCACCCGCAGGCGGCTCGTGGCGAGCGACGCCGCGGCCTCGGGGCGATCGGTGACGAGATCGATCGCGAGCTCGTGGTCCTCGATGCGGTCGATGCCGGGGCAAGCGAGGCGAAGCAGGTCCGCGTGGTCCCGCACCCATCCCGCCACCGCCTGCACCTCCTCGAGCGAGGCGAGCGGCGCGAGCAGATGCAGGCCGCCCGCCGCATCCACCGCCAGCTCCACCGCGGGGTGGTAGGGGCACTGCACCGGCAGCGGGCGGAGATGGGGGAACCGAACCGCGAGCGGCCGCGGGAAGGCCGCGCCCCGCACCAGATGCAGATCGCCGTTCGCCCGCGACTCGCCGCCGAAGGGATCGCTCGGACGCGGCGGCAGCTGCCCCGGCTCCGCCGGCGACGGCGCGGATGCCGCGGGCACGACGGGAGCCTCCGCGTTCGAGGCCGAGTAGGAGGACCACGCGGCGGCGCGGCCCCCGACGAGGCGGCGGATCGCCTCGAGGTCGCCCCGCACCGGAGGCAGCGGAGGCAGCGGCGCCGCCGCGGGAGCCTCGCCCCGGGGCTCGCCCTCGGAGGCCTGCGGCTTCGACGCGAACGGCCACGCGGACTGGATCGCCTCGGGCAGGGGCTCGATCGCGGGGGGATCGCTCGGCATCGCCTCCGACGACGCGGGGGCGGGGCGACGCCGCAGGAGATCCTCGAGCAGGCGAGGGATGTCCTGGAAGGTGAGCGCCCGCGGCGCCGGCAGCGTGAGGCGGTAGCTCGACTGCACCGGCTCCATGCGCTGCATCGCCATCGCCAGCGGCAGCTCCATGCCCAGGAACGCCGAGGCGGTGCGGTTGAGCTTCGCCATGGCCTCGCCGACCTTCGCCTCCGACGCGCCGAGGACCGCCACCTGCATCCGCGGCAGCGGCAGGCCCTCGACCATGGCGTCCTCCGCGATCGCCTTGAGCATCCGATAGGCGCCGACCACCGCCGCCTCGTCGGCGCCGGTCAGCACCAGCAGCGACCTCGTGCCGCTCCGCAGCACCTCCGAGGGAGCCGCGGACGCCTCCGGCACGACGATCCATCGCCGCGCCAGCCGCACCGCGGCCTCGAGGGCCTGCTCGAGATCGAGCGCTTCGGCGATGCTGCTCCCAAGGCCCGCCCGCAGCACCTCCACCTGCACCTGCCCGGCGACGAAGCGGACCACGCCCACCGCCCCCTCGTCCCGGGCGAGACGATCGGCGAGTTGGGTGATCCAGAGTCCGGCCGAGACCGGCAGATGCCCCACCATCGCCACCCGCACCGCCTCGCCGGCGGCCGCGTCGGTGGCGCGAGGCGAGGCGGGCGACGCCGACTCCTCCGCCTCGAACTCCGGCGAGAGGAAGAGGTCGGCCAGATCGTCGAAGGGATCCCGCGGTCGATCCATGGCGTCAGCGTCCCGGCACGATCAGCAGGTTGGTGGTGCCGAGCGGATCCACGGATCCTTCGGCGGCGACGGCCTCGGTGCCCCCGACGGCCCGGCGTTCGATCCGCTCGAGATTGAACGGATCGGGCGATGCCACGCCGTCGATGAGCAGCTGGTACTCGTAGCGACCCGGCGGCAGCGGCACGGTGAGCTCGAAGAGATCCCCCGCCTCCCGACGCATCTGGAAGACCTGCCACCCCCCGCCGAAGGCGTGCCCGAAGTCGCCGCGGATGGCCATCTCCGCCGCGCCCGCGGCAGGCTGGGCGAAGCGGACTCCCTCGGGACCGAAGCTGACGCCCATGGGCCGTTCGGTCCGCGATCGGACGGCGGTGGCGACGCTCTCGGAGTCGCCGGAGCCCGCCTGCGGCCATGCCTCCGCCCCGCTGCCGGCGGCGTCGCCGCGGATCGCCGCGAGGGGATCCTCGGGAGCCCCGCCCCGCTTCATCCGCCGCACGAGCTCCGCGGCGCGGTCGCCATCGCGGCCGCCGCCGCCCTCCGCCGGCTCGGCCGGGCCGCGGTCGCCGCGGTCGCCGAGCATGGTCGAGACCGCGCGGCGATCCACCTCGACCGAGGGCGGCTCGGGGCGGGGGCCCGATGCGAGCATCCACTCCGCGAGGGCCTCGAAGTCGCGGACCGCCTCGCTCTGCGGCGCGAACTCCCGCACCGGCTGCCCGAGGCCCGCGGCTTCCCGCAGCACCTCGTGCTCATGGATGCGGTGGGGAATCAGGGCGTCGGCGAACCGCTCCTCGAGCGCCGCCAGCACGTCCCTCGCGACCTTGCGGTCGGGATCGTGCAGCGTCGCGAGCAGGCGAACGGGGATCACCCGCCCGAGACGCTCGGACACCTTGCGGATCGTCGCCCACTGCCGCTCGGCGCCTCGGAGCGAGAAGAAGCCGGTCTCGACCGGCACGAGGGCCTCGTCGGCGGCCCGCAGGGCATTGAAGGTGAGCAGGCCGATCGTGGGCGGACAGTCCACGAGGCAGAACTCGAAGCGGCTGTCGAGCCGCCGCAGCAGCTTGGCGAGGCGGCGGTCCCGATCCGGGAGCGACGCGGCCGGCCCGTTGGGGGCTTCCAGCGCCGCCAATCCCACCCCCGATGGGGCGAGGTAGAGGTTCCTTGCCACCTCCCACAGGATCGACGCCGGGTCCGGTCCCCGCTCGAGATCCTGCAGCAGCGCGTCGAGCACGGATCGCTCGATCCGCTCCTCGGGCACGCCAAGGCCCGCGGCGCAGTGCCCCTGCGGATCCATGTCCACCAGCAGCGTGCGGTGGCCCCGCAGGGCCAGCTCCGCAGCGAGGTTGATGGCGGTGGTGGTCTTGCCGCATCCCCCCTTCTGGTTCACGACGGCGATCGTTCGCATGCGTCACCCCTGCGCCGAATCCGGCCGGGCGGAGCAGACGGACCGCCGCGGACCCGCGACCTGAGACGATCCGGTTATCGGATCGGTCCGAGAACGGACTGCAGCGGCGGCGAAACTTTTGCGCGTCGCCTCCCCTCAGCACCGGATCCCGATCGCCCGCCATCCCGCCGCCACCACCGCCTCGGGAGGATCGGCGAGCACCTCGGGGCGGCCCCATCCCCGCAGCAGCACCAGGGCGAGGCGGCCGCGGGACCGCTTCTTGTCGAGCCGCATCAGGGACCGCAGCCGCGACCCGTCCGCCGCCTCGCCGGGCCACGCCGTGGGAAGGCCCAGCCGATCGAGCATCGCCGCGACTCGCGGCGGCGCCGCCGGATCGAGCCAGCCCGCCTCGACCGACGCCGCGGCCGCCGCGACGAGGCCGAGCGACACCGCCTCGCCATGCCGCCAGGGGACCTGCGGCAGCGACTCGATCGCGTGGGCGTAGGTGTGCCCGAGGTTGAGGTGCCGCCGCGAGCCCCGCTCGAGGGGATCCTCGGCGACGATCCTCGACTTGACCGCGATGCTCCTCGCAAGCAGGCGATCGAGGCAGCCGTCGTCGCCCTCCGCGGGCGTGCCCGCAAGCGCCGCGAGGGACCCCGCATGGGCCTCGAGGAACGCCAGCGATTCCTCCCCGTCGAGCATGGCGTGCTTCACGCACTCGGCGAGGCCCGCCCGGAACTCCCGCGGCGGCAGCGTCGCCAGCGACCTCGGATCGCCCAGGACCAGGCGGGCCGGATGGAAGCTGCCCACGAGATTGCGGCCGAGCGATCCGTCGGCGAGGCGATGGTTGATCGCGGTCTTGCCGCCGATCGAGGCGTCCACCATGGCCATCAGGGTCGTGGGCACGAGCACCAGCGGCACCCCCCGAAGCAGCACCGAGGCGGCGAAGGCCGCGAGATCGCCGACGCAGCCGCCGCCGACGGCGACCAGCGGCGTGTCGCGGCCGATCCCCCACTCGATCGCCTCGGCGACGATCCGATCGACCGACGCCTGCACCTTGTTCGATTCGCCGGCGGGTACGTCGATCCGCCGCCACCCGAGGCCCGCCTCCCCCAGCGACCGCTCGACCTCCGCGATGGCCGCCTCCGCCCCGGGATCGCACACGAGCAGCAGGCGTCCCTCCGCCGCGAGTCCGGCCGCGGCGAGGCGATCGGCGATCGCGGAAAGTTCGCCGCGGCCGCAGCGGATCTCGCAGGTCGCCGCCTCCGGCGACGGCCACTCGAGGCGGCGATGCAGCGTCTCGGGCCGGGCGTTCATGGACGATCGCCCGCCGCCGACGGCGACGCCTCCTGCCGCAGCACCGCCAGCGCCTCCGCGGGATCCGTCGGCAGGTCGCCGCGGGGCGGCGGCGTCGCTTCGTCCGATGGCGTGGATCGGGGCGACGCTCCCCCGCTCCGCCCGCCGCGGCCGAGCCGCCGCAGCCAGACCACCAGGGCCAGCATTCCCATCACCACCGCCGGCAGCAGCCACTCCGGCGAGGCCGCCATCGCGGGATCCTGCGGGGGCATCGCCACGCCCACGAACGTGTGCCACCGCCGCGCCACGCCATCGCGAGACCGCTCCTCGGTGACCCGAAGGAAGCGGCCGACCACCTCGACTTCGCGGGGCCCGCGTCCGGCGGCGGACGGCGGCGGATCGACCACCCAGCACTGCACCGTCGGAGGCGATGGATCTTCCCCGGGAACCGCCTCGAGACGAACGAACCACTCGGCGAGGCGGGGCGGCGACTCGTCGCCGCGGATCGTCGGCCACTCGAAGGCGGTCTCCTGCTCGAGGCGGCCGCGAAGGCGCACGAGGCTGCCCCGATGGGGATCCGGTTCGAGCAGCCAGCCGCCCCAGTCGGGACGCCGCACCGTCGGAGCCGCATCGATGGCCGCCCGCAGCGAATCGGGATCGGTCGGCCACGCCCTCGCGCCCTCGAGCAGGCGATGCCACGCCTCGTCGCGGCGGTCGAGTCCGTCGCTCGCCGCCGCCAAGGCCGCGAGCGCCTCCGAGTCGAGCGGGGGGATCGCCGCCGCCTGCAGCCGCCCCGCCGCCGGGGAGCCGGCGAGGCCGCAACCGAGGAGCAACGCGGCAAGGACGCGATGGAGCGGATCCCGTCCCATGAACGCGGGACTGTACGCGACGCTCCGGCGAGATCGCCCCGGTATGGGGAACATACTGAAGGAGCCCCCCTCGGCCGGTCGAAGCATCATCCAACGAGCCCGAAACGGAGCCCGCGATGAGCCACCGAAACCTCGCCAAGATCGCCACGACCCCGCTGCCCAAGCACCTGCTGCCGCTGGTGGCGGTGGCGGGCGTCCTCGGAGCGGTGGCGGTGGCGACGCGGCCGCAATCGTCGGTGGCCACGCCGGTGGCGATCGTGGCACCGGCGGCGGAGCCGGCCAACTTCGGCCCGACCGAGCATCCCCACGAGGTGCTGGCGAGCGTCGAGCTCGCGACGCTGCGGGTGGACTGGATCCGCAACGACTGCCCGCTGCTGCTGGCGGTCTACGACCGCGATGGCCGTGCCATCGGCCTCTACGAGCATCTCGAGCACGCCATGGCGTCGCATCCGGAGGTCCACGCGGCCTTCATCCTCGGCGCGTTCGCAGGCTTGCCGCTCGGCGAAGCGGATCTCTGAGCCGCGTCGCGGATCGCACCGACGGCGGGGGCGAGGACGCATGGGCCCGCCGAGGCGTGGGCCCCGCGTCCCGGTCACCCCTTCGCGCGGCGGGAGCGGCCGCCTTCGCCTCTGCTACCGTCCCGCCATGCGGCGACGCTCTCGCGCATCGCAAGGCTTCGAGGCTCCGCTGCGACTGCTGCTGCTCTGCCCGCTCGACTTCGAACGATCGGTGCTCGAGGGTCTCCGGCATGCGATGCACGGGGTGCAGCTTCCGACCGACGCCGCGATCGAGGTCTGCGGGCCGGGGCGATCGGGCGTCGCGGACTGGTTCGCGGATCGCCGGGGCGGCCGCTGCCCCGCACGCCTCGGCATGCTGCTCGTCGGGACCGCCGGCGGACTGCATCCGGATCTCGCCGCCGGCACCGCCCTGCTCGCCAAGCGGGTGATCGATGGGTCGCAGCGAGCCTGGACGCCCTCGATCGGCCTCGAGGCGGCGTCGGGAGGCTCGCCTCGCCGCGCCACGGTCCTCTCGCTCGACGACGCCGTGGTCTCGCCCCAGGAGAAGGCGCGGCTGCACGCATCGAGCGGCGCCGACGCCGTCGATCTCGAGTCGGCCGCCTTCGCCTCGCAGTGCGAAGACCGGGGCTGGCCCTGGGGAGTCGTGCGGGGCATCTCCGACGCCGCGGCGGACTCGCTTCCGCGTGCGGTCTCGAGCTGGGTCGATGCCCGCGGGCGTCTTCGGCCGTGGGCGGTCCTCCGCTCGCTGGCGTGCTCCCCTCGCACCGTTGCGGCCCTGCCGCAGCTGCGGCGCCGCAGCATCGCGTCGCTGCAGGCCGCCGCGAGGATCGTCGCCGAGATCGATGCCGCCGCGGCCTCGACGGCGGAGGCGACCGCATGACGCCCCGTCGCTGGATCGTCTTCGGCGGCAGCTTCGATCCGCCCCACCGCGCCCATGTCCAACTGCCCCGCCGCGCCGCCGAGGCGATCGGCGCCGAGCGGGTGCTCTACGTGCCGGCCCGCATCAATCCCCTCAAGGGAGACGCCCCGCCGGCCTCGCCCGAGGATCGCCTCGCGATGCTGCGGCTCGCGATCGCGGGCGATCCCCGCTGCGAGATCCGCACCCTCGAACTCGATCGGGAGGGGCCGAGCTACACCGTCGACACCCTCCGCACGCTCGCCGCGGAGGCCGCCGCCGCGACGCCGCCCGCCCAGCTCGTGCTGCTCGTCGGCGCGGATGCCGCGATCGGGTTCCCGAAGTGGCGCGACCCGCGCGCGATCGCATCCATCGCCGAGGTCGCGGTCATGCTCCGGCCGCCGTTCGACGAGGCCTCCTTCCGCGACGCCTATGCGAAGGCCTGGCGCGAGGCCGGCGGCGATCCCGCGATCGAACCCCGTTGGGTCCTCGCCCTCGGCGACGACCTCGCCTCGTCGACCCTCGTCCGCCGCGACGGCGGGACCGACGATCTGCCCGCCGGGGTCGCCGACTACCTCCGCACGCATCGCCTCTACGGCGAGACGCCGCGGCCCGCCGACGGTTGACCGTTCCCGCCGGTCAGCGTTCCGGTCGCAGCCGGATCGCCTTCGCCGCGCCGTTGGCGAGCCGCCTCGCCTCGGCGACGGTCCGGCCGCGGGCGAGCACCACGCCCATGCGGCGGCCCTTGCGGGCGCTGGGCTTGCCGAAGATCCGCACCTCGACCCCGGGCCTCGCGAGGGCGCGATCGACGCCGGTGTAGCGGGGCGGCCGCGGACTCTCGAAGCCGGCGAGCACCACGCTGCTCGCGGCGGGGCCCGTGGCCCGGATCTCCGGGATCGGCAAGCCGAGGATCGCCCGCACGTGCAGGTCGAACTCCGAGAGCTCGAGGCCCGCCATCGTCACCATGCCGGTGTCGTGGGGCCGCGGGCTCAACTCGCTGAAGATCGCCTCGTCGCCTCGGATGAAGAACTCGACGCCGAAGATCCCGGCGCCGTCGGGGCCCGCGATCCGCTCGACGACCTTGCCGGCGATGGAACGGGCTCGCCGCAGCGCCGCGGCCGGCATCGGGCAGGGCATCCAACTCTCGCGGTAGTCGCCGTGCTCCTGGCGATGGCCGATCGGCGGGCAGAAGAGGGTCTTCGCCGGCCTGCCGAGCACCCGACGCCGCTGCTTGACCGTCAGCAGGGTGATCTCGAAGTCGAACTCGACGAACGCCTCGACGATGACCCTGGCGCGATCGCCCCGCATGCCCGCGACCGCGAACCGCCACGCCCTCGCGAGATCGGCTGGCCGACGCACCACGCTCTGGCCCTTCCCGGAGCTGCTCATGACCGGCTTGACCACGCAGGGCACGCCCACGCCGCCCGCGGCGAGGACCGCATCCCGAAGCTCCGCCTCGCTCGTCGCATAGGCGTAGCGGGCGGTGGGCACGCCGAGCTCCCCGGCCGCGAGATCGCGGATCGCGTCGCGGTTCATGGTGAGGAACGCGGCCTCGGCGCTCGGCACCACCGCTTGCCCGCGGCGTTCGAGCTCGAGGAGCTTCTCGGTGCGGATCGCCTCGACCTCCGGCACCACGAAATCGGGCCGGTGGCGGCGGACGACGGCCCCGAGGGCGCGGCCGTCGAGCATGTCGATGGTCTCGCGGGCATCGGCGACCTGCATCGCCGGCGCATCGTCGTAGCGGTCGACCGCGACCACGCGGCAGCCGAGACGCTTGGCGCTGATCGCCACCTCCTTGCCGAGTTCACCCGATCCGAGCAGCAGCAGCGTGGCCATGTGCCGATTGCCTCCAGGGGCCTTGCGTTGCGGCGACCGCCCTCGGGCACCCGCCCAAGCCGCCGG
>CAZQUA010000002.1:0-3871 GCA_964596455.1 uncultured Isosphaeraceae bacterium
CTCGAGGGCACCGCTGCGACGCAGCGCCCGAAGCGAACCGCCGTGGCCGTCGGGGTTCAGGCAGAGGGCGTCGGGGGACTCGAGCAGCACCCGGCCCTCGAAGTCGACCGAGGGCATCGTGCCCTGCACGAGGAAGGAGACCTGCGAGGGCTCGAGGCCGAACCAGTTGTTGTCGCGGAAGAACGCCTGGGTCTCGGCGTCGTTGGCGGGACTCGTCATCACGTACCAGGGAATCGGCTCGCGCGGCGCGAAGCGGTCCTGGGTGGCGAGGATCTGCTCGGCGAAGATCCGGAAGAGCGGCTTGCCGGCGACGACCGTCGCCGGAAAGCTCCCCTTGGGGCCGTTCCACCCCAGGCGGGTGCCCTGGCCGCCGGCGACGGTGAAGGCCGCCACCTTCCCTTGCCGCAGCAACGCCTCGCCCGCAGCGCGGCGGTCGCCGGCCGCAGGATCGGAGGCATCGACGGTCTCGGGCGGCTCGATGGCGGCGTCCGCGTCCGCGGCATGGCCGTCGCCGGAGCCGAGGCGTCCCAGCAGCGGCAGGTCGAGCTCGGCGAGCTGGGCGAGCAGGCGCTCGCGGGCATCGCCGTCGAGCCGCTCGCACCATCGCACCAGGTGGCCCTGCCCCGCGGCGTCGAGGGCGGGGGCGAGGGTCGGAAGACGGTCGGCGGCGGGGAGTGCGGACATGGGGTGTGGCGGGGATCGACGGGGCGGTCAGCCTTCCGGCAACGCCGGCTCCGACCAGCCCTCCGGATGGTGCCGCACGATCTTGCCGGTCTCGAGGTAGATCACCTGCTCGCAGATGTTGGTGCAGTGGTCGGCGATCCGCTCCACCGCCTTGGTGACCGCGAGCAGGCGGAACGCGAACCCCACCGGCAGCGACCCCGCCGCCACCTGCTGCTGGGCGTCCCGCAGGATCTCGGTCTTGAAGCGGTCCACGGTGTCGTCGAACCGCAGGACCTCGGTCGCGAGCTCCACGTTGCCCGAGGCGAGGGCCCGGTTGGAGTCGCGGACCATGCCGATCACGCTGTTGGCCATGACCCGGAAGGTCGGCGGCGTGCCGGGGGCCTCGGCGTCGCGGGTGCGGACCGCCTCGGCGATGTTCACCGCGCAGTCGGCGATCCGCTCGAGCTCGTTGTTGATCTTCACGATCGTCACGACCGTGCGGATCTCGTGCTCGCTGCGGAGGCCCGCCGCGAGGGCGGCGATGCAGGACCGCTCGATCTCGACGTCGACGCGGTCGATGAGGTCGTCCTCGGCGACGATCGCGTCGACGCTGTCCTGCCCCCCGTCGAAGTAGGCCTCGACCGACCTCAGGAACAGGTCCATCACCCGCTGCCCCTGACGCTCGATGTCGGCGCGGAGGCTCGCGAGGGCGGCGGCAGTGTCGGTGACCGGGGCGGGGTCCGCCATGTCGGCTCGGTTCTCGCAGAGTCGCGGTCGGCGGATCGGGCGAGGCGAAGCCGCATCGCCCTCAACGGCAGTGTCGCGAGTATAACCACGCCTCCGCGGCGATTCCGCGGATCGGCGCGGGACCTTCGCGATGATCGGACTCGGTGTCAACATCGACCACGTGGCCACGCTTCGCGAGGCGAGGCGGACCTGGGAACCCGACCCCGTGTGGGCCGCGGTGGAGGCCCACCTCGGAGGCGCCGACGGCATCACCGTGCATCTCCGCGAGGATCGCCGGCACGTGCAGGACGACGACGTCCGCCGCCTCTCCGAGCTCGTGCACATCCGCCTCAACCTCGAGATGGCGGCGACGCCGGAGATGGTGGCCTTCGCCGAGGAGATCCGCCCGCAGATGGCCATGTTCGTGCCCGAGGCGAGGCGGGAGATCACCACCGAGGGCGGCCTCGACGTGGCGGCGGGCGGTGCGGCCCTCCGCGACTTCGTGGCGAGGCTCGAGGCTGCGGGGATCGTCACGAGCGCCTTCATCGATGCCGATCCGCGGCAGGTGGATGCCGCCGCGGCCGCGGGCTTCCGGGTCTGCGAGGTCCACACCGGGCCCTACGCCCACGCCTTCCACGCCGACGGCCGCGACGCGGAGCGTCCCGCGGTCCGCACCGAGCTCGAGCGGATCGCCGAGGCGGGGCGGCGGATCCTCGCGGCCGGCATGCGGTTCAACGCGGGGCATGCCCTGAACTACTTCAACGTCCAGCCGGTGGCGGCGATCCCCGGCCTGCGGGAGCTGCACATCGGGCACTCCGTGGTCAGCCGCGCCGTCTTCGTGGGCATGCGGGCGGCGGTGGCGGAGATGAAGCGGCTGATGCGGGAGGCGGCGGCCGCGGGAAGCGGGCGATGACGGCGCCCGGGCAGGGAGGCGACGCGTGAGCGATTCGAGCGTGGGCATCGAGACGATGGGGGCGGCGGCCGCCTGGTCGGGGGTGTTCACCGCGATGGCGACGCCCTTCACCGCGGGCGGCGGCGAAGTCGATCTCGCCCGCCTGCCCGGCCTGCTTCGCCGGCAGGCGGAGGGCGGGGTGGCCGCGGTGGTGCCCGCGGGCACCACCGGCGAGGCCCCGACGCTCTCGGAAGGGGAGTGGCGCCGCCTCGTCGAGGCGACCGTCGCCGAGGCCCGGCCGCTCGGCCTGCGGGTGGTCGCCGGCGCCGGCAGCAACAGCACCGCCCACGCGGTCCATCTGCATCGCGCCGCCGCCGCCGCGGGCGCCGATGCGACCCTGCAGGTCGTGCCCTACTACAACCGCCCCTCGCAGGCGGGCCTGCTGCGGCACTTCGCGGCCATCGCCGAGAGCGCCGACCTTCCGGTGGTCCTCTACAACGTGCCCGGCCGCTGCGGCGCCGGCCTCGAGGCGGCGACGGTCGCGAGGCTCTCCGAGCATCCCAACGTCGTCGCCATCAAGGAGGCCTCCGGCTCGGTGGACGCGGTCAGCGAGATCCGCCGCCGCTGCGGCATCGCGGTGCTCGCCGGCGACGACACCCTCGCCCTTCCGATGATCGCCGTCGGCGCGGCCGGGGTGGTGAGCGTGGCCTCGAACCTCGTGCCGCGGGCGGTGGCGGCGCTGGTGGATCTCGCCCTCCGCGGCTCGCTGGCCGAGGCGAGGCGGGTGCACGATCGCCTCTTCCCGCTCGGCCGGGCCCTGCTCTCGCTCGAGGGCAATCCCGTCGCCCTCAAGGCGGCGATGCGGCTGCTGTCGATCGACGGCGGCGCCGTGCGGCCGCCGCTTGCGGAGGCGTCCCCCGAGACGGTGCGATCCCTGCAGGCGGTGCTCGAGGCGGCGGGGGTGCTCGCGTCCGCGGGCGAGGCGGTGCCCGCGTGAGCGCCGCCGGCCTTCCCTACAAGGTCGCGGTGCTCTGCTACCTGCGGGATGCCGCCGGCCGGGTGCTGCTGCTGCACCGCCGCAAGCCGCCCAACCCCGGCATGTACTCGCCCATCGGCGGCAAGCTCGAGACCGCCGCGGGCGAAGGCCCCCACGCCTGCGCCCTGCGGGAGATCCGCGAGGAGGTGGGGATCGCCCTCGAAGCCGAGGAGATCCGCCTCTGCGGGATCGTCTCCGAGAGCGGCTACGAGGGGCACGCCCACTGGCTGATCTTCCTCTTCGAGGTGGTGCGGCCGATCGATCCCGCGGAGATCGCGGCGATGGAGTTCGACGAGGGCCGCCTCGAGTGGGTGGAGGCCTCGCAGGTCGAGTCGCTGCCGATCCCCGCGACCGACCGCGAGGTGATGTGGCCCGCGGTCGAGGCCCATCGCGGCGGCTTCTTCATGGTGCACATCGACTGCGAGGCCGACGGCTTCCGCTGGCATCTGCACGAGTCCGAGGTCGCGGACGCGTCGCCCGCGGACGGCGGCTGAGGCGGCGTCGCAGCTCGCCGCCGCGAGGCGAGCCTCGCCCCTTGCCGGCCCGTCGCCCCC
>CAZQUA010000002.1:3971-34597 GCA_964596455.1 uncultured Isosphaeraceae bacterium
GGCCTAGTTCCAGCTCATGCCCTTGGGCCACTCCCGGTCCTGCAGGTCCGCGAGGGCCACGAGGCGGTCGATGTGGCGAAGCTCGTCGGTCAGCATCCTGGCGCGGCGGCGCAGATCCGGCTCCTCGAGCAGGCGGTAGCGGAGCTCGTCGTCCTTCAGCAGCGCGAAGCTCACGAGCTCCACCAGCGCGTGCGTGGGCACGTCGGTGCGGGCGACCCACTCCCGGACGGTGTCGGCGCTGCTCATGCGCCGCAGGCGGGGGCGGTCGAGCAGGGTCTGCAGGCGGCGACGCACCGAGGGAAGCCGGGGGAACCGCTGCAGGGTCTCGAGCGGCGTGATCCTCGCGAGGCGGTAGAGGCGGTCGCCGGAGGGCTCGATCACCGCGTCGATGCGGCCGCGGCAGACCCCGTGCAGGATGATGTTGTGCCGCCCGTCGGGAAGCGCGGTGTGCTGCACGATCTTGCCCACGCACACCGCCGGCCGCAGCGGGGGCGAGCCCACGCGGCGGCCCTCCCACTCCGGGCCGCCGTGGGTGGCCATCGCGATCGGCGCCGCGGTCAGCAGGTTGTCGCCCTCCATGCAGTCGAGGCAGTGCTCGACCATCTGGCGGTAGCGAGGCTCGAAGAGATGCAGCGCCTGCGGCGCATGGGGCAGCAGGATCGTCCCCCCGAGGGGAAAGAGCGCGACCGGTCGGCTGAAGTCGATCGAGATCGTCTCGGACACGCGGCGATGGTAGACCTCGCGGGCCGCGGGCGGTCTACCCTCCGCCGAGGCGATGAGCGGACTTCTCTCGAGGCACATCTTCGAGTCGCCCCTGCCCACGGCGATCCTGCTGCTGCTTGCGGCCGGGGCCATGGCATGGGCGGCCTTCGCGAGAGACGACCGCCGCCTGCTCGGCTGGGCGGCGTTGCCCGCCTCCGCCGCCGCCGCCGCCTTGCTGCTCGGGGCCCTGGTGACGACGCCCGGCGAGCACGGCGAGGCGGCGATCCGACGCCTCGTGGCCGCCGCGGAGCGTGGCGACATCGACGGCCTCGGCGGCATGCTCTCGATGCTCGCCCCGGATGCCACCCTGCACATCGCACGGGAGGAGGCCCCGGCGATTCCGATCGAGGGCCTCGCGGCCTCCTTCCGCACCCTCGGGGGGCGGCATCGGATCGCCGAGAACACCATCACCTCGCTCGAAGGGGAGACCCTCGACGGCGACCGGGCCCGCGTCGAACTCGCCTGCCGGACGGTGACGAACTCCTCGATGGGGTCGCCGGTGGCGACCCGCTGGGCCTTCGAGGTGCGGCGGGATGCCCGCGACCCCTCCCGGTGGCTCGTCAAGCGGGTGGCGTTCCTCACCGTCGCGGGCCGCGCCGCGGACGGCTCGATCCTGCGGTGAGGCGTGGCGGGGACGCCGAGGCCCGCCGTCGAGTGGGACCTGCGGGCCGCGATCGCCGATGAAGGCGACTTCGGCGCCGCGTCGCCGCAGGCTTCCCATGGGATCGACCCTTCGCATCGCCCTGCTCGTGTCCGTCCTCGGCGGCGTCGCCGGCGCGGTGCTGTGGCGGACCTACGCCGATGCCGAGCGTCGCCTCCGCGACGAGCTCGCGGCGGTCGAGGCGAGGATGGCGGCGGAGATCGCCCAGCGGGAGGCGATGGTCGAGCGGCTTGGACGGGAGCGGCGGCGGGGGATCGTCGAGATCCTCTCCCAGCAGCCGATCGCCCCGGCCGGCGCGGCCAGCGGCCGGGTCGCGACGGAACTTCGATTCGTGGAGCTCGACGACGAGGGCCGGGAGATCGGCCGCCGCGAGTACACGGTGCCGGGCGAGGTGGTGTACATCGAGGGATGGACCGCCCGCTTCCCCCACGACGAGGTCGCCGCGGGCGATCCCCTGCGGGGCTCGACGCTCGTGCTGCTGCGGCGGATCTACTCCGATCTCATGCCGCCGGCGGAGGGCCTGCCCATCGACACGCCCGGCGGCGTGCCCGACGGATACGCCCTCGGCGAGCGGTCCCGCCTCGAGCGATCGCTGTGGCGGAACTTCTGGCGTCTCGCCTCCGATGCCCGCCTCGCCGCCGAGGAGGGCCTTCGGGTCGCCCAGGGCGAAGCGGTCTTCAAGCGGGTCCGTCCCGGCGAACGCTACGAACTGATCGTGGAGGCCGCCGGGGGCATGACCCTCGTGCCGCTGCCGCCTGCGGTCGCGATCGTGCCCTGAGGAGGGCCCCTGCGGGTCCCCCCGCGGCGTCGGCACTCAGGGCGAATCGTCGTCGCCGCGGGGCAGGTCGCGGAGCTCCCGCACCCGATCGTCCAGCACCGCGAGGCGGTACTCCCACGCCCGCCTCAGGCTCTCGTGGCTCGCCAGCGCCGTCGCGAGCACCCGGTCGCCGCCGGCCTCGCCCGGCGGCAGCATCGCCCGGACCGCCCGCAGCGCCGCCCCGAGGCGTTCCCGGCGGGACTGCTGCAGCTCGAGGGTTCGGATCTCCAGGAGCATCGCCGCCTCGGCGCGGGAGGTGGGATCGGGCAGCGTCGTCACCGAGGAGAGCGCGTCGGCGAGTTCCATCAGCAGGAAGGCCGATCGCTGCACGTCCCGCAGGGCATCGTCGATGGCGGCCTCGGCGGAGGGGCGGATGGCCTCGCCGACCGCTGCCGCGAGCTCGCCCTCGCCGAGGATCTCCGCGACCCGGCGATCGTCGCGGAAGAGCTCCGGATAGGTCGCCTGCTGATAGGCCTCCTGCAGGCGGCGGCCGTCCTCGGCGGGCAGCTGCCTTCGCAGCAGCAGGAGGGTCTCGCGGTGCAGCGACCGCAGCGGGCGATCGAGCTCGGCTTCGGCGATCGCGAGCGACTGCAGCTGCGACTCCGCCTCGAGCCGGTCGGGTTCGGCGAGCACGAGCCGCCACGCCGGCCCGAGCGCGAGCAGCAGCTCGCCGCGTTCCCGCTCGAGCTCGCGTCCCCGCTGGTGGCGGTCCTGCAGCGCCGCAGCCTGCTCGCGGCGGTAGCGGTCGAGGGTCTCGGCGACGCCCGCCTGCGCCGCGGGATCGATCTCGAGCGGCGCAAGCAGGGCCGCGAGGTCGAGCGAGGCGCCGGGCAGGCGGTCCTCCCGCTCGTAGAGGCGACGGGCCCGCTCGAAGCGGATCGCGGCAAGCTCGCCGCGGCGGTCCTCGGCGGCGAGGGCCTCGAACTCGCGGAAGAGGGCCGCGTCGGCCCGCTCGAGCCGCTCGAAGAGCCGGTCCCGCTCGGCGAGCAGCTGCAGGTGCTCGGGGGTGTGGATCGCCTCGATCCGGCGGGCGTCGTCGTCGAAGCGGAAGGCCGCGTCGATCCGCTGCCGCACGGCGTCGCCGGCCTCGCGGTCGGTCCGCTCGGTGGCGTTGCGGTAGTTGGCGACGATCGCGTCGAGCAGGCTTCGCCCCTCCTCGTCGAAGGCGAGGCGGCCGGCCCACTCGCGGATCTGCTCGGCGGAGAGCGGTTCCGGCAGGCACTCCCGCCGCAGCTGCTCGAAGGCCGCCTCGCGGCGACGCTCGAGCGGCGAGCGTTCGTCGGCGGGCGCCGCGGCATCCGGCGGCGTCGCCGCCGACGGGGCGGCGAGGATCGCGGCAACGGCGGAGGCGACGCTCGCGGCGAGGCCCGCGGGACGGCGATGCGGTCGGAAGGCGCGGGGTGCGGAAGTTCGCATCGTGGAAGGCCCGTCGGGTGCCGAGGACCGCTCGAAACGAAGCATACCGAGCATGCTTGCCGCCTTTGCGGCCGCGGTATCCTCGCCCCTCCGCCGCGATGCCGCGGCGCCGACTCGAGCGAGGAGATCCCGATGCCCCGCCGTGCCGCCGCGTCCGTTCCCCGCCGCCTCGGTTCGAGGGCGGGCTGGCTCGTGAAGACCGAGCCGGAGGTCTACTCGATCGACGATCTCGCCCGCGACGGGCGGACCGGCTGGGACGGGGTGCGGAACCATCAGGCCCGCAACTTCATGAGGGACTCGATGAAGGTCGGCGATCTCGTGCTCGTCTACCACTCCAACGCCGACCCGCCGGGCGTCGCGGGCCTGGCGAGGGTCTGCGGCGAGGCTCGGCCCGACCCCACCGCGTTCGATCCCGCGGACCCCCACTTCGATCCGCGTTCCCGCCCCGATCGGCCCACCTGGATGATGGCCGAGCTCGAGTTCGTCGAGCGGTTCCCGTCGCTGCTGCCGCTCGACCGGCTGCGGGCGGAGGCGGCACTCGAGGGCATGCCGCTGCTCGCGAGGGGCCAGCGGCTCTCGGTGCAGCCGGTGTCGGGAGCGCACTTCGACCGGGTGCTCGCCATGGCGCGGGGGCGCGGCTAGCCGGGGCAAGGCGGGGCGGCGGCGCGGTCAAGGCGACTCGGTGAGCTGCCGACGCATCGCCCGCGCGAACTCGCCGGCGGCGTCCTCCCGCCAGGAGCCGGGCTCGAAGGGGCTCTCTTGGGACTCGCCGATCGCCGCGGCCCGGGCGATCCCGCGATGGAGCGCCACCTCCCGGCCGTACCAGCGGGTGAAGTCGCGGCGGACGATGACGAGCTCGGCGGCGAGATCCTGCTCGCGGCAGTGCTGCTGCAGTCGCGGCCAGGCCTCGCCGACCGCATCGCGGACCCGGCGGTGGGCGAGGGCCTCGCCGAGCGGATCGCTGCGGGGCGGTGCCGCCGCCGCGGCGGCGGCCGCCGCGACGAGTCGCTCGGCGGCGGCGTCCGCGAGGGAGGAGGAGACGCCGCGAAGGCGGCGGAGGGATGCCGCGTTCGAGGGGCGGGCCAGCGCGATCTCGGCGACGGCGAGATCCGGCAGCACGCCCCGCGGCGGCAGGTTCATCTCGCGGGCGAGTTCGTGGCGGACCAGCACCAGCGCCTTCACGATGCTGCGGGCGGCGGCCCCGACGAGATCGCCGCGGATGATCCGCTTGACCTGCGAGGCGGGATCGAACGGCGAGTCCCGCATCGCCGCCGCCGACTCGGCGATCGCCCAGGGGAGGCGGCCGCGGCGCTCGAGCTCGGCCTCGAGGCGGGACCAGGCCAGCGGCAGGTAGCGCACGTCGTCGGCGGCGTAGCGCCGCTGCCGCGGCGAGAGCGGCCGGGCGTCCCAGTCGGTGAAGGTGTGGGCCTTGCCGGGGCGATGGCCGGTGAAGTGCTCGAGGAACGCCGCGAGGCTCGCCGGCCACGGCAGGCCGACCATGGCCGCGGCGACCTGGGTGTCGATCGGGCAGGCGATCTCGCGGCCGGCGCCGAGGCGGACGGCCTCGGCGTCGTGGAAGCCCGCGTGCACGAGCAGGCGGTGCGAAGCGTCGGCGAGCTCGCGGAAGAGCGACGCCATCGCCTCGCGGCCCTCCTCGCCCGAGAGGGCGAGCGGATCCACGAGCGCCACGAGCGTCGGGGTCGCGATCTGCACGAGGCAGATCCGCGGACGGAAGGTCTCCTCCCCGATGAACTCGGTGTCGAAGGCGACGTCCCGCTCCCGACGCAGCGTGGCCACGAGGTCGGCGACCGCCTCGGGGGTCTCGATCGCGAGCGGCTCGCCGGTCGGGACGAGCGGATGCTCGATCGCCTCGACCTCGGGCAGCGTCGCCTCGGCGAGGTCCGCCTGCTGGTGCTGCACGGTGCGCCGCTTGCGGCGGTGGCTGCGATGGTTCGCGGGTCGTGAGTCCATGGGGCCGGGCCGCCGGATCGGGGCGGCCGAAAGAGTAGGTCCGGCGAGGTCCGGGGGGCGGCAGCGGGTATCCTGACCCGTCGCCCCGGGGAGCCGGTCGGCACGGGAGGGTCTCTGGCCATGCTGTATGGACTGATCGGGCTTGGGGTGGTCGGGGTGGTGCTGGCCATCTGGGCGATCGGCGTCTACAACCGCCTGCAGCAGGGGCGGATCCGCTGCCGTGGTGCGTGGTCGGACATCGACGTGCAGCTGAAGCGGCGGCACGACCTCATCCCCAACCTCGTCGAGACGGTGAAGGGCTACGCCGCCCACGAGCGGGAGACCCTCGATGCGGTCATCTCCGCCCGCGGCGCCGCGATGGGGGCGCGGGGCGCGGAGGCCGCCGGCGCCGCCGAGGGCATGCTGACCGCGGCGTTGGGCCGCCTCTTCGCCGTCGCCGAGGCCTACCCCGACCTCAAGGCGAACCAGAACTTCCTGCAGCTGCAGCAGGAGCTCGGCGCCACCGAGAACGCCATCGGCTTCAGCCGGCAGCACTACAACCGCGCCGTGGGGGACTACAACGAGACCATCGCGATGTTCCCCTCGAACCTCGTGGCGGGCATGTTCAACTTCGCCCCCGAGGACTTCTTCGAGGTGGCTTCGCCGCAGGAGCGCGAGGCGCCGGCGGTGAGGTTCTGAGCGACCCGACGCCACGCCGCGTCCTGGAGCCGACCGCCGATGTCCCGTGACCGCGTGGTCTCCGCCGATGCCGCCAATCCCGTCGAGGAGCAGGCGAACCTCGCGCTGCGGCCGCTGCGGATCGCGGAGTACGTCGGGCAGGCCGAGCTGATCGAGCGGCTCTCCATCGCCCTGCAGGCGGTGCGGGAACGCCAGGAGGCCATGGAGCACGTGCTGCTGCACGGGCCGCCGGGACTCGGCAAGACCACGCTCGCGCACGTGATCGCCGCGGAGATGGGTTCGCGGGCCTACGTGACGAGCGGCCCGGCGCTCTCGAAGGCGGGCGACCTCGTGGGCACGCTCACCCGCCTCGAGCCGCGGGACGTGCTCTTCATCGACGAGATCCATCGCCTGCCCGCCGCGGTCGAGGAGTACATCTATCCCGCGATGGAGGACTTCCGCGTCGACTTCACCGTGGACAGCGGCCTGCACGCCCGCACCGTCACCATCAACCTGCAGCCGTTCACGCTGATCGGCGCGACCACGCGGGCGGGACTGCTGACCCAGCCGCTGCGGAGCCGCTTCGGGATCGCCCACCACCTCAGCTACTACGGCCTCGACGAGCTCGTGCGGATCCTCCAGCGGGCCGCGGGGATCCTGCGGATCGAGCCGCAGGCGGAGGCGCTGCGTCTGGTGGCCTCGCGGAGCCGCGGCACCCCTCGGGTGGCGCTGCGGCTGCTGCGGCGGGTGCGGGACTTCGCGCAGGTCCGCGCCGCGGGCGCCCTCGATGCGACGGTGATCGAGCAGGCCCTCGAGCTCGAAGGCGTCGATCGGCAGGGCCTCGACGAGATCGACCGCAAGTACCTGAAGGTGCTCGCGGGCGTCTACGACGGCGGCCCTGCGGGCCTCGAGGCGATCGCCGCAAGCCTGGGCGAGGACCCCGGCACGCTCGAGGACATGGTCGAGCCGTACCTGCTGCAGATCGGCTTCCTCGCCCGCACCCGGCAGGGCCGCATGCTGACGCCCGCTGGCAAGGCCCACCTCGGCGCCGCGGGGACCGAGTCGCTGTTCTGAGCGGACGGTTGCGGCGGCCCGTCGGTTCGCTCGCGCCCTCGCTCGCCTCGCCTCGCCTCGCCGCTAGCGCGGGCTCGCCGAACCGACGAGGCGGATCTCCTCGCCGGCCGCATGGTCGATCGCCGCAGCGCGGGCGGCGTCGGGGCGGATCGACAGGTCGACGGTGACGCGGACCACCCGCCACCCGTCCTCGTACTGCAGGCGGAAGGGCGGGACCTCCGAGCCGTCGGCGAGGGTCCGTGCCGAGACGCCGCCGAGCAGCTCGAACTCCTCGGTGGCGCCGGGCTCGGCGGACTCGTCGCCCTCGCCGGCGGCGGCGACGGCGAGCATGAGCCGGTCGCTCTCCCCATCGAGGCGGATGGTCACGGTGCGGCCGTCGCGGGTCCGGACCGTGATCTCGTCGGAGTGCCGCTCGTCGTCGAGCGGGTTCTCCGGCAGGGGACCCACCCACGCCGCGGTGCGGATCAGGGCGAGCATGCGATGCATCGCGAGACGCGAGACCGCATGGGTCGAGGCCTCCTCGGTGGTGCGCTGGTAGGCCTTGAAGGAGGCGTCGAGGGCGACGAGCGAGGCGGAGAGCAGCATCGCCGAGATCGCCAGCGCCACGATCAGCTCCATCACGCTGAAGCCGCGTCGCCGCGGGGGCGGCGAAGGGCGGCGGGCGGCGGGAAGCGGACGTCGCGTCGGAATCGGATCGGTCATGGCGTCGCCCTCGCTTCGCGGTAGGAGCCGGGCACGGCCTCGACGATCAGCGGCCAGGGGATGCCGTCGGGAAGCTCCGCGAGCGGGTCCCACCGGAGCGAGATCTCGCCGAAGGCGCCCTCGCCCGGGGCCGCTCCCTCGAAGTCGCCGTCCTCGGGCCCGAAGTAGCCGATCGTGGTGTTGAAGGCGTCGGGGCGGCCGCCGTAGTGCAGCGGGCCCTCGCCGGCCTCCGGCTTGAAGGTCATCAGCAGGGTGCCGTGGATGTCCGCGGTGCCGCGGATGTCGAGCACGCCCGCGACGATGGTGCCCCGCAGCCGCACCACCGGCAGCTCGCTCTCGCCGGCGGCCTCGTCGCCGAAGGGGCCCACGTCCACCGACCAGCCGGGCAGCATCATCGAACTCTTGCGGAGCTCGCGGTGGGTCTCCTCGCCGAGGCCCTCGTAGAGGGTCGCGAGCAGGCCGCCGTCCTCGGCGAAGAGGTCCGGCGAGGACGCATCGGTGTGGAAGCGGGTGGAGCCGGTGAACTGCACCTTGTTCCGCCAGTGGGCGTAGCCCGAGGGCGTGTCCGCGGCGATGGTGCCCACGAACACGCAGTCGTGGAAGCGGAGGTTGTTGGAGCGGGTGCGGGTGTCGGGCACCGGCTCGCCGCCGCTCTCCGCGACGATGTCGGGATAGCGGAGGCGATAGGTCTCGCCGCCCTCCTCGGTCACCTGCTCGAGGGCGCCGGCGTAGTTCCAGTCGACGTGGTCGCAGTCCATCTCCGTCTCGATGTAGACCACGCCGACGAAGCGGCAGTTCACGAAGAGGGCGTTGGAGCCCTCGGGGATGCGGAGGTTGGTGAAGGTGGTGTCGCGGTAGACCGGGCGGTCGTACCAGTCGTAGGGCTGCGGCGAGCCGTAGGGCACGCTCTCCCAGAGCCGCTCCGCCTCGCCGCCCTCGGAACCGTCCCCGTGGGGCGGCAGCGGCGTGGTCGCGAGTTCGGCCAGCGCGGCCGGCCGGGGCGGGAAGTCCGCGGGCGTCGCCACGCGGGCGTCGTCGAGGGAGACCCCGAAGGTGATCGGCGAGGCATCGCCGGCGCGGATCGGGCCCTCGACGAAGCGCTGCCACGGCGGGCCCGCGGCGTCCTCCCACTGCGCCTCCGTCACCGCGAGCAGCAGCGAGCCGTGGACCTTCGCGTAGCGGTCCTTCGCGTCGATGACGCCGTCGTTCCAGCCGAGGCGGACGTCCTCGGCGTCGCTGCGGCCGTCTCCGTTGCGGTCGGGCCTCGCGAGATCGATCAGTCGGGCGAGCTGGTCGTCGATGCCCTCGAACTCGGCCTCGACGAGTCCGAGGCCGGCGGCGGCGGCGAGGGCGGGACTCCACACCACGCCTCCGTCCTCGTCGGCGTCGAAGCGGAGCAGGAAGAGGTCGAACTCGTCCACGTACTCGTTGGCGTCCCGGTCGAGCACCGCGGCGCCGCCGTTGGGATCGACGGGGGCGATGCCGGCGAGCGACTGCAGCAGCGACTCGGCGCCGGCGCCCTCGATGGGATGGTGCAGGCGCAGGCGGCGGTCGTGGTCGGCGTCGTGGCGGGTGACCTCGCGGTGCAGCTCCTCGAGCCAGGCGTCGAGGCCGCCGGTCGCGTCGAGGTGGGCGAAGTCGCTGCGGATGAGCAGCGGCTGCCCGAAGCCGTCGTTCAGCTCGTCGGGGCCGAGCCCGAAGGTGGTGCCGAGCGGCCCTTCCACCCGCACGTTCTTGCCGATCATGATGCGGTTGGCGCCGAGCACGGCGTACTCGATGCGCTTGTCGAGGCGGAAGTCCATGCGGACGCTGCGGCGGATCTCTCCGTCGCGGCCCTCGCTCTCGATGCGGATGATCGGCTCGCCCGGCAGCAGGCGGTAGCTGACGCGGAAGTGCAGCGGCACGGGATCGCCGGGCAGCCATTCCGGGGCCGGGTCGTTCTCGCCGCGGAGGGGCCCGAGGCGGATCGGCCGGGCGACGACCCGGCCGGTCGCGGCGTCGAAGGACGGCAGCGAGGCGTCGCCGGGGTCGATGGCGAGGCTGTCCCCGTCGGCGAGGTGGGCGGCAAGCAGCGCCTCGGCGATGCCGGCGGGCGTCGCGGCGGCCTCGTAGCCGACCGGCGGGAGCACCTCGAGGCCGTCGGGATCGTCCGGCTCCGGCGCGAAGGTGCCCTCCCAGAGGGACTGGGCGAACTCGCCGTCGATCACGCCGCGGCGGACCACGAAGCGGGCGGTCTCGGCCTCGAGCCGCCGGGCGGCGAAGGCGAGGCCGGTCTCGGCGGCGCTCATGGCGCGGGAGACCCGCAGGCTCGAGTCCGCCGAGCGGAGGTTGCCCTGGGCCACCACCGCCATGGCCACGCCGAGGGTGCCGAAGATCACCAGGAACATCATCGAGAGCACGCTCGACACGCCGCGGCGTCGGGCGGCGCGGGGGACCGCGACACTCCCGCCGGCGGGACGCGGAGGCTCGCAGGCGGCGCCGCTCACGACTGCAGCCACGAGAGCCTCGTCAGCTCCCGCGCCTCGGTGTCGCCAGGCTCCTCGATGGTGACGACGACCTCGACGTGCACCATCGGCGTCGAGAACGGCGGCCGGGCCACGTTGACGCCGAGGGGATCGACGTGGGTCACCGTCACCCGCTGCGTCCAGCCGGCGAGGCCCGGGATGACGCGGCGGGAGGCGTCGATCGGCCCGTTCCCGGCGGCGCCGGAGAACACGGCGCCGTCGAAGTCGTCGAGGTCGTCCCAGTCGGCGGGAGCGGCCTCGTTGAGCTCCGGGCCCCAGGCGGCGGCGCCGTTGACGGGGTCGTGCAGCGGCAGGGCCGCCATGGTCTCGCGGATCTCGTTGGCGAGGAACATCGCCCGGCTCGCGTGGGTCGACCAGCGGTTCTGCGAGTGGAAGGTCGCCTGCGCCGCGAGCAGGGCCAGCACCCCGACGCCGATGATGACGATCGCGGCGGCGGTCTCGATGAGGGTGAAGCCCCTTCGGGTCGCGGCGGTTCGTCGGGGCGGCATCGCGGTCACTTCGTCCTCCTCGCGGCGGTTCGCCGTCAGTTGGTGACCAGGCTGCTCATCTTGAAGATCGGGAGGATGATGGCCATCGCGATGAAGCCCACGCAGGAGCCCATCAGCACGATCATCAGCGGCTCGATCATCCCGGTGACGGTCTTGATGGCGTCGCGAAGCACGCGGTGGTAGTAGGCGGAGACCTCGCCGAGCACCTCGCCGAGCTTCCCCGACTCCTCGCCCGCGGCGATCATCTGCACCACCGGCCGCGGCAGGAGGTTGCCGCGGACGAGCTGCGTCTGGATCTTGCGGCCCTGCTTGACGGCGCCGTACACGCCCCGCCACATCCGCCGGTAGACCTGGTTGCCCGCGACCTCGCCGGTGATGGCGATGGTGTCGAGCACCGGCACGCCCGCGTTGAGGAGCTCCCCCATGGTGTGCAGGCTGCGGCTGATGTAGAGGGCCTTGAACATCCGGTTGAGCAGGGGGCAGGAGAGCTTGAGGCGGTCGAGCCACCATCGCCCCGTGGCGGTGCGGAGCAGGAAGGCGAGGCCGACGCCGGCGGCCGCGGCGACGATGCCCAGCAGCCACCACCACTGCACCATGAACGCGGAGAGCCCCATCAGGAAGAGGGTCGGCGCCGGCAGGGCCTCCTCGCGTCCCGCGAAGACCGCGCCGAACCGCGGCAGCACCCAGGTCAGCAGGAAGAGCGTCACCGAGACCGCCATGAGGGCGATGAGGCCCGGGTAGATGCTGGCGCCGATCACCATCCGCCGCGTCTCGACCTCCTGGGCGAGGTAGGCGGCGATGCGGTCGAGCATCTTCGAGAAGGAGCCGGACATCTCCGAGGCCCGGACCATGCTCACGTAGAGCGGGCTGAACAGCTTCGGGAAGCGGGCGATGGCCTCGGAGAACTGCCGCCCGCCCTCCACCTCCATGCGGATCTCGTGCAGGATCCGGCGGAAGCGGGGGTTGGCGGCCTGCTCGGCGATGCCCTCGAGCGCCTGGCGGATGCCGATCCCGGCGCGGGTCATCACCGCGAGCTGCGTGGTGAAGTCGAGCACGTCCCGCAGGCCGGGGCCCGAGGAGACGTTGAGGCGGTCGAGCAGGCGGCCGAACTGCGCCGCCGTCGGTGCCGCAGGCACGAGCTGCAGGATGTGATGGCCCTGCTCGCGGAGGATCGAGGCGGCGGAGCCGGCGGTCTCCGCGGCGAGGATGCCCGCGGAGACCTCGCCGGAGGGATGTCGGATGCGGAAGCGGTACTGGGGCATGGCGTCAGGCGGCGAGCTGCCGCTGCAGTCGTTCGGGGTGGACGGCCTTGGAGACGGCGTCGTCGCGGCCGATGAGGCCGTTGAAGTAGAGCTCGCCGATCGCGGCGTCGAGGGTGTTCATGCCGAGGTGCCGGCTGGTCTCGATCACGTTGGGGATCTCGAAGGCGCGGTTCTCGCGGATGAGGTTGCGGATGGCGGTGGTGCAGAGCAGCACCTCCACCGCCGGCACCATGCCCGGCTGGTCGATGCGGCTGAAGAGCGTCTGGGAGATCACCGCCTGCAGGGTGTTGGCGAGCATCGAGCGGATCTGCGGCTGCTGCCCGGCGGGATACATGTCCACGATGCGCTCGACCGTCTGCGCCGCGCTGACGGTGTGCAGCGTCGAGAGCACGAGGTGCCCGGTCTCGGCGGCGGAGATCGCGAGGGCGGTGGTCTCGAGGTCCCGCATCTCGCCCACGAGGATGATGTCGGGGTCCTGCCGCAGGGCGTGCCGCATGCCTGCGGCGAAGCTGGGCATGTCGGCGCCGAGCTCCCGCTGCTCGATGAGGCAGAGGTTCGACTCGAACGCGTACTCGACGGGATCCTCGAGGGTGATGATGTGCCGGCGGTAGCGGCGGTTCATCGCATCGATCATCGCGGCGAGGGTGGTGGACTTGCCGCTGCCGGTGTCGCCGGTGACGACCACGAGTCCCCGCGGCAGCTCCACGAGGCGATCGATGGCCTCGGGCAGGTTGAGGTCCTCGAGCAGCGGCACCGTCGAGCGGATCGAACGAAGGGCGAGGGCGAGGCCGGTCCGCTGCAGGTGCGCGTTCACGCGGTAGCGCTGCAGGCCCGGCACCGCGTGGGAGAAGTCCAGCGCGAGGTCCCGATCGAACACCTGCTGCTGCGAGGGCGTGGTGATCCGGTCGAACTCCCGGCGGATCGCCTCGTCGGTGAGCACCGGCAGGTCCATGGGCACCACCACGGTGTGCACCCGCATCATCGGGGCGTGCCCCGGCACGAGATGGATGTCGGAGGCGTCGTGCTCGGCCGCGGTTCGGAGGATCTGGTTCAGCTGCATGGTCGGTCGAACCCCTCTGGACGGGCCCCTCGCGGCGGTCGGGGCTTCCCGCCGCCATCCACGGGAATCGGTCCGATCGGAGGGGAGGTTCATCCCGGTCGCGAGGTTCTCGGCGGCCGGCATGACGGTCGTCGGGATTGGCGGGAGCGTGGCGGCATCGCCGCGGCGGGCCATCGGGGCCTGCCGGGGTGCCGGGCGGGAAACGCCGCGGGCCGGGCCTGCGGGCGTCGCCTTGGTCAGGACCGGGGCGAAGCGGGGGCGATGCGGTCGCCGCGTCCGGAAAAGTCGCTGCGGGGGTTCGGCAGGCCGAGGTCGAGCAGGATCCTCGAGAGCCGCTGCGGATCCTCCCAGCCGAGCGAGCCGGAGACCGACCATCGCAGCGGCCGCTCCGCATCCGGCTGCTGCGGATCCGCCGGCGGCAGCAGGTCGGTCGGGATCACCACCGGCAGCGTTCGCGAGATGGACTCGTCGGGCGGAACCGCGGAGAGCGCCGACCAGCGGCCGCGGAAGACGGTGCGTCCCTCGATCGCGAAGCTGTAGCGGAAGTCGTCGAGCGGGGCGGTCTCCGGGATCCGGCTCTGCACCGATACGAGCAGGTCGGCCTCGGTGGCATCCGGGCCGACCTTCGAGATCCGCAGGCCCTCCACCGACACGAGCGGTCCCGGCCGCAGGTCGATGCATCCGGTCAGCGTCGTCGCGGCCGCGGCGACGGCAAGGAGCATGGCGAGGCGGGGCCCGGGAGAACGCCGCGAGGAGCCTCGGGCGGAGCGTGGAGGGATCACGGCGCTACTCTATCCGCACCCTCCCCGGTTGCGGGCGGGCCGCCGAGGAAGCGACGGCCGACGTGGCCGGAATCGCCGATGATGACCGTCCCGATGCGGACTCTCACGATGCCAGCCCGGCGGCGACGCGGGATCGGGCCGCTGCTCGCGGCCCTTCCGATGCTGCTGTCCCTGCCGGCCTCCGCCCAAGAGCAGGTGGCGGCGATGGTGGACGACTCGCCCTCCGCCGCGCAGCGGTTCGATCAGCTGCGGTCCCAGCAGGAGGGCAACCCCGCGGAGGCGGTGCGGCTCGTCGCGGAGCTGCTCGACGACTTCGGCGATCGCCTCGTGCCCGTCGAGGACGCCGACGGGGAGCGGTTCCGGTCGGTGCGGACGGCGGTGGAGAGCGTGCTTCGCGGCGACCCCCGCCTTGCCGAGAGGCATCGGAGCGCGGAGCGGGCGGTGGCCGAGCGTCTGCTTGCGGAGGGTCGCCTCGAGGAGGTGGCGAAGCGCCGCCTGTGGACCGATGCCGGACTCGAGGCGGGCCTGCGGCTCGCGCAGCGGGAGGCCGAGGCCGGGCAGGGCCACGCGGCCTTGCGGATGCTCGGCCGTCTCGCGGGGCATCCGGGATGGGACGAGGCCGACGCGGCCCGCGCCGCCGCCATCGCGGCCTTGGCGAGATGGTCGCTCGGCGAGACCCATGATCGGAGCCTCGTGGGCATCGCCGAGGAGCCTCCGCCGGCCGTCGCGGCGGCAACGCCCCTCGATGCCGCCGACGCCTCGCCTCAGGGAGCCGATGCCTGGCGATCGCTCTGGCTCGAGGAGATGCCGCAGTCGGTGCATCGCCGGGTCACCGAGGGCGCCGCGGCGGGGCCGCGGTTGGCGCCGCGGACGGGATCGCGCCTCGCCGAGGACGGAACCCTGCTCGTCACCATGCCGGCCGCGGACGATCGCACCGTCTACCTCCACGAGGGGCATCGCGTGCGGGCCATCGATCGCCTGAGCCGGCGGCTCCGCTGGGAGACGACGCTCGGCTTTGCGGGCGGCGACGCCGGCGGCACCGTCGGGGACCCCTCGGTCGCGGTGGTGCTGGACGGCTCGCTCGTCGCGGTCGCCGGCCATGCGCTGGGCACGATCCGAAGCGGCGCCGGCAGCATCCACTGCCTCGACCCGCGGGATGGATCCACGCGATGGGTCGCGAGCCTCGCCGATGCCGTCGCCGGCCGCGTCGGCGACGCGGGGCAGGGCAGCGAGGCGATCTTCCCCTACGGCGTGCCCGCCATCGACGGCCGCAGCGTGCACGTGCTTGCGAGGCGGGTGAGCAATCGGCTCGAGACCATCGACTACCTCGTCTCGCTCTCGCTCGAGGACGGCTCGCTGCGATGGGTGGTCCGCCTCGGCTCCTCCGGCGGCATCCGCCTCGGCGGCCTGCGGCACTACTCGAGCCCGCTGCTCCACGAGGGCCGCGTCCTCGTGGCGTCGTCGGTCGGCGTGATCGCGGCGATCGACGCCTCCGACGGCACCATCGAATGGCTGCGGCGGTTCGCGGTGCCGCTTCGGGAGTCGCCCTATCCGGTCGCACCGTGGGAGTGCGGCGCCCCGGTGGCGATCGGCGAGGCGCTCTTCGCGATCGCCCCCGATCAGAGCGAACTGCTCAAGCTCTCCATCGAGGATGGGACGCTCCTCGCCGCAGCGCCGACCGATCTCGCGACGCTGCGTTCGCCGCGGTACCTGCTCGCGGCCGAGTCGGAGGGCGAGACGCTGCTGCTCGCCGCGGGGGGAGATCTGGTGGCGGTCGATCCCGGCGACCTCTCGCCGCGGTGGTCCTTCGCCGACGCCAACGAGCCGGCCGCGGTCCGGGGGGCCTGGCCGGGCCGTGCCAACCGCTCGGGGATCCGCGGACGAGTGCAGGTGGCGGGCGAGTTCGCGCTGGTGCCCGGGGTCGCCTCCCTCGCGACGGTGCGGCTCGCCGACGGCCTCGTCGAGTCCATGGTGCCGGCGGAGGAGCCGGGCAACCCGCTCTGGTCCGGCGGGCAGCTGCTGGTGGCGACCAAGGACGCCCTCGCGATGCGGATGGACCCCGACCTGGCGCGGGAGCGTCTGCAGGATCGCCGCCGGCTCGCCCCGGACGAGGCGGAGTGGCCGCTGGCGCTGCTCGATCTCGAGCTTGCGGTGGGGCGGACCGGCGAGGCGGTGCGCTTCGCCCGCGAGGCCCTTCTCGCCGTGGAGGCGTCGGGGCGGAGCGAGGATCGCGGGGCGCTCTTCGATCGCCTGCTCGAGATCGACCGCCGCTGCGGCATCGGCGACCCCTCGGAGACGGCGGTCCGCGACCTGTTGCTTGCGACCGCCGTCGAGCCGTCGCAGCAGCTCCGCGAGCGCCTCAATCGCGGCGACTGGCTCCGGTCGCGCGGCCGTCCGGAGGAGGCGATCGAAGCGTGGCGTTCGATCCTCGCCGAGCCGGAGGTGGCCTCCGCAGAGCTTCGCGAGGCGGATCGCCGCATGGACGGCCGAGTGGCGGCGATGGCCCGCCTCGCCGACGCGTGGCGGGATGGCGGTGCCGCGAAGGGGGCGATGGAGCGTTCGGCCGCGGCGAGCCTCGCGGCGGTGCCGGCGACCTCGCGGGACGCGGAGTCGATGCTTCGGTTCGCGCGGACCCATCCCTTCACCCGTGCGGCCGCGGAAGCCTCGCGGACCGCCGCGGCGGCGCTTCGGGCCGACGGCGATCCGCGGGCCGGCCTGTGGGTGCTGCTCGAGGCGATGCGGCAGGGCGGAGGCGAGGACGCCGCCCTCGTCGAAGCGCTCGCCGAACTGGCCATCGCCGAGTCGTGGCCCGCCGCTGCGGCGGCGGCGATCGCCGAGGCCGGCGCCGCCGTCCCGGAGTCGCTGCAGGCCGCCGCCGACGAGGATCCATGGCGACGCGGCTGGATCGCGGAGGCGTTCGAGGGCGCCCGCATGGGCGAGGCTCCCGGCGAGGCGTCGATGCTCGAGGGAAGGGTCGTCCGGGCCGAGGGCGGCCGCCTCGGGCAGCGGCCCGACCGCTTCCTGCTGGCCTCCGAGGCGGCCCTCTCGATGTGGGCCGCGACCGAGGACGGCCTGAGCCGGCGATGGTCGCTGCCGATCGAGGATCCTCGGTCGAGGGTGCTCTGGTCGGGCCGGGACCTGCTGCTCTGGCAGGTTCTCGACGGGGCGTCTCCGATCGCGAGCCGCATCGACGCCGAGGAGGGCCGGGTCCGCTGGATCCATCCATCGCTCGCGGAGCTGCTGCCGCCGCCGGCGATGCTGTCGGTCGAGGCGGAGGTCCGCAGCCTGCCGGGCGAGGATGGCGTGGTGCGTCTCGACGAGCTGCAGCCGGCGGTGGTCGAGGATCGCCTCGTCGTGGTCCGCCGCAACGGCGACCTGGTGGCCCTCTCCATGGACGATGGACGGTCGGTGGCGTGGCGAACCGAGGGCGTTCTCGCGACGGTCACCCACCTCGACGCCGGGCCGATGGGAGTGCTGCTGGGCGGCCGGGACCGGGACGAGGAGGGACGCCTCGTTCCCGCGGTCGCCTGGGTCGATGCCGATGGGGCGGTTCGACGCCGCTGGCTGGTGCCCGAGTCGGTCGGGGGCATCCGCTGGGTGCGGCTCTCGCCGCTGGGGCGGATCGCCTGGGGCAGCGATGCGGGCGTGGAGGTGCGGCAGGTCGGCGTCGGCGGGGCGGATCTCTCCTGGTCGGCGGAGACGCTGCCGCTGCGGACCTCCACGGAAGGATGGCTGCTCCCGGACCGTCTGCTCGTGCGGGATGGGCCGCAGCAGCTCGTGGCGTGCCGCGTGCTCGACGGCGCCGCGATCGGCGAGGTCCCGGCGGAGCGGCGAGACGCCTCGCCGGTCCTCTTCGTGGGCCTTCGCGCCGACCGCGGCGGCGTCACCGCGGCCTACTCCGATCGGGTCGTGCGGATCGATGCGGACGGCATGCTCGCCGGCATCGACGCGGTCTCGGAGGACCGCAACTACATCGCGTTCGACTCGACGGGCCGCGGCGTGGCGGTGGTGTCCTCGCGGGGAACCCGCCCCGCCATCGACGACCGCGGGGTGCCGCGGACGGAGTTCGCCTACCTGGTGTACCGCTTCGCCGATGCCGAGGGCTGCCGGCAGATCGGGCCCGCCCTGGAGGTCCGCACGCTCGGCCCGCGGATCGATTCGATCGCATGCGTCGACGGCTGGATGCTGCTCTCGTCGTCGGCCTCGACGATCGCGATCCCGATGGCGCCGTGAGGCATGGTTCCCCGCTTGACGACGCAATGCCTCTGCTATAACTCCCCCCGCCGCCGAAGGGGTCCGCGGCGGATCGATCCCGCACCCGACGCCTCCGAGGAAAGAGCCATGGCGATCGCCCTCAGACCGACCGACTCCACCGACACCGAACTGCTGACTGCCGCCCCCGTCCTCGTGCTCGATGCGGCCGCCGGCCGCGGAACCTCCCCCGTGCTCGCATGGGAGGAGGACGAGGAGGATGAGTTCCCCTACTTCGATGACGAGGAGGACGAGGAGGAGGACGACGACGAGGAGGACGAGGACGACGACGAGGACGAAGAGGAGGACGAGGACGAGGAAGAGGACGACGACGAGGACGAAGAGGAAGACGACGACGAGGAGGACGACGAGGACGAGGAGGGGGAGGAGTTCGAGGACGAGGAGGACCTCGACGAGGACGAGGAGGAGGACGACGAGGAGTTCGAGGACGAGGAGGAGTTCGAGGACGAGGAATGACCGCCTCCCCGGGGTCGACGGGGCGGTCGGGTCCGGAACTCCGCCGGCTCTGCGGGTCGGCTTCCTTCTGCAGGTTCCGCGATCAGGTTGCGGTGTCCGTCGCGGCGTCCACCGCTGCGTCCGTCGCTGAAGAAGCGGATCCCTCGGGCGACTGCCGCCCGCCCCGATAGGACCGGTCCGCCGCCTGCCGCGTCAGTCGCCGCGCGGGACGGCTTCCGCCTCCGGCGGCACCGCCATCGCTTCGCCGAGATGCAGGCGAAGCACCCGGTAGCCGCCGCCTTCGCCGCCGAAGAGCAGCAGCGATCCCGACGGCGAGCCCGCCTCGCCGGGGATCGGGTGGGGCAGCCACGGGCCATCGAGCAGCAGCCGGAACTCGCCGGTGGCTTCGGCATCGGCGAACCAGAGGCCTTCGGTGTCGGCGAGCACGATGCCGCCGGCGACCGGTCCCGCCCAGGCGAAGGAGCCCGGCGGCAGGGGATCGAACCGCGCCGCCTCCGGAAGCCAGCACACCAGGCGACGCAGGTCCGGATGCACCAGCCACCAGCCGGGCCCGGCGGCGGCACCGGGCGGCACCGTCGCGAGTTCGATGGCCGCCAGGCTTCTCTCGGCATCGACCCGCACCGACAGCGGCTGCACGATCGCGGCGCCGTCGAGGTCATCGCGATCCCACGCGACCAGCTCCGCCCGGCCGTCGCCCTGCAGCAGCGCCATGAAGTGCCGGCCATCCCCAGAGAAGGCCGGCAGGATCCACTCGTGCCCCTCCTCCGCAGGCCATTCGCGCCGCATGCCTCGAGGGTCGGAGAGGCACAGCACGTTGCCGCCGTCGGCCTCGCGGCGGCACCAGGCGAGCCAGCCGTCGGCGGAGGCGGCGGGCATGGCGTCGAGAGCCTCCTCGGCCACGAGCCACGAGCGTGCACCATCGCTCCAGGCGATGCGTCCGATCCAGCGATGGCCGTCCGATCGGGGGGCTCCGACGAGCGGCCCCGCCGTGCCGCCGGAGCCCTTCGCGAGGATCAGCGGCTCGGGCGGCACGCGGCCCTCGTCGAAGCGGGGCGGCGTTCCATCCGCGGCCTCGACGAGGCGATGGATCGCGACCGCCGGCGGCGGCGACTCGAGGCCGGCGCTCCGCCCGAGCCTCGCATCGATCGACGGCGCGGGGCGTCGCTGCACCGCCACCGCATCGCCCGCAGGCGAGACCACCGGCATGGTGGAGACGTCGGCGGGCAGCCACCCGAGGTCCTCGACCGTCGCCTCCCGCCCGATTCGCGCCGAGAGGCCGGCCAGCACCTCCGGCGACACGAGGCTTGCGGAACGCTCGGGAAGCGAGTCGGGATCGAACCGCCGCGACTCGGTGGTGCTCGTGGTGACGCAGCCTCCGGCGAGGAGGGTGGCGGCGAGGGCCGCCGTCGCCGCGGCCTCAGGGCGCCTCGGGAGCATCGGTCGATGGCGGAAGATCCGCCTCGTCGGGGGCCGCCGGCATCATGCGGTTCTGCTGGATCAGCCGCCGCGTGCTCTCGTCGATCGGGCGGCTGAGGTCTCGGAGGCGCTGGCGGTCGGACTCGTTGAAGGCGTCGTTGTCGTCGGGATTGTCGATCACGATGGGCGTGATGAAGATCACCAGCTCCCGGATGCCCTCGACCTTGTCCTGGTAGGAGAAGAAGAGGTCCAGCACCGGGATGTCGCCGAGGATCGGCACCTTGGTGGTCGCCTCGCTCACGGTCTCGCTGCGGATGCCGGAGATCACCACGGTCTGGCCGTTCTTCACGGTCACGGTGGTGTTGGTCTGGCGGCGGTTGATGATGGGGTTGCCGCCGGCGGTGGGGATGCTGGCGCTGGTGTTCACGTTGGAGAGCAGCACCGCGATCTCCATCGCCACGTTCCGCTCGCGGGTGATCCGCGGGCGGACGTTGACGCCGATGCCGACGGCGATCTGCTCGAAGTTCGAGACGAGGTTGTCGACGCCTCCCACGGCCCCCTGCGAGGCGGTCTGGAAGGGCACGTCCTGGCCGTCGAAGAACTTCGCCTCCTTGTTGTCGGAGGTGAACACCCGCGGCTGCTGGAGGATGCGGACGTTGGTGACCTCCTCGAGGGCCTGGAGGATCACGTTGGTGTCCACGAAGACGTTCAGGATCGCGGTGTCGAACCAGCCGAGGACCGAGCCCCGCTCGAGCTCGAGGCCGGTGTTGATCGACGCCGAGTTCGAGGAGTTCCGCAGGGTGCCGTCGGGGCCGAACTTCACGCCGTAGGCGAGCTGGTCGCCGAGTTCGACCTCGGCGAGCACCGCGGTGATCATCACCTGGCGTCCGGGGCGATCGAGCTCGGCGATGATCTCGAGCAGGGCCTCCTGGATCTCGGGCGTCGCGAGGATCAGCAGGCTGTTCTGCCCGGCGTTGGGCACCACGCGGCTCTTGCCCACGATGGCGCTCACCTCGGTGGCGTCGGTCCCGGTGCGGGCCTGCTGCCACGGGAAGCGGATCTCCTGCCGGGTCTCCTGATTCGTCGCGCCCGCCTCGGTGCCGCCGCCGGCGCTCTGGAAGTCGATGCCGGTCAGGCCCTGCGGCGGGGCGGTGAGGGTGGCGCCGCCGCCGGACTGCTGCAGCAGGGCGTTGATGATCTCCGCCACCTCGACGGCGTTGGCATGCTTGAGCTCGACGTTCCTGGGAAGGCCGACGCTGAGGGGCTTGTCGATCTGCTCGATCAGCTCGTCGAGCCACAGGAAGTTGTCCGGGGTCCGGCTGATCACCACGAGGCGGTTGGAGTCCGGATACGCCTCGATCCGGAAGATGTTGGCGACGGCCACGTCGGCGCCGCCTCCCTGGCCGCCCGCCGGGGCCCGCCCGCCCGCGGCGGCCGGGCGGCTGGCTCCGGCGCCGGACTCGAGCAGCGCCGCAAGCACGTCCTTGACCTTGATGGGATCGGTGTACTTCAGGTCGTAGAGGCGGAAGATCTGGCCGTCGCGGGTCGGCGGCACGTCCCAGGCGGTGCGGATCAGGTTGCGGATCTTCTCCATCACCTCGGGTTCGGCCCGCACGGTGATGGAGTTGGTCTGGGGCAGCACCGTGACCACCAGCTGCTCGCTCGTTCCGACCTGCGGCGTCTGCCCTGCGGCCTGCTGCGCCGCGGCCCCCCGCTGGCCGGGCTGGGCGCGGGCCGTGCGGGTGGAGGCGGTCCGGGCGCCGGTGGTGCCGGAGGGCTCGAAGAGCTCGCGGATGTTGTCCGCGATCGTCTGGGCGTCGGAGTACGCGAGGCGGAAGGTCTCGGTCTTGACCTCGACCCATGCGGGCACGTCGAGGATGTCGATGAGCCGCTGCACCCGCTTGGCGAGGCCGATGTCGCCCTCGAGGATCAGCTGGTTGGAGTGGCCATCGACGTTGAGGGTGGCGTAGCTCGGGATGGCGCCCTGGAGGCGATCGAAGATGTCGCCCGAGCGGGTGTGGGTCAGGCGGAACACCTTGATGACGATGTTGCCGTCCTCGGGAAGGCGCATCACATCGACCTCGGGCCCGAGCACGACCGCCGGCTGCAGCTTCTCCATGTCGGTCAGCTGCTCGATCATGATGACGTCGTCGGTCTCGACGACGCCGATCCCGTTGAGGCGGAACGCCTGGAAGATCAGGTCGAGGGCGCGATCGGTGCCGATCGGCTGGTCGTTGACGATGGTGATCTGCACCGACGCGACCTGGGTGAGGCGAAGCATCACCACCTTGCCGGTCCATTCGACGATGTAGGGGATCACCGTCTCGATCCGCTCGTTGCGGAAGCCGAGCACGACGGTCTGCCCGTCGGAGGGGCGTCGCTTGGCGCGTCCGGGCGGAGGGGCGTCCTCGCCGATGCCGCCCTCGAGGACGAGCGTCTCGCCCGGCGGGGTCTCTTGGATGGCGCGGGCGGCGGCCGGAGCCGCGATCGCCGCGGCCAGCGCGAGGGCGGCCGCGGCGGTGGCGAGGTCGCGTGGAATCATCGGGAGGCAGCTCCGGGACCGCGCCGCACCCCATGCGACGGCGACGAAGGCGGTGAACGGGAAAGTGTACCGGACATTGCGGAGGCGACTGCGGCCGCGTCCGCTCAGTCGCCGCGTCGCAGGCGGGCGAGCAGCCACTCGAACTCCTGCCGAAGCCGCTCGCGGCTCTGGTCGTCGAGGCGACGGCCGCGGGCCCGGGCCACCTGGCTCAACGCCGCGCGGACATCGTCGCGGCTCATCCCCTCGATCTCCTCCTGACTGAGGATCGGCGGCAGCGAGTCGAGGGTCGCGAACTCCTCGGTCTCCTCCTCGCCGGCCTCGCCCGCCGCCGGGCCGCCATCGGCAGGCGGCTCGACGCGGGACGGCGTCGGCGCCGCGGCAGCGCCGCCGCTGGAACCGCCGGACGCGACCAGGCCGTCGTCATCGCCGCCGCTGCGCGGATTGAGATCGCTGCCGCCCTCGAGCGACGGCATCGACGAGGAGGCGGCGAAGGGATTGCTGCGGAAGACCGCGTCGTTGCGGTCGCCCCAGAGCGGGACGTCGTACTCGCCGCCGCTCCAGGCGACTCGGACCGTCCAGGGCGGCGAGACGCCGAGCACGCGGATCGCGCCGTACTGCTCGCCCACGCGGACCCGCTCGACCCCCGAGCCGGCCTCGAAGAACACGATGTCGCCGATCAGGCTGCGGGGCTTGGGTCCGCCGTAGATCGCCGGTGGCGGTGGCGGCGGCGGCGGGGGAGGCGGCGCGGTCGGCGGCGGGGGCGGCGGCGGAGGCGGCGGTTCGACCCGCGGGGGCGGCGGCGGACGGGGAACGAAGAACGCCGAGCGGCCCTCGAACCGGCGGACGCTGAGGTCGGAGAGTTCGGTGTGGCGGACGAGGAGGCTCTCGACCAGGTCCGCCTCGACCTCGCCGGCCCCGGGCCGCACCATGGCGCGAAGGATCGAGGGGAACTGCGAGAGCAGCACCGCCACGGCGATGCCGATCGTCACGACCGCCGTGACCATCGGCCCGGACCAGCGGATCCCCGAAGGCATGCGGAAGCGGGCGATCACAGGCCTCGCCCTCCGGTACGGGCTCCGGTCCCGACCACCCACGCCTCGATGGTCATGGTCACCTCGACGCGGCGGTTGGCTTCGTCGCGGATCAGCCGCAGGCGACGGATCGACTCGATGTCGGGGCTCGATTCGAGCTCGCGGACGATGGCGATCGCGTCCTCCGGCGAGGCCCGGAACTGCACGTCGCCCTCGACCCGCTCCACCCGCTGTCCCGTGCCGCCCACCACTTCCTGCAGCGCCGCCGAGGGCAGGCGGCCTCCGGCTCTCGCGTCGAGCGAGAAGGAGCTCACCGAGGCATGCCGTCCCACGACCTCGTTGATGAGGGTCACCAGCGCGATGGATCCTTCCGCCTCGCTGCGGGGCACGTTGATGGGGCCGAGCGACTCCACCGCGTCGCGGAGGCTGCGAGGCAGTTCCGCCTCGTTGCCGGCGGCCCGGTCGAGGATCGCCTCGATCCGGTCGCCGTCGGCGTTCCATCGCTCCGCGATCGGCCAGATCAGGTCCATGTAGAGCACGAACGCGATGGCGGCGGCGGCGATCGACGCCAGGATGCGCCATCTCGGCGGCAACGCGTCCCATCGGGCCCGCATGCGGTCGAGGGGGCGTCCCTCTTCGCGGCCGGGAGCGGAAGCGCTGTTCACGGCGCCTCCCTCAGCCGCGCCATCAGGCGGTCGAAGTCCGCCTTGAGGCGGGCCTTGGTCTCGTCGTCGAGCCCGGTGAGTTGCCTCGCCTTGGCCACGCGTTCGAGGGCGGTGCGGACCTCGGCCTTGGACATGACGCTGATCTCGAGATCGCTCAGCGCCGGCGGCAGGCCTTCCGCCTCGGCGGTGGGGACCTCGACGGCGCGGCTGCCCCCGTCGGCGCGACGGCGGCCGATGCCCCGCTCCGGCAGCGAACTCGGGGTGCCGCCGCCATCTGCGTCGCCGCCATCCGCAGCGCCGCCGCCATCCGCAGCGCCGCCGGCCTCGGACCCTCCGGTCGCAACCACCGCGGGCGGACTCGCCGCCGGCGAAGCGTCCGGCGACGCGGGCGTCGACGCCGACGGCACCGCCGGTCGCGACCCCGCCGGGGCGGCGTCGGCCGCCGCCGATGGCGATGGCGATCTCTCCTGCCGAGGCGAAGGCGAGGCGCTTCGGCTCGCGGAGGCGGAGGGGAAGCCGGCCGAAGCCGAGGCGGAGGGCGTCGGCCGCGCTGCGGGGCCGTACCGGCGTTCCGCGAAGGAGGTGACGGCGTAGTCGCCGTCGGCCTCGAAGCGGGCCTGCAGGGTCGGACGGGTCACGTGCGTCGAGAGCGAGAAGCTGAAGACGCCACGGGCGTCGGGCTCCTCCCATCGCTTGGTGATCTTGTCGAACACGCCGGTCTGCCGCAGTCGGCGCTCGAGCTCGATGATCCCTTCGGCGCCGGTGCGGTCGCCCTCGGGCTTGGCGAGGCCGCGGATGGTGATCGGTTCGCCGTGGGCGATCACCACCGACTGCAGCTCGATCGACTCGGGCAGGCAGTTGGAGAGGTCGCCGAGCAGCTTGGCGAGCGGCCACGCCTGGGTCTGCAGCTCGCGGTAGACCGCGAGGCGCCGCTCGGAGTCCCGCATCGCCGACTCGAAGCCGAGCGGATCGGGAAGCTTCCAGCGGAGGATCGCGACCCGCAGGCCCGCCGCGACGATCGGCACCATCGCGGCGACCAGCAGCGCCGCCGCGATCACGGCGACGGCGGCCCGCGGCTTCGCCAGTCGCGAGAGCGAGGAGTGGAGGGCCCGTTCGAGCGGGGTCTGCTCCTCGGCTGCGGCGTCGGGCGTGATTCGCGTGAACGCCTCCATCGGGCCGGCGGCGGCCAGCGCGGCGGCTGCGAGCAGGCGTCCTGCCGGATCGGGGGGCAGCGGCGCGACGGCGGCGGCAAACGGCGCCGCCGACGATGCGGGCATCGCCAGCAGCGGCGCGTCGTCGGTCGCCTCGGCAGCCATCGCCGCGGCAGCGGCGGCACGGGCCGCCGGCCAACCCGCGGAGATCGCAGTCTCGACGAGGGCCCGGCGGACGGAGTCCCGCCAGGGCTCGTCCTCGGACGGAAGTTCGCAGGTCGCCCTTGCGGCGATGCCGCCGCGGGCATCGGCCAGCACGACGGCGATCGAGCCGTCCGACGGTTCCGCCAGAAGCATCGGCTCCGACGGCGGTTCGCCTCCGGAGGCCGCCAGCAGCGCGGCGATCTCCGGCACCACCCGCCAGGACCGGCCGGCGGGGCGGGGGGTCTCGGCCTGCTGCGGCCACGCGAGCAGCACGCCCACGCGGTCGGAGGCCTCGGTCTCGGGCAGCAGGCCCATCGCCACGCGATGGGCCGGGACGCCGCCGAGGAGATGCGCCTCCGCCTGCAGGCGGAGGGACTGCTCGGCCTGCGTGGCCGCCATCTCGGAGAGGCGGTAGGTCCGGCAGATCGTGGCCGCGGAGGGAAGCAGCAGCAGGCGGGTGCCGGCGAGGGCGGCGTCGGCCCAGGCCGAGGCGCCGGCCGCGGGCACGCGGGTCCGCTCGGCGACCTGCAGCCGCACCGGCCCGGCGCCGCGGGGCGACGCGATCGCGAGCATGGCGTCGAAGTCGCCCGAGCGGTGGCTTCGAAGCACGGCGATGCGGTTGGGGTCGAGGTTGGGACGGCGGGAGCGGCTCAAGGTTCTCGGTACAGCAGGATCTGCGCGGGGACGCGGGAACGGTCGACCGTCACCTGGATTTCAGTCTCGAGGCCCGTCGACTCCGCCCTTCCGCGGCTGGTGATCGTGAACACGCGGCTCTCCACATCGATCTGGTTCCGCAAGGCCGCGAGGCGTGGCGGGGAGATGGTATCGATCTGGAGAAGGTCCACGATGCTGGAGATCCCCTCGCGGCTCCGCTGCCGCAGCGAGATGATCGCATCCGCGTTGCTGGGGTTCTCCGGGAACAGCGCCTGGAGGGCCTCGCGGGACGCGGAGTTGACGTTCAGCTTCCCCGGGCCCGCCTGGAGATCGGCGGCATTCATCGTCGCCTCGGCGAAGATCGTCCGCAGCTGGACCGAACTCAACGGAGGCACCACGGCACCGCCGGTTCCGGAACCGCCGCGGGTGGCGGTCCGCCGGCTCCGCCGTCCCGTCGAGGCCTGGCTGGGGGCGGCGCCGCCTGCGGCGAGCGTGCCGAGATCCTGCACGAGGAGGTTCTCGAGGGAGGCCTCCGGCCTCGCTGCGTAGGCGATCAGCGCGGTGGCCTGGGTGGCATCGACGCCGAGGCGGGTGGCGACCTCCTCCGGCTCGGCACCTCGAAGGTCCAGCAGCGGTTCGCCGCTTCGCGAGATCGGCACGGTGCGGGAGTCGGCGGTGAGGATGCCCGCCCAGCCGGCATCGAGCTTGCCGTCGCCGTTGTCGCGGGGCTCGTTGACGTTGCCGTCGTTCTCGTTGGGGTCGAGGCGGCCGTTGAGGTTCCAGTCCTCGCCCCGCAGCAGCTCCGGCCAGACGCCGGCGACGAGCTCGAGCTCCGCGACGTGCCGGAAGGGGCCGCCGCGGGGCTCGTAGCCGGCGTTGCGGTTGCGGTACCACTCGGCGCCGGCGCCGATCCCGACCGGTTCCTCGGTGGTCTCCTGCCGCCAGGTGAGGATCGAGTCGGCGACGTCGAGGCTCATCCCCTCCATGTTGAGCAGCTCGCCTCGCCCCACCCGGTTGACGTTCAGCTTCGCGTGCTCGTCGAGCGGACCGAGACGCTCCACCCCGTCGATGAAGTGGCGGATCGTCCAGCTGCCGGTGGCCAGCGACCCGTCCGCTGCGGCCTCGAGGTCCCGCACCAGGGCGAGGGCGTCATCGAGCTGGGGGTTCAGGGTGTGCCACTCGAGGATCGCGATCGCCTCCTCGACTCCCGCCCGGGCCGCCCAGCGGGCCTGCACGCGGGCAAGCGACTCGCGGCCGATCGCCGCCTGCCGGAATCCGACGAGCTGGACCGCCGCCGTGATCGCCGCGGCGATCGCCACTCCCCAGATCACGATCACGGTGACGGCGCCTCGCCGCATCGATCAGGAGCCTCCGCGCGGCGTGGTGTTCCCGAGGCGATTGGTTCGGCTTCCGCGGCCGAGGGTGCCGGTCGGCGCCGACATGCCGGGGCGGCGGCCGGACGGGTTGCGGGGCGAGTCGGCATCGTTCTGCGAGGGGTTCTGGAGGCCGCCGCCACCGCCGATCAGCAGGCCGCCTCCACCGGCGGCACCGGGCCTGCGGCCCCCGCCCGCGCCGCCATCGGCGGTCTCGGGGGAGATCCCTGCCGCGGCGGCCGCGCCGCCGGCCCCGCCGGCCCCGCCGCCGATGCCGCCGGGACCGCCGACGATCGGATTGCCGTTCTCGTCGAAGGCGAGCGCCTCGCCCCCGGCGGCGTCGACGCCTTCCTCCATCTCTTCGCCCTCGGCCGGCGGCTGCGGCGGCGGCACGATCCGGTCGATCGCGATGGTGGTCCGCAGGGTGACGAGATGGCGAGTGTCGCCCTGCCGGGGATCGGACGCGTCGGGGACCGCGGTGATGGTGGCCCGGACCGCCCACGGAAGGCCGTCGACGTCGGAGTCCCATTCGTCGTACCAGGCCAGTCCGTCGTAGGCCTCGAACTGAAGGCCCACCACGCCGTCCACGAGCGGAGTCGCCACGCCGCCTCCGTCGAGCCAGCGGTCGGGCACGAAGTCGCGTCGCTGCCAGAGCGAGGCCCCTCCGGCATCCTCTTCGATCCGGTACTGGGTCTCGTACTCGATCCCCTCGCCGCCGAAGGCGTTCTCGCGGGTCGCCGCGAGCCGAGTGGTCACGAGCAGCAGGTCGTCGCGATCGAAGGCGCCCGCGGGCGTGGAGGCGGTGCCGGAGCGGATGAGGATCCGGGTGTTGAACAGGTCGCCGTCGCGGAGCACCGATGCGACGTCGCGGCGGACCGAATCGAGCGCGGCCCGGGCCCGCATCGAGGACTCGAGGCGGGCGACCGACACGTTGCGGGAGCGGCCGAGCTGCGAAAGGGCGAAGGTCACCGCCGCCAAGATCAGGGCGGCCATGGCGCCCGCCACGATCATCTCGAGCAGGGTGAAGCCGCGACGCCCGCGGCGCTGGTCAGCCTTCGTTCTCGTCATAGCGGGACTCCCGATCGATCGGTTCGGACGGCTCGCGCTGCGGATCCGGGTTCTCCCCGAGCTTGGCCGCGACGAGGGTCTCGCAGGCGTAGACGTTGCCCGATGCGTGCCGGACCTCCGCCCGCACCTTGAAAGGTACCCCCTCCGAACCGTCCTCGATCGTCAATTCGAAGTCGAACTCGGAGAACGGCTCGTCGAAACGGCCGGAAAGAGGGTGGATCCGGGCGTACTCGGCGGGCCCCTCGGTGAGGACGTCCGAGAGCAACTCGTCGAGCAGCGACGCCGCCACGATCTCCCGCTCCCCGCGCTGCTGCAGCGAGAGGGCCCGGGAACCGAGCGACAGGATCGCCGCGAGGCCCACCGCGAGCAGGATGCCCGCGACCACGCAGTCCATCAGCGCGAAGCCCCGGCGTCGCGGGGCCGGACGAGGCGAGGGCGTCACCATGGCGATCGCTCCTCACCTTCACGATCGAGGTCGCGCGGCGTCCGGCCGCCCGACTCCGGGGTCCGGTCGGATCGCGAGGCATGCAGGGCGTGGGGCTCGAGGGTCATCTCGACCTCGATCGCGTCGCCCTCCAGTCGCCACGACACCCGCGGCCGCTCGCCGCCCGGCTTGGAGGAGACGAGCCAGGCGCTCGAGGGAAGGGTGGCCCGGTCCTGCATCGCGTCGACGATCCGCATCCGCTCGGGAAGAAGCACCGGCATGCTGAGGCGGTCCGGTTGCCAGACCTCGGCGCCCTCGGGATCGGCGGCGTCGATGTCGAAGATGAGCAGTTCGAGGCGGCCGGCATCGGGATCGTGCAGCAGGCCCACGGGCCGGGTGCCCGCCGCGGCGCGGAAGGCGAACATCGTCATGAGGTCGGCGACGCGGTCGGCGACGAGCTGCTCCTCGCGCCGGGTCATGCCGCCGAGGCGAGGCACCACCAGGCCCGCGAGCAGGGCGATGATCGCGACCACCAGCAGCGCCTCGAGCAGGGAGAACCCGCGGCGGCCGGCGATCGGCTGGTGGAGGCGTCGTCGCATGGGCCTTCGGTCCGCGGTCAGCGTCGGGAGCCGTGGACGATGTCCGCGTTCTCCCCGTCGCCGCCGGGACGGCCGTCGGCGCCGAAGGAGACGATGTCGAAGTCGACGTTGAACTCGCCGGGGATGACGATCGCGTAGGGATTGCCCCACGGGTCGATCAGCTGCTCGGCGTTCTCGATGTAGGGGTCCGGCCGCTGCAGGAGGACCTCGAGGCGGAAGTCGTCGCTCAGGCGGCTCGCCGCCTGCTCGGTCATGTACAGCTTGACCTGCTGGGCGATGCTGGTGACGTCGGCGTAGGCCTTCTTCTCCTTGGCCTGGCCGAGGAACCGCACGAACCGCGGCGCCACGAGGGCCGCGAGGATCGCGATGATGGTGACCGCCACGATCACCTCGATGAGGCTGAATCCGCGACGCTCGCGGCGTCGGGAGGGGCGGGGAGAGCGAGGCTGGATGGGCATGGATGGCTCCGTGGGGTCACGCCCCGATGGCCTGCTGCATCTCGAGCAGGGGAAGGATGATGGCCGCAAGCACGAACCCGGCGATGACGGCCATGACGACGAGCAGCAGCGGCGGGAACGCCTTGCTGAAGATCTT
>CAZQUA010000003.1:0-34259 GCA_964596455.1 uncultured Isosphaeraceae bacterium
CGACCGCGGATGACGGCATGGGCATCGCCTTCACGCAGGGCAACATCGATGCGGCGGTGAACGCCGTCCCCGGCGCCGGCCTTGCGGGCCTTGCGACGCTCGGCCTCGCGGGCCTCGCTCGCCGCCGCCGTCGTTGAGCGACGCGCGACTTCAGACCGTCACCACCCCGACTTCACCGCCTCGGGCACGGGCCCGGGGCGGTGCTGCATTGGGGGCAGACCGGCGACGTCCCCGCGACGCTCCCCCTCACGTCGGGACCGAACCGAAGCATGAAGCGTTGGCGGTCGCGCCCCAATGCGATGCCGCTGCGGCCGAAGATGCGAGGCAGCGCCATCCGGGTGGATCGAGCCGCCCGACGCGAACCATCGCGGACGCGTGAACTCAGCAGGCGCCCGGGCTCGGGATCCTCGCATCCTTGACCGCGGCGATCACCTCGCGACTTCCGCGGTAGTTGTCGAACTTCGGCTCGACCACGAGATCGACGACCGCCCCCTTGCAAAGCACCTCGCGATGCTCGACCGATCGCCACCACGTCGCCCGCAGGAAGGCCCCCTTCCCGTCGGTCACCCGCAGTTCGAGATGGTCGCCCTGCTTCCCGAAGACCCGCGGCTCGGCGGAGATCCTGACGCTCGCGAGTCGCACCGCCGGAGCGCGGTTGCTTCGGCCGAACGGCGCCAGCCGCTCGATCCTCGCCATGGTGCCCGCGTCGAGTTCGCGGATCTCCGCGTCGCCATCGAGGCGAAGCGTCTGCACGAGGTCTTCCGGACCGAGCTTCGTCGCAACGTGCGCCGCGAGCGCCTCGGCGAAGGCCTCGAGCGACTCCTCGCGGAGCGTGAGCCCCGCCGCCGCGGCGTGGCCGCCGAAGGCGATGAGATGCTCGCGGCACGCCTCGAAGCCCTCGAGGATCGAGTAGTCGTCGACGCTTCGCGCCGAGCCCTTGGCGATCCCGTCGGCGACCCGCATCAGCACCGCGGGTCGACCGTAGCGCTCGACGAGCCGCGAGCAGACGATGCCGACGACGCCGGGATGCCACTCCGGATGGGCCAGCACGATCGCCCGACGGTCCGGGCCGGTCATCCCTCCCGCCTCGGCGAGTTCGCAGGCCTGCTCGAAGATCTTCCGCTCGATGCGCCGCCTCGCGTCGTTCTGACGGGCGAGGGCCTTCGCGATCCCGCGGCTCTCGGCCCGGTCGGCGGTGGTGAAGAGCCGCACCGCCTCTTCGGCGTGCCCGAGGCGGCCGCACGCATTGAGGCTCGGCGCGAGCCGGAACGCCACGTCCTCGCTGTCGGGCGAGCGGCCCGCAACGAGATCGGACTCCTCGAGCAGGGCGCGAAGGCCGGGGATCGGCGTCGCGGTCAGGCGACGCAGGCCCATCGCGACGATCACCCGATTCTCGCCGCGAAGCGGCACCACGTCGGCGATCGTGCCGAGCGCCGCGAGCGCGAGGCAGTGGACGAGTTCCTGCTTGAAGGCCTCGCCGACCTGCTCGGATCCGCACCACTCGCGGGCGAACTGCCAGGCGAGCTTGAAGGCGACCCCGGCGCCGCAGAGATCGCCGAAGGGATAGTCGCCCTCGGGATGCCGGGGATGCACCACGATCGACGCGGGCGGAAGGATCGCCGCGGCGTTCGCGTCCTTCGCGAACTCGTGGTGGTCGGTGACGATCGTCTCGAGGCCCGCGGCGTTCGCCGCCTCGATCGCCTCGACCGCGGTCACGCCGCAGTCGACCGAGACGACGAGATCGATCCCTTCGCCCCGAAGCCCGAGCAGCCGCTCGCGGTTGAGGCCGTAGCCGTCGTCGATGCGGTGGGGAATGAAGATCGGGATCTCCGCATCCGGGCGGGCGACCTTCAGCAGGCGCCAGAGGATCGAACTCGCGGTGACGCCGTCGACGTCGTAGTCGCCGTAGATCGCGAGGCGGCGACCGCCGCGAAGTCCCTCGGCGATCCGCGTCGCCGCCCGTTCGAGGCCGAACATCCCCCGCGGATCGTGGAGATCCGAGAGCCTCGGCTCCAGGAACCGCTGCCGCTCCTGCGGATCCTCGAGTCCCCGCCACCGCAGCAGGCGGTCGAAGAGATGCTCCTCTCCGCCGAAGGCGTCCTCGTGCGACCGGATCCAGCGCCTCGTCAGTCCTCGCATGTCAGTCCTCGCATGTCGACAGGGTAGAGCCGTTCGGGAAGCGAGGCGGGAAGCGGCTCCCGGCGGATCCCGCCGGCCGCTTGTCCGCGGCGGGACCTCCCGGCGATACTGCGGCGTCCCCCCTCGCCGAGCCGATCACCCTCGGAGGCCGGCCGGGGGGCGACGCCCCCGTCCCTCCACTCCGGAACCCCTCGCGATGCCCGATCGCTACAAGACCGTCCTTCTCTTCGGCATGCCCGGCGTCGGCAAGGGCACGCAAGGCAAGATCCTCGGGCACATCCCGGGCTTCTTCCATCTCGCCTGCGGCGAGGTCTTCCGCTCGCTCGACGTCAACAGCCCGCTCGGCAAGCAGGTGATGCAGTACTCCTCGCGGGGCGAACTGGTCCCGGACGAGCTCACCATCGAGATGTGGCGGAACAACGTCCACGCCCAGACCGTGCTGAGCCTCTTCAAGCCGAAGGCCGACCTGCTCATCCTCGACGGCATCCCGCGGAACGTGCCGCAGGCGAAGGCGATGGAGTCGCACCTCGAGGTGCTGCGGGTCGTGCATCTGGTCTGCAGCGACCGGGACGCGATGGTCCACCGCATGCGGCGGCGGGCCCTCAAGGAGAACCGCCTCGACGACGCGGACGAGAAGATCATCCGCCGCCGCTTCGAGGTCTACGACCGCGAGACGAAGCCGGTGCTCGAGTACTACCCGGCCTCGATCGTCTCGGAGATCGACTCGATCGGGTCGCCCGCGGAGGTGCTGCAGCACGTGCTCGCGGTGCTCGTGCCGATCCAGAACCAGCACTTCCACAACCCCCTCAGCGGCTGAGCGGGGCCTCGGGCTTCGGCGCGAACATCGCCTCGATCCGCACGATCGCCTCCCGCAGGCGGAGCCGCTCCTCCTCGGGCAGGCGGGGATCCACCGCATCCCGCCGCAGGCGCTGCAGGCGCTGCCGCAGCCGCTCGCGGATCGGCTCGGGGTCGACGACGGCGCCCTCGGCGATCAGGTCGAAGTAGAGGCGGGCCCGAAGCACCTCCGGATGGAGCGGCTCGTCGGCCGCCGGCGGCGTCGCGATCGCCACCCGCAGGGGAACGCCGCCGAACCGCTGCCGCAGCTCCGCGACCTGCTGGGCCCGCTCCCGCAGCACCGGGTTCTGGCGAAGCAGCGGGTCCCCCGGATCCTGCTGCAGCTGCTCGACCGAGCCGAGCACGAGGCGGACCTCGATCGGCTCCTCGCCCGCGCCCTCGCGGACCACGCCGAGGCGGATGGCCTCGCCCGGCAGGCGACGCTGCACGAGCTCGATCAGGTCGCTCGAGCCGCCGATGGCCGCGCCTTCGATCTCGACGATGCGGTCGCCGAGGCGAAGCACCGCCGCCGCGGGCATCCCCTCGACGAAGCCGCTGACGACGACCCCGCGGCCGAGCTCCCGCATCGGCTCCATGCGGATGCCGAGGGCCCCCCGAGGCGTCCGCTCCACCTGCGTGGCGACGATCGAGATCAGGCGATGCCGCCGCTCCGGCGGAAGGTCCGCGGCGGCGAGCCGTTCGACGAGCTCGGGGGCGATCCCGGGCATCGACAGCAGCCGCTCCGACGCGGCTTCGCGCCGCGGGAACGACGGATCGTCGAGCATCGCCACGAGCTCGTCCACCGACGCGTCCGCCGGGATCGCCGGCGGGGCCGCCTCGGGGGGCGGCGACCCGACGGCCGCCGGCGGCGAGGCCGCCGCTGCAACGGCGAGCAGGATCGCGGCAAGAAGTCGCGGCGAGGCCATGGGGCGATGGTAGGTCCTCGGCGACGCCTCTCGGGTGGGGCCCATCACGAGCGGCCGCCCGCCGCGATCGCGATCGCCGCGGCGCTCCGGAGGATCGCCTCGCAGGTCCTCGCCGCCTCGCCGAGCGAGGCTCCGGCGTCTCCGCCGCCGCCGCGTCGCCTCGCCCGAAGCGCCGCCGCCGCGATCGTCGCCTCGATCATCGCCATCGCGAACGCCTCCGCGTCGAGCGGCACGCCGCCGGCGTCGCGGTAGGCGCCGGCGAAGGCCGCCACGCAGGCGAGGTCCGGCCAGGCCCGCCCGGCCGCGTCGATCCGCACGCAGAATCCCCGCAGCGACGCCGCCACCTCGAGCAGCACCGCGTCGGATCGGATCGCCTCCCAGTCGAGGACCGCGGCGACCCGCCCCTGCGCCATCACGAGGTTGCCGGGGTGGTAGTCCCCATGCAGCAGCTGCTGCGGCGAGGCCGCCACCGCCTCGCGGCAGGCCGCCGCGGCGGCGTCGTAGCGCTGCGCCAGCTCGACCGCCGCGTCCTCGCTGCGAAGGCCCGCGAGGGCCTCGCGGACGGACGAGGCATCGTGCCAGGATCCCCGCAGGCGCGGCGGCGCCTCGAGTTCGCCAAGCACCGCATGGATCCCCGCGAGCATCGCCCCCGCCGCCGCGACCGGCCCGGGCTGGCGTCTGCAGCGATCGCCCTCGACGAAGGCGGAGAGTTCGTAGGCGGCGTCTTCGACGACCACGAGCCTCGCCACCGGCGGCTCCGCCACCGGAATGCCCCGGTGATGCAGATGGGCCTCGACCTCGGTGCGCCACCGCAGCTGCGGCCATCGCCTCGCGAGCACCCCCGCCCCCTCGCGGCGACGCTTGACGACGAGAGGGCCCTGCGGCGTCTCGACCACCCACTTCGCGGCCCGCCGCGAGCCTCCCTCGAGCACCCGAATCCGCAACCCCGGCGGCGGATCGACGCCCGCGGCGCGGAGCACCTCGGCGATGGCCGCGGCGGCGGCGCGATCGCCCCCGCCCGGCGGCGTCGGCCCGTCCCGCGATCCCGGATGGTCCCGGTGCACCGGTTGCGGCTCCTGTGGCCTGCCCCTCGCGGGACGGTGCGGCCGCAGTGCGGCCGCGGTGCCCGAGGGCGCCGCGGTCACTCCACGTTCGCGGCCTGCTCCTTGATCCGTTCGATGAAGCTCTTCACCTCGACGGTGAGGCGGGAGATCTCCGTATCGCCGGACTTGCTGCCGATGGTGTTGGCCTCCCGCAGCATCTCCTGCGCGAGGAAGTCGAGCATCCGCCCCGCGGGCCCGCCCTCCGCGGGGGAGAGCGCCGCATCGAGCTGCGCCAGATGCCCCGCGAGGCGGGTGGTCTCCTCGGCGACGTCGGAGCGGTCGGCGTAGATCGCCACCTCCCGCAGCAGGTCCTCCTCGCGAAGGGCGGTGCCGGACTCCGCCAGCAGGGCGTCGATGCGGGCGTGGAGGCGGCTGCGGTACTCGACGAGCACCGCCGGAGCGCGGGCCTCGATCGCGGCGACGCGGGAAGCGATCTCCTCGCCGAGGCCGCGAAGCTGCACCGCGAGGGCGGCGCCTTCGCGGCGCCGCATCTCGACGACCCGCGTGCAGGCCTCCTCGACGAGCGCCGCCACGATGCCGCGGGCCTCCTCGAGCAGCAGGTCGCCGGCATCGGCGGCGCGGGCGCCGGGCAGGGAGAGCACCGCCGCCGCGTCGATGCGGCAGGCCTCGCGAAGCGACGGCGGCACCGCGGCGGCGAGCTGCTCGAGGTAGGACGCCACCACCTCGGCGTTGATGCGGGCGAGGCCCGCCTGCGGCGAGGGCGAGAAGCGGATGGAGACGGTGACGCTGCCCCGCCCAAGACGCTTCGAGGCGATCTGGTCGATCTCCGCCTCGAGCGGCAGCAGCTCCTCGGGCAGGCGGATGCTCGACTTGTAGAACTTGCCGTTGACCGCGCGGATCTCCACCGAGAAGCGGCCGCTGCGGCCCTCGGCGGCTGCGGCGCCGAAGCCGGTCATCGATCGGATCACGCGGCGGCTCCTGCTCGGAGCCGTCGGGCGCCGAGGGCGGAACGTCTGGAATGCGGCGAGGGTCTCACGCGGCGCGGCTCAGGGCGTGGCGGGGGCGAGCGGCGCGGCGGGGTTCGCCGCCGGCGACGCCGGATCGGCGGACTCCGGTGCGGCGACCGCGGGCGCCGGCGGCTCCGGCGCCGGCGGCGCGAGCAGGGAGTCGTCGAGGATGTTCAAGCCGATCGCAAGGCTGAGGTAGATCACGAACGCCCCGACCGTCGCCACCGTCAGCACGTCGCCGGTCCGGCCGCCGAAGGCCGTCTCGGTGCCGCCGCCTCCGGCGCCGCCGAAGGCTCCGGCGAGGCCGCCGCCCTGCGGACGCTGCACCAGGATGATCAGCACCAGCGCCACCGACACGAAGATGAAGAGCACGGTCAGGGGAAGCAGGATCGCCATCGGGGGGAACTCCAGACGCACGCCGGACGCGAAACGGTTGGCCCAGGCTGCAGCGGCGGGACTCCGCCTAGGCCGATGCTGATGCGGCCGCGGCCGATCGCACGATCGCCGCGAAGGAGTCCGCCTGCAGGGAGGCGCCTCCGACGAGTCCGCCGTCGATCCCCTCGCAGGCGAAGAGATCCGGGGCGGTTCCCGGGTTCACCGAACCGCCGTAGACGACCCGTGCCGCCTCGGCGAGTCCCGCATGATACATCTCGCCAAGGGTCCGCCGAAGCCATCGGTGGGCCTCCGCGGCGTCCCCGGGGCGGGCGGTCCGACCGGTGCCGATCGCCCAGACCGGTTCGTAGGCCACCACCACCCGCCGCAGCTGCCCGGGATCGAGGCCGGAGAGGCCGTCCCGAAGCTGCCCGACGAGGGTCGCCTCGGCCGCTCCGCCCTCCCGCTCGGAGAGGGTCTCGCCCACGCAGAAGACCGCGGAGAGGCCCCGTTCCAGCACCCGCCCGAGTTTCGCCCGAATCAGGGCGTGGGGCTCCTGCAGGCCGTGCCGGCGTTCGGAGTGCCCGATAATCACCCATCCGACGCCGAGATCCTCGAGCATCGCGGCGCTCACCTGCCCCGTGAACGCCCCGCCCTCCTCGGCCGAGACGTCCTGGGCCCCCAATCGCACCGGGCCGTGCCCGAGGCACCGCCCCACCGCCTGCAGGTACGGGAACGGGGGGAAGACCGCCACCTCGACCGCCGGCGGCAGCGGCGGCGACGAGAGCGCCGCGTGCAGGTCCTCCGCAAGCTCGACCCCCGAGGCGAGGTCGGTGTTCATCTTCCAGTTGCCGCCGATGAAGGGGGCGGGGCGATGGGATGCGGAATCGGCGGGCATCGGCATGGGTCTCCGAGATCGCAGGGGCGACGAAGGATCGTACCGATGCCTCCGACGCCTCAGCCGCCGCTCGGCGCCCGGCTGCCCGCGGAGGTCGCGAGCAGCACGACCCCCGCCAGCACCAGCGCCGTGCCGAGCAGACGGACCGGCCCCATCGACTCGCCGAAGAGCAGCACCGAGGCGGTCGCCACGATCACCAGGCCGGCGCTGGTCATGATCGGATAGGCGACGCCGAGATCGATCGACGCGAGCGCCGAGGTGTAGGCGGCCAGCGCCACCACGAACGCGGCGACGCCGAGAGCGAACCGCGGCTCGACGATCAGCTTCGCCGCTCCGCCATCGCCGACCGCCAACGCCGCCGACTTCATCAGGATGTTCGCGATCGCGTTGAAGGCGACGCCGACGGCGAGATGGATCCAAGGCATGGGGGGCTCTCGGGAGGTCTTCAGAGCCGCGTCCGATGGAGGATCGGCGCGGGAAGTCGGCGGATCACCGCCATGATCGGACGCCAGAACCAGGGGCTGTAGCGGACGCTGCGGCCTCGAAGCATCGCCGCGGCGATCTCCTCGCCGACCCGCTGCGGAGACGCGACGAGAGGCGAGCCCCGCTTCAGCAGGCCCCAGGTCATCGAGGTGTCGACGAATCCCGGCTTGATCAGGGTCACCGAAACCCCCGAGGCGAAGAGGCGGTGCCGAAGGCCCTCGAGATAGGCCTCCACCGCCGCCTTGGTGGCCCCGTAGAGATAGTTGCTGCGGCGTCCGCGGTCGCCCGCGACGCTGCCCACCACGCCGAGGGCTCCCCGGCCCCGCGACGCCATCGCCGGCGCCATCGCCTCGAGGAGCTCCACGCACGAGGCGAAGTTGACCTCGATCATGCGGCGGACCTCCGCGAACTCCCTTTCCGCCGCGGCCTGCTCGCCCATCGCGCCGTGGCACAGCGCCACGATGCCCGGCAGGGGACGCCTCGACGCGAGGCGGCGGCGATCCTCGCTGCACTCGGCGTCGAACGCCTCGGTCTCGACGGCGACGCCGTGGCGGATGCGGAGGTCCGCCGCCACTCGCTCGAGCTCCTCCGCGTCGCGGCCGGCGAGGCGGAGGGCATGCCCGCGGCGGGCGAAGGCCTCCGCCGCCGCCCGGCCGATGCCGCCGGTGGCGCCGGTGACGAGGGTGGGTTCGTCGATGGCGGTCATGCGAGGCCGATCCGCCGGGCGAGGGAGGAGGTCAGGCGGCCCTGCGGATCGATCCGCTCCCGCACCGCCCGGAACTCGCCATGCCGCGGGTACATCGCCTCGAACTCCGTCCGCCGCAGCAGCGCGTCCTTGGCGAGATAGACCCGTCCGCCGGCCTCCGCGGCCATGCCGTTGAGGGTCTCCACGAGGCGCCGCGAGGCCTCGCTGTTGGCGAGGTCCATGGCGAGGGTGCATCCCTCCATCGGGAAGGAGAGCGGGCCCGCGTTGGCCGGCCCGAACCGCTTGAGCACGGCGAGGAACGAGGCGGTCCCGACCTCGGCGGACCGCCGCAGCATCGCGGCGATCCCCTCGGCGGCGGCCGCCGGGGGCAGCACCGCCTGGAACTGCAGGAACCCGCGTCGGCCGTAGAGGCGATTCCATCCGGCCACCGCGTCGAGGGGATGGTGGAACGCCTCGAGATGGCGGAGGCTTCCGGCGCGATCGCGATGGGCGCGGTGGTAGAGCTCGTTGAACGCCCGCATCGTCAGCGGCCCGAGCAGCCACGCGGGCGGATGCGCCGGCACCGACAGCCGCAGGCCCCGCCGCGGCGCCAGCGGCCGCCGACGCAGCCGCGGCGGCAGCTCGTCGAGCGCGGCGTGGCGTCCCCGCATCAGCACCGACCGGCCGAGTCGGCGGCCTCCGGCGAGGCAGTCGATCCAGGCGACGGTGTGCTCCGACTCCGCATCGACCTGCTCGAAGGCATGCAGGAGCTCGGCGAGGCTCCCGCACCGCCGCGTGTCCATCGACACGAAGGCGGTCTCGACCCTGCGGAGCTCGAGCGTCGCCTCGACGACCACGCCGGTCAGTCCCATGCCGCCGAAGGTCGCCCAGAAGAGCTCCGGATCCCGATCGCGGCTGCAGGGCCGCAGCTCGCCCTGCGGGGTGAGCAGCAGGAGCGAGCGGACCGACGAGGCGAAGGAGCCGACGCGATGATGGTTCTTGCCGTGGGCATCCGCGGCGATGGCCCCGCCGACGGTGACGAAGCGGGTGCCCGGCACCACCGCGGGGAAGCGGCCGTGCGGCAGGAACGCCCGCTCGATGGCATCGAGCGACACGCCGCCCTCGCAGCGAAGCATGCCCTCCGCCTCGTCGAAGGCGAGCATCCGGTCGAGACGCTCCTGCAGCACCACCGTCCCGCCGGCATTGACCGCGGCGTCGCCGTAGCTGCGGCCGAGGCCCCTCGGCAGCACCGCGGGCAGGGCCATCGCCTCGAACAGCTCCCGCCGCCGCTCGGGCCGCAGTTGCCGGCAGGTCTCCGAGGGAAGGTTGCCCCAACCCGTGAGCGGCGCGGCGACGGTGCGGGGCATCGGCGGCTCCTGCGGCGATCAGAGCGTCGCGGCGATCACGATGGCGGCGGCGATGGGGATCTGCACGAGGTTCGCCCGGTCGGCCATCACCGAGATCACCGGGTCGTCGTCGATCTCGCCGCGGTCGGCCCGCAGCCACACCCGGGCGATCCAGTGCACCATGAACGGCACCAGCAGCCAGAGGACCTCCGGCGTCCGGTAGAGCGCCTCGACCTGCTCGCTCTGGGCATAGAGGGCGAGCACCAGCGACGACAGCAGGCCGCAGGCGATGCCGGCGGTCCGGATGGTGGCCTCATCCTCGGCGCGGTAGCCCCGCCCGGCGAGCGGCCCGCCCTCGGGGACCGCGGTCCGCCGAAGCTCGACGTGCCGCTTGAGGAACGCGAGGCTCGTGAAGACGAAGAGCGAGAAGACCAGCAGCCACGGCGAGAGCGGCACCGCGATCGCCATCGCTCCGGCGACGATCCGCACCGTGTAGAGCGCCGCGAGGGCGACCACGTCGACGAGGACGAGCCGCTTCAGCAGCAGGGTGTAGGCGACGGTGACGGCGAGATAGCCGAGGAGGCAGAGGCGGAAGCCCGCCGGCAGCAGCATCGCGAGGATGGCCGAGGCGGCGAGCAGCGCCACCGCAAGCGCGAGGGCCGCCGGGGCCGCGAGTTCGCCGGCGGCGATCGGCCGCCACCGCTTGGAGGGATGCCGCCGGTCGGCGTCGCGGTCCCGCAGGTCGTTGAGCAGGTAGGTCGCCGACGCCAGCATGCAGAAGGCGGCGAAGGCGATGCCCGCGGAGGCCCACGCCCCGGCGTCGGCGACGCGGTGGGCGGTGACGATCGGCACGAGCAGCAGCAGGTTCTTCGCCCACTGGTGCCATCGCATGGCGCGGAGCAGCGTCGAGGCGAGCGTCGTGCTCACGGGAAAGGTCTCCAGCACCATCCGCCCCTCGGCCTCGAGGCGGCCCCGCAGCGAGACCGCGGAGGCCACGAGGCCGCATCCGCGAGCCGCGAGGAACACCGGAAGGTCCTTTCGGGCATGGTCGCCAAGGTAGTCGAATCCTCCCTCGCCGAACCGCGATCGAAGCAGGTCCCGCTTTCGGCCGGCACCGAGGTTCCGAACCCCATCCGACGCAAGCACCTCCTCGAAGATTCCCAGGTGCGCCGCCACCGCCTCGGCGTGGCCGCGATCGGCGGCGGTGGCCAGCACCAGACGCCGCCCCGCCTCGCGTTGCCCCCGGAGCCACGCAAGGACCTCCTCGCGGTAGGAGAGGGCCGCCGCGTCCACCGGCGATCTCGCCGCGACCGCCGCCTTGAACGCGGCCCTCCCCCGCCGGAGTTGGAGCAACGCCGCAACCGCCGCAAGGGGACGCCGCACCGCGAGGCCGATGAACGCCTGCCGCAGCAGGTCGCCGCGGACGAGGGTGCCGTCGAGATCCACGCACAGCGGCGGCGACGGGCGTGCGGGGATCGTGGGGTTCGCGGCGGAGAGCATCGGTCCTCGCGGGACGGGGCCGGCGATCGGGGCCGTGGCGAGGCGACCGACGCGACTCGCCAGTTATCGACAAGCGCCGAGACCGCCTGTACTCTCGCGCGTTCCCCCGGCGCGGGCCTTCCCCCGCCGATTCGACGCCCTCCGGAGCCGCGGTCGAGGCCGATCGCCTCGACGCCCGGCGGCGTCCGCGACGGTGACGCCCCATGAGCCCTTCCTCCCCTTCCCCCTCCGCCTCGTCCACCGGCTCCCCCACCTCCCACCACGAGATCCGCCGGCGGTTCCTCGAGTTCTTCAGGGACCGCTGCGGGCACGCGGTGGTGCCCTCGGCGCCGGTGGTGCCCCACGACGATCCCACGCTGCTCTTCACCAACGCGGGGATGAACCAGTTCAAGGACGTGTTCCTCGGGCAGGGAACCCGCCCCTACCGCCGCGCCGCCGACACCCAGAAGTGCATCCGCGCCGGCGGCAAGCACAACGACCTCGAGGACGTGGGGCGGGACACCTACCACCACACCTTCTTCGAGATGCTCGGCAACTGGTCGTTCGGCGACTACTTCAAGGCCGAGGCGATCGACTGGGCGTGGGAGCTGCTCACCGAGGTCTACGGCCTCGACGCCTCCCGCCTCTACGCGACCTACTTCGGCGGCGACGAGGCCTCGGGCCTCGCCGCGGACGTCGAGGCGCGGGACCTCTGGCGGCGGCATCTGCCCCCCGAGCGGGTGCTGCCCGGCTCGATGAAGGACAACTTCTGGGAGATGGGCGACACCGGCCCCTGCGGCCCCTGCTCGGAGATCCACTTCGACCGCGTGGGCGGACGCGACGCCGCGGATCTCGTCAACACCGGCGACCCGGACGTCCTCGAGATCTGGAACCTCGTCTTCATCCAGTTCAACCGCGAGGGCGACGGCTCGCTGAAGGCGCTGCCCGCGAGGCACGTCGACACCGGCATGGGCCTCGAGCGCCTCGTCTCGGTGATCGCCGGCGTCCGCAGCAACTACGACACCGACCTCTTCCTGCCGATCTTCCGGGCGATCGCCGAGATCGGCGGGGCCCGGCCCTACCGCGGCGCCCTCGAGGACCCCACCGACGTCGCCTACCGCGTGGTCGCCGACCATCTCCGCTGCCTGAGCGTCGCCATCGCCGACGGCGCCTCGCCCTCCAACGAGGGCCGGGGCTACGTCCTGCGGCGGATCCTCCGCCGCGCCGTCCGCTTCGGCCACCAGCAGCTCGGCTTCCGGGGCGAGTGCCTGCATCGCCTGCTGCCGGCGATCGAGGAGACCCTCGGCGAGGTCTTCCCCGAGCTCGTCGCCCAGCGGGAGCGGATCGCGCGGGTGCTCGAGGAGGAGGAGCGGGCGTTCCTCCGCACCCTCGATCGGGGCCTGGTGCTCTTCGCGGAGGCCGCCTCGCGGGCCGAGGATGGGCGCATCGGCGGCGAGGACGCCTTCCGCCTCCACGACACCTACGGCTTCCCGATCGACCTCACCGAGGTGATGGCCCGCGAGCGGGGCCTCGCCGTCGATCTCGCCGGCTACGAGCAGCGGATGCAGGCCGCCCGGGCCGCGAGCCGCGCGGGCGCCCACGAGGACGGCGACGCCCTTGCGCTGCCGCCGGACGTGCTCGCGGAACTCGAGCGAAGCGGCGTGCACCCCACCGACGACCGATTCAAGCACGACTCCAAGCCGCTCCGGGCGAGCGTCGCCGCGATCTGGACCGGCCGGCGCCTCGAGGGCCGCGCCGACGCGGGCGAGACCGTCTCGGTCATCCTCGATCGCACCTGCTTCTACGCCGAGAGCGGCGGGCAGGTGGGCGACGCCGGTTCGATCCACGTGGATCGCGCCGGCGAGCAGGGCCGCGACCATGGCGTCGCCGAGGTGCTCGACACCCGCCGCTGCGGGCCCTTCGTGCTGCACCGGGTGCGGGTCGAGCGTGGCGAGCTGCGGATCGGCGACCATGCCGAGCTTGCCGTCGACCGCAACCGCCGCCGCCACCTCGAGGCCAACCACACCGGCACGCATCTGCTCAACCTCGCGTTGCGGCAGGTCGCCGGCGGCGAGAGCGACCAGCGGGGGTCGCTCGTCGATCCGGAGCGGCTGCGCTTCGACTACGCCGCCTCGCGGGGCCTCTCGCCCGCGGAGATCGCCGAGGTGGAGGGACTCGTCAACGCGGCGATCGCGGAGAACCATGCGGTGCATGCCGATGCGGCCCCGCTCGAGGCCGCCCGATCGATCGCCGGCCTCCGCGCCGTCTTCGGCGAGCGCTATCCCGATCCGGTGCGGGTGGTGAGCATCGGGGTGCCCGTGGCCACGCTGCTCGCCGATCCCGCGAATCCCGAGTGGGCGACGCGTTCGGTGGAGTTCTGCGGCGGCACCCACGTCGCCTCGACCGCCGAGATCGGCCGCTTCGTGCTGCTCTCCGAGCAGGCCCTCGCCGCGGGCGTGCGGCGGATCTTCGCGGTGACCGGCGTGGCCGCCCATGCGGCGGCGGCGGCAGCGGCGGCGCTCGAGGAGCGGATGCAGGCGGCCGCGGCGCTCGAGGGCGAGGCGCTTCTCGCCGAGGCCGCCGAGATCGCCCCGGCATTCGAGAGCCTTCCGATCGGGGCCGTCGATCGCCTTCGCCTGCAGCAGCACCTCGATGCGATCCGCGACCGCGTGAAGGAGGTCCGCCGGCAAGGCAGCGCCGTCCTCCGCGAGGGCACCCTCGCCGCGGCCCGCTCGCTGCTCGAGGAGGAGCGGGGCATGGTCGTCGTCGGAAGCGTGGGCGAGGGCGACCGCGACGCCCTGATGGCTGCGATCGATCTCGTGCGGGGCAACCGCCCCGGAGCCGCGGCGCTGCTCGCGGCGATCGATTCCGAGGGCGGCAAGGTCGCGATCGCGGCGATCGTCCCCAAGGCGATGATCGAGCAGGGACTGAAGGCCGGCGACTGGGTGCGGGAGGCCGCCAAGGCCGTCGACGGCAGCGGCGGCGGCAAGCCCGACAGCGCCCAGGCGGGCGGCAAGGATCCCGCGAAGCTGCCCGAGGCGCTGGTGGCGGCACGGGCGTTTGCGGGCACGAAGCTCGGCCACCAGCACAGTCGCCACTGAGCCCGCACGCAGCGCGGGCCCGAGGCCTCCCGGGAGCAGTCCATGAGCCAGACATCCTCCTCCGGCGCCGCGAATGGCGGCATCGAGTCGGTCCTGCACGAGACCCGCCTCTTCCCGCCGCCGGCGGAGTTCGCCGAACGGGTCGGCGGGGCCTGGGTCGATTCGATGGAGTCCTACCGCGCCCTGCACGAGCGGGGCCTCCGCGATCCCGAGGGCTTCTGGGGCGAGCTCGCGAGCGAGTTCGACTGGTTCCGCCGCTGGGACCGCGTGCTCGAGTGGAACCTGCCCGACGCGAAGTGGTTCGTCGGCGGCACCACGAACCTCTGCCACAACTGCGTCGATCGGCAGGTGCTCGCGGGCCACGGCGACGAGGTGGCGATCCTGTGGGAGGGCGAGCCGACCGGCGAAGGCGGCCCGGAGATCCGCCGCCTGACCTACCGCGACCTGCAGCGGGAGACCGCGCGGCTCGGCAACGCCCTCAAGGCGCTGGGCGTGCGTCGGGGCGAGGTGGTCACGATCTACATGGGCATGGTGCCGGAGCTCGCGATCGCGATGCTCGCGTGCGCGAGGATCGGCGCCGCCCACTCGATCATCTTCGGCGGCTTCGCGGCGTCGGCGATCGTCGACCGCGTGCACGACGCGGAGAGCCGCGTGATCCTCACCTGCGACGGCGGGTGGCGCCGCGGCAAGGTGGTGCCGCTCAAGGCGAACGTCGACGAGGCGTGCCGCAGCCTGCCGGAGGTCCGGACGGTGCTCGTCCTGGAGCGGTGCGGCAACGAGATCGCCTGGCAGGAGGGCCGCGACCATCGCTGGCTCGATGCGGTCGCGGCGGCCTCGGACGAGTGCCCCTGCGAGGCGATGGAGAGCGAGGACCTGCTCTTCCTGCTCTACACCTCCGGCTCGACCGGCAAGCCCAAGGGGATCGTCCACACCACCGGCGGCTACATGGTCCACGCGGGAATCACCGCCAAGTGGACCTTCAACCTCCGCCCCGGCTGCGGGCAGGTCTACTGGTGCACCGCCGACATCGGCTGGGTGACCGGGCACAGCTACATCGTCTACGGCGTGCTGCCCCATCGGGTGCCCACGCTCATGTACGAGGGGGCCCCGAACTTCCCGAAGGAGGACCGCTTCTGGGAGATCGTCGCGCGGCACCAGGTCACGCACTTCTACACCGCCCCGACGGCGATCCGCTCCTTCATGCGCTGGGGCGACGAGCATCCGCGGCGGCACGACCTCTCGAGCCTGCGGGTCCTCGGCAGCGTCGGCGAGCCGATCAATCCCGAGGCGTGGGTCTGGTACCACGAGACGATCGGCGGCGGCCGCTGCCCGATCGTGGACACCTGGTGGCAGACCGAGACCGGCGGGCACATGATCACGCCGCTGCCCGCGGCGATGCCGCTCGTGCCCGGCAGCTGCACCCTGCCCTTCCCCGGGATCGACGCGGCGATCGTCGACGAGCAGGGCCGCGAGCAGCCCGCGAACGCCGGAGGCCTGCTCGTCGTCCGCAAGCCCTGGCCGGGCATGCTGCGGGGCGTCCGCGGCGACCGGCAGCGCTTCCTCGACACCTACTGGTCGCGGGTGCCGGGGATGTACCTCGCCGGCGACGGCGCCCGCCGCGACGACCGCGGCTACTTCTGGATCATGGGCCGCATCGACGACGTGCTCAACGTCTCGGGGCATCGCCTCGGCACCGCCGAGGTCGAGTCCGCGATCGTCAGCGACCACCGCGTCGCCGAGGCCGCGGTCGTCGGCATGCCCCATGAGATCAAGGGCACCGGCGTCGCCGCGTTCGTGACCCTCAAGGCCGGGCAGGAGCCCTCGGACGCGCTGCGGCAGGAGCTGCTCGCCCACGTCGCGAAGGAGATCGGGCCGATCGCCCGGCCGGACCTGCTGCGATTCACCGCCTCGCTCCCGAAGACCCGAAGCGGCAAGATCATGCGTCGCCTGCTGCGGGACGTCGCCGCCGGACGCGAGACCACCCAGGACACCACCACCCTCGAGGACCTCTCGGTGCTCGCGCAGCTGCGGGAGGGCGAGGAGGGGTGAGGAGCCTGCGGGGCCGGGCCGGAGCGTTCCCTGCTCCAGACCGACCCTCCGACCATAAGACCCGAGGAGCCGCTCTCTCGGCTCGCGGGAGTCCGGCCGCCTCTCGCGGATCTTGGCGTCTCACGCATCCGAGTGTTCGGGTCGGTGTCCCGGGACGCCGCGCCTTGCTTCGTCGTCCGGTCGCGGCGACCGCCCGCGGACGGTCAGCCGCCCCAGTTCTGCAGCAGGATGCCGAGGTCCGCGCCGCCGACGACGCCGTCGCCGTCGAGGTCGGCGGGGCCCGCCGTGCCCCAGTTCTGCAGCAGGATGCCGAGGTCCGCACCGCCGACGACGCCGTCGCCGTCGAGGTCCCCCGGCCGCGGCGGCGATCCGTGCACCCGCACCTCGACCTCGAGCCGCGCCGCCGAGGTGACGCCGAGTTCGACGAGCGGACTCTCCTTGCAGTGGAACGAGGGGAAGGCGCTGCCCTGCTGCACGACCCGGGCCATCGAGGTCACCGAGAGCAGGAGACGCCCGCGGTCGATCGCCTCGGCGAAGTACGCCGCGACGCCGGGCATGGAGAGATCCACCTCGAACGAGACCTCCGCGTCGTAGGGCACCGTCTCGCCCTGCTTCAGCGACTCGACGGTGCCGATCGCCCACGGCTGCGGTGTGAACTCGCCGCGGACGCTGTTGGAGACGTCCCGCGGAGCGCCGCCTTCGTCGAAGTCCATCGCATGGGCGACGCGGACTCCCGGCGCCAGCGGGTCGCCGAAGCCGAAGGGTGCATTCTCCTGCCACGAGAACGGCGAGAAGCCGCTGCGGAATCCGGTGCCGAACAGTTCGATCGGCTCGCCCGGCGCCGGGTCCGGGATGGCCCGGGGATCGTCCGGCGGCAGGAAGCTCTGCCACGGCTCCACCTCGGTGCTGTAGAGCCAGGTGCCATCGGACGCGTTCCGCAGGTGCAGGCGGATCGCCAGCACCTCGTAGCGGTCGGCGCCCAGCCCCGCGGCGATCTGCTCGTCGGTGTCGAAGGCGAGCACCATCTGCCCATCGCGGTTGTCGAAGAGCGGCGAACCCGCCTCGTTGCCGAAGACCGAGGCGGTCCAGCGGGCGCCGGGCGTCGAGTTGAAGGGGTAGTTCCAGCGGTCTGCCGCCGGGGCATCGAACTCGACCGACAGGACCGGGTCGTCGGCGAGGGCGTCGCCGACGAGGCCCGCCGACGCGAGCACCGCGAGCATCGCCGCGATCCGCAGGCGTGGAGTGTTGGATGGCATGGCAGGGGTTCGCATGGGAGTGGCCTTGGTTCGGGGAAGCGGCGCATTCGCCGTCTCGCGGGCCTTGGATGGATCGGCGGTGCGGATTCGCGGGCGATCAGGCGACGACCGCGGACGCCTCCACCGCGTCCATCAGCGCGGCAAGGCCTTCGAAGGTGCCGCTCGCGGCGGCGACGATCGCCTCCCGCTCCCGCTCGTCGAAGGCCTGCCCATCGAGTCGCTCGCGGAACTCCGCCCAGCGGGTGCGGGTCGCGCTTCCGTGGGGATCGAGGGAGCGAAGCGAGTCCTCCGGCCACGCCCAGGCACGCCGCAGGACCCTTGCGATCACCTGCCCGCCGTTGGAACTGCCTTCCAGGACGTAGAGGACCCCGAGCCAAGCGACCGCCGGCACGCTGCCGCGATGCGGGCAGGCGCCGACGCGAAGCCATGCGGCGGCGCCCGCCGCCTCCGCCACCGCCTCCGGCAGCGAGAACCCGGCATGCCCGAGCGTGGCGAGATCCGCATCGAAGTGGTCGAGGCGACGATGGTGCTCGGCGAACACCGCCGCCACCCGCGGGTCGAGTCCGGCGGCGAGATCGAGTTCCCGCTCGAGTCGATCGTGCACCCGGCGAAGGGCCGCGGCGAAGACCGCATAGTCGCGAGGATCGACCTCGCCCCGCACGATCCGCTGCTGCAGCGGGTGGTGCTCGGCGCGGTGATGGGCGTCGCGGGTCCGCTCGCGAAGCATGGCGGCAAGCGAGGGCCGCTCGGCGGCCCGCGACTCGCCCCGAGGGCATCGGGGGCGGGCGGGGGACGCCGATGGCGGAGTCGGGTGATCCATAAAGAGGTCTCCGGCAGCCGCCAGCGATCGATGCCGTGGCGGGTTTGACGGCGGGAGGATAGCATGCGATTGAGAATCAGTCTCAATGACACTCCACGACGGTCAATCCCCACCCCCGCCATCGCCAGCGAGTCCCTCCGCCACCCGCCCGAGGCCCACGCCGACCCCACCCCACGCATCCCCGCCTGCCTCGATCCGAACGCTCCCCATCCGTCTGCGGCCGCCATCTCGACGCCTCTGCTCCGGCGGGTGTCTCCGTCGGGGCAATCGCGACGAATCCCCTGCCCTCCGCCGATCCATCCCCCCAAGAGCCATCTGCCCGTCCGCCCCTTGAGGCGAGTCCGTTCGAACCTCTGCCAACGCCGTCGAGAACAGATCCGACCGTCCCGACCTGTCGACGCTGCTCGAGATCCCCCCAATTCCTCCCTTCGCCCTCCGCCTGACGGTTCGACGCCCGTCGTTGCCCTCCCTCGCTTCGCCGTCGCCGATCCCCGTGCCGCCCCGACTGACCGACTCGACTTCGCTTCCGACCTGCCGCGGCCGCACGGTCCGTCGGGCGAGTCCGCGGGCGCGTGGACTGAGCCTCGTCGAACTGCTGGTGGTGATCGCCGTGACGGTCTCGCTCGTCGCGATCCTCGTCCCGGTCGCGGGGCAGGTGCGGGCGCGAGCGGCGGAGACCGCCGAGGCCTCGGCGGCCCGCAGCGTGCTCGCCGCCTGGAACCTCTACGCGTTCGAGCAGCGTGGGCGGATCATGCCCGGCTACCGCAGCGGCCTGCCCGCCTACGACGAGCGCGGACACGCGATCGGCCCGCAGACGATCGGCATCGCCGCCGCCCGGTACCCCTGGCGGATCGCGCCCTACCTCGGCAACGCCATGCAGGATCTCTTCGATCCGGAGGTCCGGCGGTCGCTGCTCGCCCTCGAGTCCGACGACCGCAGCGAGTACCTCTACCGCTCGAGCCTGCTGCCGCGATTCGGCCTCAACGGCACCTTCGTGGGCGGCGACGAGGGCTACGGCGGCTTCAACGCCGGCTTCCGCGCCGTCTTCGGCGACTTCTACCGGCAGAGCCTCGGTGAACTGGTCCGTCCGCAGGAGGTGCTGGCCCTCGCCTCGGCCGCGTCGGCGGACGCCGAGTCGCCTGGAGGTCCCCGCATCGAGGGATGGTTCCGCCTGCGGGCGCCGCAGTTCACCGAGCCGGTGTGGTCGGACCCGCTCGACCCTCGCGATCCCGCCTCGAGCGGGCATGCCGCCTCGAGGCGGGAAGACCGCTGCGTGGCCGGCTTCACCGACGGCCACGTGGAGATCCGCCCGATCGAGACGCTGCGGGACATGCGGCTCTGGGCGGATCAGGCGGACCGGGCCGACTGGCGCCTGCTGCCCCGCTAGGGATCGACCGCGATTGCAGGCGACGCCGGCGACGCTGCGGGCAGGCCGCCGGCCGCCTCAGGCGGATCGGGCCACGGGAACGCCGTCGCCCGAGGTCGCCTCGCGGATCCGTCGCAGCGCGGAGTCGAGATGCTGCTGCACCTCCGTCGCGGGGAGTTCGGTCACCGCGGCGATCTCGGCGACGGTGAGCTCCTCGGTGTAGTAGAGGGTCACCGCCAGCCGTTCCACGCGACTCAGCAACGACACGAGATGCCGCACGTATGCGCCATCCGCGGCACCCGTCGATCGGTGAAACATGATCCGCTCCCGGGTCGGGCGGCCTCCAGGCCGCCGCCGAGGAATCCCGCCGGCTCCGAACCGTCCATGGCTCGGGACTCTCCCGCGGGTGCGGCGATGCTATCGAGCGGTCGTCGATGGGCAAGCCGACCGGACAGAACCCGAACGCGCCGCGGACGAGTCAGGCGGCCCGCGACGAGCCGCGGCGACGCTCCACGCTTCGCTGGCGGTCGTAGGCGGCGAGATCGGCGGGGCTCATCGCAAGGAACGCGTCGACGAGCTCGGGATCGAAGTGGGTGCCGCGGCCGCGTCGAAGCTCCTCCCGCGCCGCCTCCGCGGAGAGCGCCGGCCGATAGGGGCGGTCGGAGATCATTGCGTCGTAGGCGTCGGCGATCGCGACGATCCTCGCCAGCTGCGGGATCGCCTCGCCCCGCAGGCCGAAGGGATAGCCGAGGCCGTCCCAGCGCTCGTGGTGGTGCCGCACCGCGCCGAGCACGCTGCGAAGGCCGAGCCAGCCCTTCAGCATGCGGCAGCCGATCTGCGGATGCCGCCGCACCAGGGCGTACTCGCGGGCGTCGAGCGGACCCGGCTTGCGCAGGATGCGGCTCGGCAGCGCCACCTTGCCCACGTCGTGGACGAGGCCCGCGAGTTCGGCGCGGCGGATCTCCCGCGACGAGAGGCCGGCGGCCTCGGCGAGCAGGCGGCTCAGCACCGCCACCCGCCGGGAGTGCCCGCGATTGGTGGGGTCCCGCCGATCGATGCCTGCGACAAGGGCCTCGATCGGCGCCCGCGATGGCGTGGCGCTGTCGCCGCCCACCGGACGCACGCCCGACCCCGCCCGCGAGGGCAGGCTCTGCCACAGGCCCTGCAGGAGGGTGGTCTGGCGGTGCAGCTCCTCCGCCCGCACCAGGCCGAGGCGGCGGAAGATCGCCTCCATCGCCCGGCGGTCGCCGGGCATGCCGCGGCAGCACGCCCCGAACTCGTCGCTCTGCAGGAACGCTTCGCCGAAGGCGATCGCCGCCCAGAGCATGCCCGCATCGGGGCCGAGAGGGATCGCCCAGCATCCCTCCAGAAGCTCCTCCGCCGAGGCCTCCCCGCCGCTCCGCCACCGCCGCCACGCGGCGGCAAGGCGTCGCTCCAGCAGCGGGCTTCGCCGCAGGCAGTCGATCCGAAGCGTGTCGGCGGGCCGGGACGCCCGCGGCCACCGCACCAGGCCTCCCATCGCGAGGCGGACCGGCACGAAGCCTCCCGCAAGCAGCGACTGGGATGCGAGCGCCAGCGGCAGCGACGCCGCGACGATGCGGCCCGCCGCGGGTCCGCGCACGCGATCGGATTGGAAGTCCATCTCTTCTCCGCCTCTCGGGTTGCTTGTGCGGGACGAGATCTCGTCCCGACCCTCCGTGGGATCGTCCGTCGTCCGCCTCGCCTTCAGGCGGGGCGCCGCATCGGCCTGCGCCGAGGCACGGCGGCGGCGGCACCGCCCGCGCAGCCGCGCCAGGCGGTCAGTCGATGTCCGCCGAGAACCCGCCGCCCACGCCCACGAGGGCACGCGACGGCGTCGCGGCGGGACGGGCATCGATCGCCGGATCGACCTGCGCGATCAGGCGGCGGGCGATGGGATGGTCCGGCTCGAGCCGCAGCACCCCCGCGAAGGCCCGATAGGCCTCGTCGAGGCGTCCGGCCCGCTGGTGCTCGATGCCCAGCAGGATCCGCGGCGTGGGATTCTCGGGGGCGAGATCGACGGCGCGGCGGAGCTCGCGGACGGCGTCGTCGCCGCGGCCCTCGGCACGGTCCACCAGGGCGCTGAAGAAGTGCCCCTCCCAGCGGTCCGGCGCGAGCAGGGCGATGCGGTCGGCGCACTGCTGCAGGCGGCGCTGGTCGCCGAGGTGGTGGGACACTCCGGCGAGCTCGATGAACGCCTCGAGATCCTCCGGATGCAGGCGGGTCAGCTCGATGTAGGCGCTGCGGGCCTCGCTGTAGCGGGCGAGCTCGGCGAGGAACCGCGCCTCGAGTCGCAGCAGGTCGCGGCACGCCTCCGGGGCGAGCGACTGCAGGCGCCGCACGCTGCCGAGGGCGCCCGCGAGGTCGCCGCTCCGCTGCTGGGCGCGGCACAGCTCCTCGAGCAGCATGCGGTCCTCCGGCACGAGCAGCTGGGCCTTGCGGAACCGCTGCACCGCCTCCGGGAACTCGCCCTGCATCATCGAGATCTGCCCGAGCAGCTGGTGGATCGCGGCATGGTGGTCGAAGAAGGCCACCTGCGGCAGGAGCCTCGCCTCCGCGAGGTCGGCATGGCCGAGGGCCACCTCCGACTCCGCCGCCGCGAGCAGGTACTGGATCCGCGAGCCGTCGAGCTCGAAGGCCTTCGCGTAGGCGTCGGCGGCCTGGTCGTGGCGGCTCCACCGCTGCAGCACGATGCCGCGGTAGTAGTGGGCGTCGGGAAGGTTCCCGTCGAGGGCGATCGCCGCGTCGAAGGCCTCCAGCGCCGACTGCAGGCGATGGGTCTCGAGCAGGATGCGTCCGAGCAGGATCTTGTACTCGGCCTGCTCGGGACTGCGGGAGATGGCCGTGCCGATCTCCCGCATCGCCCGATCGAACTGCCCCGCGAGGAACGCCTGCTCCGCCTGCTCGTAGGCGATGCGGCTGTTGGTGAGGTTCATCCGCGAGTTGGCCTCGTTGCGGGCCTGCTGACCCTTCTTGGTCGGCCCGCCGCACCCGGCGACGGCCAGCGTCAGCAGCACGACGGCGAGGTGCGGAATCTTCGATGCGGGCATCGGGGGCTCCTTCGGAGGGATCGCGGTTCGGGGCGGAGGGGCGGCGGTCACGGCGCGGTGCCGGGATCGGCGCCGGCGCGGGCGCCCGAACCGGCGGGGACCGATCCGAGCAGCGGGTCGCGGGTGGGCGTCTCGGCCCGCTCAACGGGCGGCACCGGAGCGTGCTCGCGGTCGAGGATCCGCTCGAGCAGGCTGCGGCTGGGCTGCACGGCGCCGTCGGCCCGCTGGATCTCGCTGCGGAGGCGGATGATCTCCGGCTGGTTGGGGTTCACCCGAAGCGAGGCGTTGATGTGGAACATCGCCCGCTCGGGGTCGCCGGCCTCGAACGCCTCGAACGCCTCCTGGTTGTGGTTGCCGCTGACGAGCTCGCGGCTGAAGGGCAGCAGGCCCGCCCGGGCGCCGACCTTCACCGCGTCGACGAACTCCTCGGCCTCGCGGGCCCAGGTGTCGGCGAGGCGGTCGTTCATGATGGTCGGCGTGATCAGGAAGATGATCTCGCGGCGGACGATGGTGTCGTCCTGGCCGGAGAAGGCGGCGCCCACCACGGGGATGTCGCCGAGCCACGGCACCTGCCGGCGGGTGACGGTGGTGTCCTCGGTGAACAGACCGCCGAGCACGAGGGTCTGCCCGTCCTGCAGGCGGACGTTGGTGGTGATCTCGCTGACGTTCTCCTCGGGCACCCGCTGCCCGCTGTCGGAGCCCGCGGTCGAGTTGATCAGCGTCGCCGAGGAGACGCTCGGGGCGAGCTCGAGGCGGATGCTGCCGTCGCTGGAGATGAAGGGACGGAAGATCAGGCGGATGCCGGTGTCGAGGAAGTTCACCGTCTGCGTGGTCGAGGTCTCGGTCTGCGTGGACGAGAGGTAGGGCAGGCGGCGGCCCACGAGCACCTGGGCCCGCTGGCGGTTGAGGGCCATGACCCGCGGCCGGGCGAGCACGGTGGTGTCGGTGACCTGGTCGAGCACCCGCAGGAACACCGAGACGTCGCCCTGGACCACGCCGACCTTCAGGCCGCCCGGGCCCGCGGTGCCGCCCACCGTCGACACCACCGCCTCCGCCTGGTCGGGCGTGCTGGGGCCGAGGATGCCGGGGTTGATCAGCTGGTTCACCACCGCGAGCGGGCTGGCGAAGTCGGAGAACATCGGGCCGCCGAGCAGCACCGAGAAGTCCACGCCGAAGGCGTTGTCCTCGTTGACCTTGGTCTCGACGACGGTCGCCTCGACGACGACCTGCTTGGGCGGGGTGTCGATCTCCGCGAGCAGGTTGGCGATCGCCTGGAGGTTCTCCGGGAAGTCGTTGACGACGAGCATGGCCCCGTAGGCCCAGCTGTCCTCGCCGCCCGTGGAGGTGCCGGGCTGGAAGCCCCGCTCGACCTCGCCGGCGACGGAGAGGCGGCCCCGCTCGGAGACGAGCGGCTGCACGAACTCCATGGCGTCCTGCGGAGCGATGTGCTCGAGCTGGAACCGCCGGCTCTCGCGGGTCTTGCGGGACCGCTCGATCTCCGCGATCTCATCGAGGGTGTGCACGTAGATGAAGTTGCCCTGCTCGATGTAGCCGTAGCCGTTGACCTTCAGGATCGCGTCGAGCGCCTCCTTGAAGTTCACGTCGAAGAGGTTGGCGGTCACCCGCGCCGAGACCCGCTTGCTGGTGATGATGTTGCGGCGGCTCTCCAGCGCCAGCATCTGCAGCACCTGCGCGAGGTCGGTGTCCTGCACCGCGATGTCCACGGTCCCGAAGTCGTCGACGACGACACCGCTCGACTCCTGCGGCCACGCGGCGGGCGCGATCGCCGCGGCGAGCGCCGCGGCGGCCAGCGCCGCCGCAACGGACCGGGGGCCGCGGACGGGGTTTCTCTCCGATCGAATGCTGTGGTGGGACATCGTCGCCGGCTCCGCACTGCATCCCCAGGCGCCGTGCGAAGCACGGCCGCGAACCCGGGGGGCGTTGCGGAGACTTCGGCGAGTTTCCGGAGCGACTTTGCTCAGGGACCGGAGTCGGACGGCAGCGGCGTCGCCATCGCCGGAATCGGCGGCGGCAGCGGCCTCGCCGCAAGGTCCGGGAACGACCGCATCCACTCCGGCGGCTCCTCCGCCATCGCGGTGCGGGGGATGTTGGTGAGGATCCGCAGCCTCGCCCAGAGCAGCAGGCCCATCGGCTTGAGCCACAGGACCACCGCCACCGCGAGGATGGGCGCCAGCAGGCGGATCAGCCGCCACGCCCGCCGCCGCGACGCGTCCCGTCGGATCCGTGCGTTCATGCCTCGCTCCTTCCCGCGGCCCGTGCCGGCGACGCCTCGATCGGCGCCGCAAGCTCCACCCACACCGTGCCCGCCGAGCCGAGCGGCGACTCCGCCCGCGACGCCTCGATGCGAAGCAGCGCCGGCGCGGGCCACCGCGCCGCCTCGAGCGCCCGCACCCAGGCGAACGCCGCAGCGCCATCGGCTTCGAAGCACCGCGCCGCGTGCGGGCACTCCCCTGCCGCCGGCAGCGACGCGTCGATCCCCGCCAGCACGCTTCTCCAGGAGTCGGTCGCCGCAGTCGCGAGAGCCGCGCGGGAGGCGACCGCCGGAGTTGCGGAAGGGCCGCCACCGGGACCACGCGTCGCGGCGAGGGCCGCGGCGGTGCCCGTCGCAAGCACCGCGACGAGAAGGCCGGCGTCGCGGCGACGCGGCATCGTGAGTCTCATCGTCCGCCTCCCGTCGCCAACGCCTCGCCGGCGGCCGTGCGGGATCGGGGAAAGAGCACTTCCGCCGGGTCTCCGATGCGAACCTCGAAGGCCCCGTTCGCCCGCACCGGCGCTTCGGTCAGTTCGACCGGCCCGAGGAAGGCGTGTTCGCGAAGCGCCGTCACGAACCGCTCGAGCGATTCGGGGGATGCCGCGGTCCCGAGGATCCGCATCGGCAGGCCGCCCGCGATCCGCATCCGCGTCTCGTCCGCGGCGGGCAGCGCCGCCTCCACCGCGAGGATGCGGACGTCGCCGCCGGCACGGGCGACGATCGTCGAGATCGTCGCGGTCAGGCGCGGGGGCGCCGGAAGGTCCTCGATCGTCGTGGCCCGCGCGGCCGCGGGAATCTCCGCGGAGACGCTTGCGGGCCGGGTCGCCACGAGTCCGCCGAGGGCCGCCGCCAGCGCCATCGCCGGCAGCAGTCCCCGTCTCCAGTCGCAGCGAAGCGGGCGCAGGGCCCGTCCGTCCTGTCGCATCTCTCTCGCCTCCTCGAGTTTCCGGTCATGCCGGGGCCGCGCGGCCCACCTGCCGCGAGGCCCCGTTCAGGGATCGACCCTCGCCACGCTCACCTTTCCCGTGAAGGGCTGGATCGAGACCCGGAAGGTCAGGCTGTCCGATCTGAGCTCGAGGCTTCCGCCGGTGCCGGGAACGCCGTCTGGTCCGATGGTGCCGCCGAGGGGATCGAAGGTGATCCACCCGCGGCCGCCGTCGAAGTCGATGCCGCGGAGGCTGATGCCGCGGTACCGCGGATCGTCGAGGAGGTCGAGCTCCATCGACTGCTCGCCGCCGGCGAGCGGATCCCGCACCGCCGCGAGGAGAGCCGGATCGATCTCGCCCTCGAGCTGCGACTCCTCGATCTCGTAGACGCCCCATCCCACCCCGAGGCGCGACCCCTGCTCGGTCTCCACCTGCCGGAAGTGCACGCGGCGGTAGCCCTGCGACGCGAGGGCGTCGGCTTGGGCGAAGGTGATGTCGGCGACGAGGCGACGCAGCGCGACCTCCGCGGCGTAGGTGTCGCGGCGGACGAGGTTGGGAACCAGCAGCGCCGCGGCGAGGCCGAGCACCACCACCACGATCAGCAGTTCGAGCAGCGTGTAGCCGCGGCGGACCGCCACCGGCGGCGAGGACCGGCGACGACGCGGTCTCACCGCATCGGCTCCGCCTCGGCGATCTCGACGCGAAGGACGCCCTCGCGGAGCCGCCGCTCGATCGAGTCGAGGCGATCCTCGATCGCCCCGAGGCCGTCGATGATCGACTTCCGCTGCCGCGACGCCACGTTGGAGACGCCCTTCTGGGGGTCCTCGCCATCCTCGACCGCCGCGGCGGAGGCGGTGGCGGCCGGAAGGAACCGGTCCCGCTCCACCCAGGCGATCGCCCCCAGCAGCACCGCGTTGGCCGCCAGCAGCGCCTGGATCGTTCGGTGCCCTCGCATCGCCTGCATCGGTTGCATCGGTGGACTCCCATGCCGCGGCCGCCGCCGCGGACCTTCCGCGAGCGCGGTCGCGCATCGCCTGCGGACGCACCTAGGGAAGATCGGACGCCTGCCAGGGCGACCTGAGCCGGGCTTGCCCACTCGACGGGCAACTCCCCTGCCACCTCGCGATCGCCTCGGACACCGGAAGGGCATCCGCGGAAGCGAGCGGAACCGCCTGCACCGACGGATGCGCCCGCCACGCGGCGCGGCGGGATGGATCGAGGTGCCACGGCGAGCCGGGCGGAAACGCCTCGTCGAGGCCGGCCACGTCCTCGCCGGGCCGGTACAGGACCCACCAGTCCCGCGCTGGGGGCGCTGCGGGCATCCGCCGCAGCATCGCCACGCCGGCGGCATCGCCATCCCCGTCGCCGCTCGCGAGCACCAGGCAGGGATCCTCGCCGGCGGAGCGGAACTCCCCGAGCAGCCGCACGCCCGACGCGGCCAGCGCCGCATCGAGATCGGCCCGCCAGTGCTCGGCGAGGGCCGCGTCGGCGGAGACGCTCGAGGGCGCCCGCATCACCAGCAGCACGCCTGCGGCCATCGACGCCGCCAGCAGCAGGGCGGTGCGTCCGCGGCCGTGTCGCGTCGCGATCGATCGAATGGCGTCCATCAGGCTGCCCTCCACGGTGCCGCTCGCCGGGACGCCGGGCCGAGCGGAATCGGACGGCGGCCGCTCACCAGGTCGCGACCGTCTCGCCGTCGATGAGGTCCCCGCCGACCTCGGGGTCGTAGGAGAGCCGGATGGCGCCGGTGGCGGCGTAGTGGTCGAGATCCACCGCGAAGCCGACCGGCCACTCCGGCACGCGGCCGAGCAGCGACTCGGAGACGAGCGTCTCCATGAGCGTGTTCGCCGGCGGCACCGCGCCGCGGTGGCGGATCCGGTAGAGATCGAGCTGGCTCCGCACCGTCTGCAGCTGGTTGCGGACCGCCGAGATCGAGGCATCGCGGCGGGCATCGGCGAACCGCGGCACCACGATCGCCGCGAGGATGCCGATGATCGCCACCACGATCAGCAGCTCGACGAGGGTGAACCCGCGGCGGACGGCGCCGGGGAGGTGCGAAGGATCGCGTCGCATCGGGCGGTGCCTCCGTGACGGCCGAGGTCTCGGCGGGCCGCGGAGCGTTCGGCTCCGCGGCCCGCCGGACGAGCGTCGGGAACGAACTCGGTGCGGATCACCAGTTGGTGGCGTCGGCGGGGGCGTCGCCCTGGCCGGTCCACTCGACGGTGATCACGCCGTTGGTCAGGTCCATCAGCCAGCCCGCGGGCAGCTCGGGCAGACGCTGCAGATAGCCGCCGGACTGGAGCTGCGCGAATCCGTTCTCCGCCGCGACCGCGATCGAGTTGCCTTCGGCGTCGAACCCGATCTGGCCGTTGGCGGGGTACTGGCCGTTCTGCACGCGGTACAGCTCGACCTGGCTGCGGAGGGTCTGCAGCTGGCTGCGGACGCTGCTGATCGCGGCCTCGTTGCTGGCGCTGGAGAACTGCGGGATCACGATCGCGGCGAGGATCCCGAGGATCACCACGACGATCAGGATCTCGATGAGGGTGAAGCCACGACGGCTCCGGGTCTGCGGGCGAGTGACGCTCATGGGTTGCTCCTTGGAACGAGTTGCGTTCCCGACATGCCTGCTCCGCCGGAGCACCGCTCCGTCGGCACCTCGCTGCGATCCCACCGCGGGACCGCGGGAAGCCGTCGGCGGGCCTTTCGGTCCGCCGATGGCGAGTCGACCGTCTCGATGGGGCCGGTGCCCTCCCTCCGACGGCACCGCTCCGGCGATCGGCCGAGCTGCGATCGGAAAAGATCGACCATCCGCTCGCCGACTTGAGGGACGCCGCCGCATCGACCTCTGCCCGAGGCCGCGCAACCCCTACAGGCGTCGCCGCTCATGCCGCGAGCCGTGCGTCGAAGCGGATGGCGATCCGGAACCCCTCCGACCCGGGGCGGCAGGCCACCACCTCGCCGCGGCGGGCGTGGTAGCCGGGGGCCTCGAAGCCGAGCGACACCGCGGCGCCGGGAGGGATCTCCTCGGCCGCATCCGCGACCACGCCGCCGCCGCCGAAGCGGATGGCGGTGAGGTTGGCGATCTGCCCGAACCGCTCGGCGCCGAGGCAGAACGCCGTGGCGCAGCCTCGAAGCGGCCAGGAGTGGCCGCCGAGCACGCCGAAGGATTCGTCCGACCGGCGCTGCGCATCCTCCTCGAGGCCGGCCCGGGGATCGGCCTTCGGCTCGACGAGCAGGTCGAGCGGCATGGCCGCGGGGGCGATGGCGGAAGCGGGCATCTCGGTCCGGGAATCGGTGGTCAGGTGTTCCACGACGCGGGTCTCCAGAGGGCTGCGGGTCGCTCTCTCCCGACCGGCTCACCACCCCCGCCCATGGGTTCGTCGCGAAGAACGGGCTCCTTGAGCCCGATCCCCCGTTTTCCCGGTCCCATGTCCGATTCCCCCGCCGGCGGCGATGCGAATCGCCCGCCTGCTAGCATTCGTCCCTTGCGGAACGGCTGCCCGCAGCACCCTTCGCCACCCGACCGAGAAGCATGATTCGGCTCCATCCCTTCGCGGCTCTGCGACCTCCCGGGAACCTCGCCGCCGAGGTGTCCTGCGTGCCCTACGACACCGTTTCGACCGACGAGGCCCGGCACCTCGCGGAGGGACGCCCCCTCTCCTTCCTGAGGGTGGTGCGATCGGAGATCGATCTCGAGCCGGGCCTCTCGCCCTACGACCCCGCGGTCTATCTCGCCGCGGCGGAGCGCCTGCAGGCGATGGCCGCGGAGGGCGTGCTGCAGCGGGATCCGGAACCGTCGCTCTATCTCTACCGGCAGGTGATGGGCGGCCGCTCGCAGCTGGGGATCGTCGGCTGCGTCGAGGTCGAGCAGTACCGCTCCGGGGAGATCCGCCGCCATGAGAAGACCCGCCCCGACAAGGAGGACGACCGCACCCGGCACCTTCTCGTCACCGGCTGCCATGCCGAACCGGTCTTCCTCTGCTTCCGCGATCCCGACGGGGGCATCGCCGCCGCCATGGCCGGCGACACCTCGAGCCGCCCCCTCTTCCACTTCGTCGCCGCCGACGGCGTGACCCACACCGGCTGGAAGGTCCGCGATCCCGCCCCCTACCTCGCGGCGTTCGCCGCGATGCCGCGGGTCTACATCGCCGACGGGCACCACCGCTCCGCGGGCGCCGAGCGGGCCGCGGCGGAGATCGATGCGGCGGGCGGCGGCGGCGGTGGCGGCGGCGAGGAGCATCGCCGCTTCCTCGCGGTGCTCTTCCCGCAGGCCCAGCTGCAGATCCTCGCCTACCACCGGGTGGTGCGGGACCTCAACGGCCTCGACGAGGACGCCTTCCTCGAGGCGATGCGGCGGGTCGGCACGGTCCTCGACGACGCCGACGGCGTGCCCGCCTCGCGGGGAACCGTCGACTTCCGAGTGGGCGGCCGCTGGCGCCGCCTCGCCTTCGACCCCGCCACCATCGATCGGGCGGACCCGATCGCGAGCCTCGACGTGAGCCTGCTGCAGGATCGCGTCCTCGGCCCGATCCTCGGCATCCAGGACCCCCGCCGCGATCCCCGCATCGACTTCGTCGGAGGCATCCGCGGCGTCGCGGAGCTCGCCCGCCGCGCCGACTCGGGGGGAGTCGCCTTCGCGATGCATCCCACCTCGCTCGAGGAGCTGCTCGCCGTCAGCGACGCCGAGATGATCATGCCGCCCAAGAGCACCTGGTTCGAGCCGAAGCTCCGCAGCGGCCTCTTCGTGCACGAGTTCGCGCCGCCCCGCGGCACCGCCCCGGAAGAAGCCTCGCCATGACCAGCGATCCCAGCATGCCCCTCTCCACCGGCGCCTCCGCCTCCGCGGGGGTGGCCGAGCCGTCCGCCGCCGCCACCCGGATCCTGATCGCCGACAAGTTCGAGGCGTCGGGCGTCGCGGCGCTGCGGCAGCGCGGCTTCGAGGTGATCGTCGATGCGGACCTCTCTCCGGAGACGCTCGCCGCCGCGATCGCGACGCACCGGCCGCGGGTGCTGGTGGTCCGCTCCACCAAGGTCCGGGCCGATGCGATCGGCGCCGGCGAGAGCCTCGAGCTCATCGTCCGGGCCGGCGCCGGCACCGACAACATCGATCTCGCCGCCGCGAGCCGCCGGGGGATCTTCGTCAGCAACTGCCCGGGCCGGAACGCGATCGCGGTGGCGGAGCTCGCGTGGGCGCTGATCCTCTCCTGCGACCGCCGGGTGCCCGACCAGACCGCGGACCTGCGGGCGGGCGTCTGGAACAAGAAGGAGTACCAGAAGGCCCAGGGCCTCGCGGGCCGCACCCTCGGGGTGGTCGGCCTCGGGCAGATCGGCCGCGAGGTCGCGAAGCGGGCCAAGGCCTTCGGCATGCCCGTGGTCGCCTGGAGCCGCAGCCTCACCGAGGCCCAGGCGTCCGAAGCCGGCGTGGGATGGTGCGCGAGCCTGCTCAATCTCGCGAAGCTCGCCGACGTCGTCTCGGTGCACGTCGCCTCGACGCCCGACACCGAGCACCTCATCGGAGAGCGGTTCTTCGCGTCGCTGCGGCCGGGATCGACCTTCGTCAACACCAGCCGCGGCTCGGTGGTCGATTCGGCGGCCCTCGCCGTGGCGATCCGCGACAAGGGGATCCGAGCCGGTCTCGACGTGTTCGGCGAGGAGCCTTCCGGCGGCACCGGGCAGTTCGCCGATCCCATCGTCACCCTGCCGGGCGTGTACGGCACCCACCACATCGGGGCGTCCACCGACCAGGCCCAGGCGGCGATCGCCGAGGAGACCGTCCGCGTCATCACCGTCTTCGACGCCTGCGGCGAGGCCCCCAACGCCGTCAACCGCGCCGAGTCGACCCCCGCCACCGCGATGCTCTCGGTGCGGCACCTGAACCGCCCCGGGGTGCTCGCCCACGTCTTCTACACCATCGGGCAGGCGGGGATCAACGTCGAGGAGATGGAGAACGTGATCTACGAGGGTGCCGAGGCCGCCTGCGCCCGCATCCAGCTCGACGCCCCGCTCGATGCCGCCCACCTCGAGGCGATCCGCCGCAACCCGCACGTCCTCGCGGTCGCCTCCGGCCTTCTTCCCCGCCGCGCCGCCGCCGGAGCTTCCTCATGACCACCGCCGCCCCCTCCAAGGCCGCCGCGAACGCCTCGCGGATCCTCAACTTCTCCGCGGGCCCGGCGGTGCTGCCGGAGGCGGTGATCCGCCAGGCCCAGGAGGACCTCTGGAACGTCCGCGGCAGCGGCATCGGCATCTGCGAGCACAGCCACCGGGGCCCGACGTTCGACGCGGTGATCGACGAGGCCGTCGCGGACTGCCGCGCCCTCGCCGGGATCCCCGACGACTACGAGGTGCTCTTCCTGCAGGGCGGCGCCACGCTGCAGTTCGGGATGATCCCGATGAACTTCCTCGCCTCCGACGGCGTCGCCGACTACCCCGACACCGGGGTCTGGACCGCCAAGGCGATCAAGGAGGCCAAGGCCTTCGGCACCGTGAACGTGGCGTTCCGCGGCGCCGACTGCGGCTACGACCACACCCCCGCCGACGGCGAACTCTCCCTCGACCCGCGGGCGTCCTACCTGCACTACTGCTCGAACAACACGATCTTCGGCACCCGCTTCGAGCAGCCGCCCGCGACCGCGGCGCCGCTGGTCTGCGACGCGAGCAGCGAGATCTTCTCGCGGCCGATCGAGGTCTCGCGGCATGCCCTGATCTACGCGGGCGCCCAGAAGAACCTCGGCCCCTCCGGGGTGACCCTCGTGCTGATCCGCCGCGACTTCATGGAACGGAAGGTCCGGCCGACGATCTCGATGCTCGACTACGCCGCCCATGCGAAGAACGGCTCGCGCCTCAACACGCCGCCGACCTTCGGGATCTACATGATGGGCCTCGTCTTCAAGTGGATCCTCGCCGAAGGCGGCCTGGTGGAGATGCAGCGGCGGAACGACGCCAAGGCGGCGCTTCTCTACGGCGCCATCGACGCCTCCGGCGGCTTCTACCGGGGCGTCAGCCGGCCGGCATGCCGATCGCGGATGAACGTGACCTTCCGCCTGCCGAGCGAGGACCTCGAGAAGCGGTTCGTCGCCGAGGCGGCCGCGGAGGGGATGGACGGCCTCAAGGGCCATCGCGACGCCGGCGGCGTGCGGGCGTCGATCTACAACGCCTTCCCCCACGCCGGCTGCGAGACCCTCGCGTCGTTCATGCGGAGCTTCGCGAGCCGCCACGGCTGAGGCGTTCCGGTCACCGGCCGCGGACGGCGGTCTCCGCGGCGAGATGGCCGAGCAGGCCGGAGATGCCGACCTCGATGAGGTCGGCGACCGCCTCGTGGGCAGGCTCGCCGAGGCCGTGGGGGTCGGGCACCTCGCGGCGTCCGAGGGCCGGAGCGAACGAGAGCAGCAGGCGGACCCGTCCCATCGTGGACGGATCCTCCTCCACCGCCTCGACCTGCCCCTCGTCCATGCAGACCACCAGGTCCGCGGCCGCGAGCATCTCCGGCGAGACCCGCCGCGCAGCGCCGGCGACCTCGACGCCGCGGCGCCGCCCGATCTCGACGACCGTCGCGGACGGATCGCATCCCTCCATGGCATCGGTGATCGCGGCGGAGGCGATGGAGACCCGCCCCTCGAGGCCCGCCTCACGGACCCCGCGGCGAAGCAGCGCCGCCGCGAGAGGGCTGCGGCAATGGTTGGCGGTGCAGAGCAGCAGGACGTGATACGGTCGCGAGGTCATGGCGAGGCGGCCCTGCGGGGGTGGCAGGCGACCATTCGAGTATCGCCCCGCCGGTGCCGGATGTTCAGAAAGGGCGGCGGGGCGTGCGGCGAAGGCGGAGATCCGGCGTGGGCGCCTGGACCGAGAACCGCCCCCTCACCGCTCGAGGTCGGTGAAGGCGACGCGGGCGCCGCCGAGGCTCGTTCCGGTCGCGAAGGCGAGGTCGACGAGGGAGATCTGCCAGTCGGCGAGGGCCCGCACCTCGCGGCTGCGGGCGTCGGCGAGGCGGGTCGAGGCGTCGAGCACGTCGGTGGAGGTCCGCAGGCCCACCTCGAACTGCCGCTGCTCGCCCTCGAGGGTCCGCGCCGCCAGCACCGTCTCGAGGCGGGCCGCGAGGATCCGCTGCCAGCTCTGCCGGATCTGGTCGAGGGCCCCGAACACCTCCGACTCGATCGCGCGGCGGCGGGCGT
>CAZQUA010000004.1:0-30843 GCA_964596455.1 uncultured Isosphaeraceae bacterium
CGGGGGTCCTTTGCATGGCGATCGCTGCGGGCATCGAGGCGGAGGAGCCGTGCGGCTTCCGGCCCCTGCCGCACGCATCGCCGCACCGGTGGCGATCCGCTCCGCGGGCCGTGGCGGCGCCCTCGGATCGCGAACGTCGATTGGACACGCCGGAGCGAACTGCTCCAATGCCACGCTCCGCGACTCGCGTGCCGACCGAGGCGTCGCGATCGCCGGCCGCGAGGGTTCCAGCCATGACCGATGCGAGTCGCCACCGCTCCGTTGCCCGCTTCATCGGGCCCGCCCTCGCGAGCCTGCTCGCGGCCACGGCATGCGCCGCGCCGCCGTCAACCGGTCCATCGCCCGGCGTCACCGAGCCGACGGCGACCCCGGAACCGGGAACACCGCATCTCGAGCGTCTCGAGCAGCTGGCCGCTTCGTCCCCGCTCGCGACGCTCGGTTCGATCGGCCGCTCGGTCCAAGGGCGTTCGATTCCGGTTCTGACCCTCGCCGCCCCGCGAGCCGAGGGATCGCGGATGCCGACGATGCTCGTCGTGGCCGGCCTCGACGGCTCCCACCTCGTCGGCACCGAGACCGCGATTCGGGTGGCCGAACGCATCGTCCGCGACCGCCCCGAGCTGCTCGAGGCGATCTCGATCCACGTCCTGCCCTGCGTCAACCCCGACGGCATGGCCCGGAACCTCGGACCGATCCGCGACGGGCATGGCGACAACCTTCGCCCGGTCGACCTCGACCGCGATGGCGAGATCGGCGAGGACCCGCCGCACGACCTCGACGGCGATGGCGTCATCGTGCAGATGCGCCAGCGGGACCCGCCGCTTGGAACGGCGGCGACCCATCTGCCCGATCCCGCGGATCCCCGCCTGATGAAGACCCCCGATCGCAGCAAGGGCGAGCGTGCGACCCACGCGATCTGGACCGAGGGAATCGATGCCGATGGCGATGGGCGGATCGCCGAGGACGGCCCCGGCGGCGTCCGCCTCGACCGCAACTTCCCCCACCTCCATCCGGAGCATGCCTCCGATGCCGGCAGGCATGCCCTGAGCGAGCCGGAGACCCGTGCCGTCGCGGAGTTCGTCGTCGCCCATCCCGAGATCGCGATCGCCATCGTCTACGGCCGCCACGACACCGTCATGCGCCTGCCCGATCACACGCGGATGGACGCCTCGGGGCGGACGCCGGTGGGCATTCTCGAGGAGGACCGCGCGATCCACGAGTCGCTCGCGAGCCTCTTCAAGGAGACCGTTGGCGAGACGCGGACGCCCGAGACCGACGCCGCCGGCTCCCTCCATGCGTGGCTCTATGCCCACCGCGGAGTGCCCACCATCGCGACGGTGGCTTGGGGCCGACCCGACCCTGCCGCGGGCGAGTCCGTCGCCGCGGACGCGACGGATGCGCCGGAGACCGTCGAAGCGGCCGAGGCGTCGCCCCTCGACGCGGCGGCCGAATCCGCGGCGGCCTCCGAGTCCGAGCCGACGCCCGCGGCGGAGAAGCCGACGCCCGCCGACGCCGAGGCCGCCGCGTGGCTCGCGGTCTCGGATGCCCGTGGCGGCGAGGGATTCGTCGAGTGGCATCCCTTCGACCATCCCACGCTCGGGGCGGTGGAGATCGGCGGCTTCGTCCCCGGATTCCGGATGAACCCGCCGACCGAGCAACTCGACGAGATCGCCGAGCGGCACGCCGCCTTCATCGCCGAACTGGCTGAACGCCGACCCCGACTGAGGATCGACGGGCCGTTGGTGAAGGAACTTGCCCCGGGCCTCTACGAGGTCCGCCTCGCCCTTGTCAACGAGGGCCGCCTGCCCACCATGACCGCGATGGCCGCTCGCGCTCGGGCGACCCTGCCGATCGTGCTGCGGCTCTCGACGCCCACGGAGCGGATCGTCGCGGGCCGCCGCATCGAGCGGGCGTGGGAGATCGCCGGCGATGGCGGCCGCTTCGATGCCCGCTGGATCCTCCGCGAACCGCCCGGAGGCGTGATCGAGATCGAGCTCGTCGGCGATCGCTTCCCCGACACGCTGCTGCGGTTCGCGGCCTCCCCGGACACCGCGCTCGAGACCATCCCCCTCCCGAAGGAGCGACGATGACTCCGCTCGCCCGCCTTGCCATCGCCCTCGCCGCGATCGCCGCCGCCGTTGCGGTCGCCCGCCCCGCCGCAGCGCAGCAGCAGCTGGATTCCCGCGTCGAGATCGCCTGGAATCGCTACTACCCCCTCGAGGAGGTCGAGCGGATCCTCGTCCGCCTCGCCGAGGCCTATCCGGAGCTGCTCACGCTCGAGAGCATCGGCACCTCCGAGCAGGGCCGCGACCTTTGGCTCGTCACCCTGAACAACCCCGCGACCGGCCCCGCCTCCTCGAAGCCCGCGATGTGGATCGACGGCTCGATCCATCCCAACGAGATCCAGGCGACCGAGGTGGTGCTCTACTCGATCTGGTACCTCTGCAGCGCCTACGGCAAGGTGCCGTCGCTGACCGAGCTGGTCGACCGGGCCGCCTTCCACTTCGTCCCGGTGGTGAATCCCGACGGCCGCGTGGCCTGGTTCGAGTCGCCGGTCACCCCGCACATGTTCCGCAGCGGCCTGCGGCCCACCGATCTCGATCGCGACGGGCGGCCCGACGAGGACCACCCCTCGGACCTGATCGGCTCCGGCAGCATCAACCTGATGTGGCGACGCGATCCCCGCGGCACCCATCGCCGCAACGCGACGGATCCCCGAATCTTCGAGCGGGTCGAGCCCGGCGAGTGGGGCGAGTGGTCCTTCGCGGGCTGGGAGGGCGTCGACGAGGACGACGACGGCGAGATCAACGAGGACCCGATCGGCGGCTACGACCTCAACCGCAACATGCCGGGCGGCTGGCAGCCCGAGCATGTCCAGCGGGGCGCCGGGGCGTTCCCGCTGAGCTACCCCGAGACCCGGGCGATGGCGGAGTTCCTCTACGCCCACCCCAACGTCGCCGCCGGGCAGAGCTACCACAACACCGGCGGCATGCTGCTGCGGGGCCCCGGCGCCGCCTTCCGAAGCGACCAGTACCCGCCCGAGGACATCCGCGTGTACGACGAACTCGGCAAGGCCGGCGCCGAGATGCTGCCGTTCTACGACTACTGGGTGATCCATGCGGATCTCTACACGGTGCACGGAGGCTTCGTGACCTGGATGCACGAGGGCCTCGGCATCGTCGCCTTCACCAACGAGCTCTGGACGGACCGGCGGATCCTTCAGGACGGCCAGCGGCGGATCACTCCGCAGCAGCGGATGCGTTGGGAGGACCGGGTGCTCTTCGGGCAGACCTTCGACGAGTGGACCCCGATCGAGCATCCCACCCTCGGCGAGGTGCTCGTCGGTGGCGGCACCCGCTTCTCGAGCCGCATCGCCCCGCCCTTCATGCTCGAGGAGGAGTGCCACCGCAACTTCGCCTTCACGATGTTCCACGCGATGCAGATGCCCGAGCTCGAGTTCGCGTTCCTCGGCATCCGCCCGCTCGGGGCGGGACTCTTCGAGATCACCGTCGAGATCGAGAACCCGCGGATCATCCCCACCCGCACCGAGATCGCGAGGCGGAACCGCATCGGCACCCCCGATCGCATCATCCTCGAGGGCAGCGGCCTCGAGGTGGTCGCCTCGGGCCGGCTCGATCGCCGCACCGATCGCGCGATGGAACCGACCGAGCATCGCCCCTGGCGGATCCTCGACGATCGCGGCGTGCCCGGCCGCGGCTTCCGCGTCTTCCGGTTCATCGTCCGCGGGGAGCCGGGCGCCTCGGGGCGGATCCGCTACGAGGCCGAGAAGGCCCGCGACATCGAGCAGGCGTTCACGCTGCCGCAGAACTGACCGCGTTGGGCCCCCGCGCCTCGGAGGGCGAGGGATCCGATCCCTCCGCCGCCCGCGGCCGCCGTTGCAGTACGCTCCGCCGATGCTCGGATTCGGACACGGACTCGGCCGCACCATCCGCGATGCACGGCGGACCCGCGAGATCCTCGGCGTCCTCGTCCGCTACGGCTTCCGCAACCTGATCGAGGAGTTGCAACTCGAGGGCGCCCTGCACCGCCGCATGCAGCGCCTGCTCGGCCGCCCCGTCGATCCCGCGGTCGAGGCGATGCCGCAGGCGGTCCGCCTGCGCCTCGCGATGCAGGAGCTCGGACCCACCTTCATCAAACTCGGGCAGGTCCTCAGCCTCCGGCCCGACCTCATCCCCCCGGATTGGGCGTCGGAGTTCTCGAAGCTCCACTCCGAGGTCCCGCCGGTCTCCTTCGATCGGATCCAGGCCCGACTCGACGCGGAGTTCGGCGATCGCCTCGGCACCCTCTTCCGCTCGATCGAGGAGACGCCGATCGCCGCCGCCTCGATGGCGCAGGTCCATCGCGCCGTCTCCTCCTGCGGACGCGAAGTCGTCCTCAAGGTGCTGCGGCCCGGGGTGGAATCGGTCACCGAGGCGGACATGGACATCCTCCGCCTGCTCGCGGGCTTCGTGGAGCACCGCTTCAAGGATCTCCCCTACAGCCCCACCGAGGTGGTCCGCGAGTTCGCCGAGGAGCTCGAGAAGGAGGTGGACCTCGAGCACGAGGGACGCGCCTGCGACCGGTTCCGCGGCCTCTTCAAGCAGGTGCCCGAGGTCTCCTTCCCGGAGATCTTCTGGGAGATGACCACCCCGCGGGTGCTCGCGATGGAGGAGATCCGCGGCACCCTGCTCTCTTCGCCGCAGGCCGCGGAGCTCTCCGCCGAGGCGAGGCGGCAGGCGGTCTCGGTCGGCGCCGACGCGGTCTTCCGGATGTGCCTCGAGTTCGGGTTCTTCCATGCGGACCCCCATCCCGGGAACATCTTCGTCCGGCCCGAGGGAGGGATCTGCCTGATCGACTGCGGCATGACCGGCGAGATCGACCCCGGCACCGCGGAGACCCTCGCCGATCTCGTGCAGGGCGTGCTCGCCGCGGATCTCGAACGGGTGCTCGGCGTCGTGGTCGCCCTCGGCGATGCCGACCCGGGCGTGATGAACGACCGGGCTCTTCGCGCCGACACCTGGAAGTTCATCCGCCGCTTCGAGCAGGCGAGCCTCGCGGGCCTCGACCTTGGGGCCCTGCTCGAGGACTTCTTCGACGGCATCCGCCGCCATCGCCTCCGGGTGCCGAGCGACATCGTCTTCCTGATCAAGGCGATCACCACGATCGAAGGCGTGGGCGAACGCCTCGCTCCGGACTTCGACATCGTCGGGCACGTCCGGCCGCACCTCGAGCGTCTCGTCCGCCGCCGCTTCGGCATGCGGGCGATCCGCGGGCGGGTGCAGCGAAGCCTGCTCGGCTACGCGCAGGTGCTCGAGCAGCTGCCCGCGAACCTCCGCTCCTTCGCCTACGCGGTCCGCCGGCAGCGTCTGACCATGAACCTCGAGCACCGCGGACTCGACGAGCTGACCGAGACCATCCGCCGCGCCGCCGCCAACCTCGCCAACGCCGTCTTCGTGGGATCGCTGATTCTCGGCGCCGCGGTGCTCATGCTCGCCGACGCGGTCCACGGATCGCGGGGGTCGCTGACGGTGATCGCCTGGGTCGCCATCGCCTTCGCGGCGGCCTTCACGATCGCCCGCATCGTCGGGAACCGCTTCCGCTGAGCCGCCTCGGCGGCCGTGGCAGGTTTGGGGAGTCATCCCGAGGAGTCGTGGGCAGGTTGCCGCTCGCCTCCGGCGGGACCGGCGGTACGCTTGATCCTTCGTTGCGTCGGCGTCCCGTCACCGGTTCTCCCGAGGCGATTCCCATGAGCCTTCCCGTTTCGATCGCATGCATCGTCGGAGCCGGCATCGCCGGGCTTCCCGCCCTGGCGCAGCCGCTCCGCGGGGCGGACCCGCTCGCTGCGACGGCCGAGACCGTCCCCGCGAGCCGCTTCCATGAGGTCCCCGACGATCGCCCGGAACTGACGGTCTTCCGGGTGCCGGGCCTCCGCCCGCTGGTCGCCGAGCAGACCTCCGCGACCCGCGAAGTCTGGGAGGGACGCCTGCTCGGCGAAGCGGACTCGCTTGCGATGGTGATCCACACCTCGCTCGGCCCGGTGGTGGTGCTGAGCGCCCCCGGTATTGGCACCGTGCAGGCGGTGCCGCACCGTCTGCGGGACGGCGAGGTCGACCTGCGGATCCACCGCACCCACGGCGAGTTCCCGCCATGCCTCGGAGCCGAGCCGGCTCCGGGCGGCGGCGACGAGGCTCCGGTGGGCGGACTGGCGGGCGGGTGCGACGGCAGCGAGCGCGTCGATGTGCTGATCCGCTGGACGCCCGCGGCGGAGTCGCAGGCGGGCGGCGAGATGGCCATCCGCGCAATCGCCGAAGCCTCGGTGGCCATCTCCAACCACGTCTACGAACGTTCGGGCGTGCCGCTTCGCATGCGGGCGGTCGACATCGGCCCGACGGGCCCCTTCGATCTCGACGCCGAGAGCGGCCTGCTCACGAAGCTTCGCGATCCCGCCGACGGCCACCTCGACGAGGTGCATCCGGACCGCGACGCCTTCGGGGCGGACCTCGTGGCCCTGCTCAGCGGGCAGAACCCAAGCTACTGCGGCGTGGCCTATCTGCTCGGGGCCGGCAGCACCGGCAACAGCGGCTTCAGCGTGACGGTGTGGTCCTGCGCCGTCGGCAACCTCACCTTCACCCACGAGGTCGGGCACAACCAGGGGTGCTGCCACGCTCCCGGCGATGGCGGCGGATGCGTCGAAGGAGGCATCCAGCCCTACTCGGTCGGCTACCGCTTCACCGGCGACAGCGGCAACCAGTGGCGTTCGGTGCTCGCCTACTCCCCGGGGATCCGCTGGCCTCGCCTCTCCAGTCCAACGGTGATCCACGACGGCCAACCCTTCGGCACCGATGGACCGGAGGGGGCCGACAACGCCCGCACCGTCGCCGAGACCTCGCTGCAGGTGGCGAACTTCCGCTGCACCGTGGTCGCCGAGGCCGATCCGCTGGTGCAGATCGACTCCGGACCGATCGCGGTGCCGGTCAACGGCGTCCCCGCGACGTTCGTCGCGATGTCGCCGCCACGAGCGGCAGCGGGCGAGGCGGTGGCCTTCGAGGTCGTCGCGATCGGCGATCTCGGCGCCCCCAACGAGACCCTGTCGCTTCGGGTTGGCGACCGCGACCTTGGCGTGGTGCTCGGGGGCACCGGCAACGATTGCCGCATCGCCGTCGGATGGGAGGACCTTGCTGCCGAGGCGTTCAACTCGACCTTCGCGGCGGATGGCTCCCTGACGATCCAGATCATCCCGAGCGCTGCGGTCGATCCGGCGTGCGCCGGAAGCGAAGTCGAGGTCCGCGTCCGCTATCGACCGCAGCCGCCGCCGATCGCCGGCGACCTTGACGGCAACGGCCTCATCGACGGCGGCGATCTCGCGATGCTGCTCAGCGCCTGGGGGCCTTGCGGCAGCTGCGAGGCGGACCTCGACGGCAACGGCGTCGTCAACGGAGCCGACCTGGCGGAACTGCTCGCCCTGTGGACGCCCTGACCCGCCGGGGGCCGCGAAGGGTCGAACCGGCGACCCTCACGCGACCCATGCCGGGGCGTGGACGCCCTGCTCGAGCGGAGGCCCGATCGCCGACGCCGCTCAGGACGCCGGCGCGGCGGACGCCGAGGCCTTCTTGACCGCACGGCGGACCGCTTCGAACTTGACCTGGTTCTTCGGGTCCTGCGACACCCAGCGGTACGCCACGTTCCCCGCCGCATCGATCACGAACGCGGCCCGCTTGGCGACCCCCTTCATCCCGAAGAGTTCCCGGTGCAGGGCGCCGTACTGCTTGCAGACCGCCTTGTTGAAGTCCGAGAGGACCGGGAACGGCAGGTTCAGCTCCTCGCGGAACTTCTTGACCACGAAGGGACTGTCCACGGAGATCCCGAACACCTCGCAGCCGAGGCTCGACCACTTGGCCCAATCGTCGCGGAAGGTGCACATCTCCTCGGAGCAGACCGGGCTGAAGGCGAGCGGGAAGAACAGCAGCACCACCGGGCGACGCCCGATCACCTCGGCGAGATCGACCATCTGGCCGGGCGCTTCGGGAAGGGCGAACACCGGGGCGGGATGACCTTTGCGGGCAGGCATGGGCATGCTCCTGGAAGTGGATGGCCAGCGGAAGGATGAGGACGGATTGGGCAATCCGGGCTCCCCCTTGGCGACTCCCCGGCGGCGGGGGGCGGCGGAGGCGGAACCGCCGGAAGGGTAGTCGCCGGCCGGAAACGCCGCCACGGGAAGCGCCAGACGGGGTTCCCGGCCCAGAAGCGGGCCTTTGCCCCGGACAGGTCCCCGAACTTCCCTCGCTTCCCATTTCTCCAAAAGTTCAGCCGGGTCGGTTGGAACAGTTCGCAATCGATGTAGATTGAACCGGTCGAAGAAGAGGGTTTTCACCTTCGGCGGTGCCCTCGGATGGGCATGGTGGCGGACTTGGCAGTCCGTCGCAGGCGGTGTCAGGAGACGGAACTCGTGATCGCATCTTGGCTTCAGGTTTCCTGCCGCGAGCGGTCTCCATCGTCGGAAATCGTTGCATGGTCGCCAAGTCGCTTCCCGTCGCGGTGCTCGGCCGCGGCGGTCGCCTCCCGTTCCGCGCCGGGGCGGTCGGGGAGCATCGAATCATTCCGACCGAGTCCGGGTTGCGGATTCGCTTGGAGGGAGTGATCAGCCGTTGGAGGAAGGCCTGCGAGGGTCGCTGGCCAGCGTGAAGCATGTGCCGAACATCACCGCGTGGTGAGTCGGCGAGAGAGTTGATGGACCAGTCAGAGGGAGTCGACACATGAGGATCTCGAGGCGTTTGGAAGCCCACGCGGCAGCGTGTGCGACGGGAGCGTTGGCGGTGCTCGGCGGTGTGGCCGAGACCTCCGCAGACGTCGTGTACTCGGGCGTGGTGAACCTGCCGATCCAATCCACGATCGATGGTCTGTACCTGAACGTGGTGACCGGCCAGTGGAACGAGGCCGGCGGCGGCGGCGCCACGGTGCCGGGTTGGGATGTGAATCCCTACAGCGCCACCGGGTTGTCATGGTTCGCGCCGGCGGCTACCACGACCGGAGGGTTCGTCCGCGGCCTTGGTTCGAGCACCACGCTCATCGACAACCTCGCCCCGGACACGCTGATCGACGGTACGCAACTCTTCGGCAACGGCGCTTCGGAGACCGCCGGCGCCACCGCCTTCACCCTCAACAGCGACGCCAACATCGCCGGCTTCCGCTTCGTCAATGAAGCCAACGGGCAGGTCCACTACGGATGGATGCGGATCAGCCTGTCGAGCACGCTCGCCGGCCAGCCCCGTCTGTGCGTCGAGTACGCCTACGAGTCCAATCCCGGCGTCGGCATCCTCGCTGGGGCCACCAGCGGTGGCGGCGGCGGTGGCTGCGAGTTCGAGACCTGCGGCAGCGGCGGTCCCTGCGACACGCCGGGTGCCACCCCGGGTTGCGCGGACTCGCTCTGCTGCTGTGCGGTCTGCGAGATCGACGACTTCTGCTGCACCTTCGAATGGGACGTGACCTGCGTCGAGCTGGCCTCGACCCTGCCGATCTGCGGCGGTGGCGGCGGCGGCAATCCCGCCTGCGCCCCCGGCGCGGGCGACTGCTGCGTCGCCAACGGCACCCCCGGCTGCGACGACCCGGTGTGCTGCAACCTGATCTGCGGCGCCGATCCCTTCTGCTGCGACACCGAGTGGGACGGCCTCTGCGCCGGAGCGGCGGAGACCGAGTGCAAGCAGTGCGCCCCCGAGCCGCTCGCCTGCGGCGACGCGGATGCGGGTGACTGCTGCGTCGGCGGGAGCAGCCTCCTTGAGATCGACGTCAGCGGCATCGAGAGCTTCGCGGGCGCTGGCAGCCCCCTCAACACGGTGCTGGAGATCCTCGCCCAGCCGAACGTCCAGGTGACCGGCATCGGCTGGAGCGTCACCATCGAGGCGTTGGGCGGAAGCTGGCTCAGCGAGGCGGCCGTCGCCTTCGGCAACTCCGCGGGCCCCTTCGTGAATCTGACCCCCGGCGTCGGCAACGACGGTCCGGGCATCGGCACCTTCGACAGCGGCGGCATCGTCGACCTCGTCGGTCTCGGCCTGCAGTTCGACCTGCTCGCCGACGGCATCCTGAGGCTGGAGTTCTTCGAGACCTTCGTGGACTTCCCCGACGCCCCGGACGCCATCTGGGTGGAGGGAACCATCACCGTCCAGGTCGGCGCCAACGCCACCCCGGCCTGCAACGACCTGGAGTGCTGCGAACTGGTCTGCGCGATCGACTCGTTCTGCTGCGAAGTGATCTGGGACGAGAAGTGCGCGGCGATGGCGGTCGAGAAGTGCGCCGTCTGCGTGCCCCCCGCCTGCGGCGACGCCGATGCCGGCGACTGCTGCGAGGGTCCGGAGACCGGCGAGTCCACCGTGGATCTCGTCAATGTCGAGAGCTACGACGCTGCGGGTGATCCATCCAACGTGGTCCTGACCGTCAACGTGGGCGGCCCGACCAATGTGGTGGAGGTCTCCTGGGACGTCCTCATCGAGGCGATCGGCGCGAGCTGGCTCAGCGAGGCGAGCGTCAACATCGGCAACTCCGCCGAGTACTTCGTGGCCCTCGCACCCGGCGCTGGCGTCAACAACCCCGGCGACAACCTCCCGACGCCGTTCACCGGTTCGGTCAACCTCGCCGCTCAGGGACTTGCCTTCCCCGTCCTCGAGGACGGCATCGTTCGCCTCGAGTTCTTCGAGACCTTCGTGGACGTCCAGGACGCGGTCGATGCGATCTGGAACGGCACGCTGGTGCTCGGGACCTCGACGGGCGTGGCCACGCCCTTCTGCAACGACGCGGAGTGCTGCGAGGCGGTGTGCGCCCTCGACCCGCTCTGCTGCGAGACCGAGTGGGATGCGGACTGCGTCAAGCTCGCCAACGAGATCTGCTCCATCTGCGGGTCGGGCCCCTCGCCCTGCCCGTGGGACCTGAACGGCGACGGTCAGGTCGGCGGTGCGGACCTCGGCATCCTGCTGCAGAACTGGGGCAACCCCTACGGCGGTGCGGACCTCGGCGGCATGCTCCAGACCTGGGGCCCCTGCCCGAACTGACCCGCTCGGTCACGGAAGCGGCGGTCCCGGCCACCGGGATCGCCACCAGACCCGCGACCACCACGACCCTTCGGACCCCCGGCTTCGGCCGGGGGTCCTTTGCTTTTGCGTCGCGTGCATGCTGCCTGCGCCGGGGCGCATCGGCGACTCGCTCCCGAAATCGCTTCGCCCCGGCCCGATCCGGTGCCACAATGAGGAACCGCCTCGTCGCCGTTGCGTAGGGCGGATCGCTGGCGAGTCGGAATCGGCCGACCCCCATCGTCGCCTCCATGGCCGGATCCGGACGCCCCATGCAACGCTTCCAGCTCGGCTCCCTCGCCGCCCTGCTTCTAGCGGGCATGGTCCCCGGCCACGCTCAGGCCCAGTGCGGCACCGGAGGCTCGTGCCTGGAGGTGTCGCAGGGGCCCGCCTGCGAAGATCTCGAGTGCTGCGCGAGCGTCTGCGGGAACGACGTGTTCTGCTGCACCACCGCTTGGGACAGCGAGTGCGTGCTGCTTGCGAACTCGCTCTGCGCCGGACTTTGCGGCGCTGCTGCGAGCGGCCCCTGCTTCGCGGGGAATGCGACGCCATCCTGCGACAACGAGGCCTGTTGCCTGACGGTGTGCGAGTCGGACGCCTTCTGCTGCGAGACGCAGTGGGATCAGACCTGCGCCTTCCTCGCTGGATTCCTCTGCGAGGCCGGCAAGCCGGGCATCTGCGGCGATCCCGCCGCGGGCCCTTGCGATGCCCCGTCCTCCAACGGCGCCTGCAGCGACGGCCCCTGCTGCAATGCGGTGTGCGGCCTTGATCCAACCTGCTGCGACACCGCGTGGGATTCCTTCTGCGTGCTGCTCGCCGAAGAGATCTGCGTGGCGGGCTGCACCCTGCCCTGCCCGCCGGAGGGCCTCGCGGAAGTTGAGGCGTGCGGCGAGAACTCCAACGACCCCTGCGATCCCGCGGGCGGCGTCGCCGAGGCGATCGCATGCGGCGAGACCCGCTGCGGCACCGTGGCGGTGGCCAAGGGCGGCGTGGCCGATCGGGACGCCTGGCGGTTCGTCGTCGAGGCCCCCGCCGGCACGGAGCGGCGGGTCCGCATCGCCTTCGCCGCCGAGGCGGAGGCGTTCGTGGCGGTGCTCCCGCAGGCCTGCAGCGACCTCTCCGGGGCGATCGCGGTGCTCGCCGCGTCGCTCTGCGTGACCGGCAACACGACCGTCTGCCTTCCCTCCGGCGAGCATCGGCTCGTCGTCGTGCCGGGCACCCCAGAGTCGCCGGGCGGCGACGCGCTTGCCTGCGACCGCTCCGACTACACCCTCGGCGTCACCTGCCTCGATCTTTGCGAGGATCCCTGCGGCACCTCCACAGGCGCCTGCGGCTCCGCCCACGGCGGCGCCGGCTGCAGCGACGCGACCTGCTGCGAGGCGGTCTGCGCCCGCGATCCGCTCTGCTGCGAGAAGGGATGGGACGATCTCTGCGTCGCCACGGCGATCGAACTCTGCGACCTCCCGCCCCCATTCAACGACGCCTGCAGCGACGCCCTCGAGATCGGGATCGGGGCGACCCTCTTCGACACGCTGCTCGCGACCGATGGCGAGCCGCCCTATCCGAAGGCCTGCGGCGGCGGAGCGGTCTCGCGGGACGTGTGGTTCGCCCACACCGTCGCCTGCAGCGGAATCCTGCGGGTGGAGACCTGCGGGCCGATCGGCTTCGACACCCGGATCGCCCTCTACCGAGGCGGATGCGAGGATCTGCTCGAACTCGCCTGCAACGACGACTCGGAGCTCTGCACGCCTTCGGGAGCGAGCCGACTGCTCGCGGAAGTCGAGTGCGGTGAGCGGATCCTGATCCGGGTGGGCGGCCAGAACGCCGCCGGCACCGCCACGCTGACCCTCTCCTGCGACGAGGGCGAGTGCTCGGACTGCCTCGGCGACCTCGACGGCGACGGCGAAGTCGGCGGCGCGGATCTCGGAACCCTGCTGAACCTCTGGGGCACAAGCGATCCGGCCGGCGATCTCGACGGCAACGGCAGCGTGAACGGGGCGGATCTCGCCGCGATGCTGCAGTCCTGGGGACCCTGCCGCTGAGGCGATCTCGGGGGGGGCCACGGCGATCCCTGGCCGCGAGCCTCGCGGCCGCGTCCGATCAGCTCCGAAGCGAACCGAGCCGCATGACCGCGATCGGCAGCAGCACCGCCGCGGGCAGGAAGGCGGAGATCGCCGCGGGCACCCCCGGCAGTTCGATCGCCATCAACGCCACCGATCCGAGGATTCCCGCCACGCCGATGGCCGTGGCGGCGATGGCGCCGCCGAGCAGCGGCCGGGGTTCGCGAACCAGCAGGCAGGGCACCGCCACAAGCAGCACCAGCAGGTTGACCGCGACCTGCCCGAAGCGGCCGTAGGCGGCCCGCGCCAGGCGGTCCCGCTCGGGGCCGGCGTTCTCGCGGAGCCGCGAGATCTCCGCGAGCGAGAGCATCGACGCGAACGGCGCCGAGCGGCGGACGAGCAGGCTCTGCGGACCGAGATCGGTGCCGACGAACGAGACCGGCCGCTCCTGCCGCATCGGCTCCCCGCTCGCCACCGCCAGCGGGGCCACCTCGAGCAGGACCCCCTCCTCGAGCGACCATCCCCCGTCGACTTCGGACCAGCTCCCGGCCCTTGCGGAGACCCGCTCGGTGACCCGGCCGGACTCGTCGCGCTTCAGGACCAGGATTCCCTCGAGCCGCTCCGAGGCGGGATCGAACGATGCCGCCCGCAGCAGGGCGTTGCCGCCATCGCGGGTCAACGGCACCTCGAAGCGCTCGATGCCGGTCCGGAGAATGGCATCGTGGTGGCGAAGCAGGCGGGGCGCGAGGCGAGGCACGACGAGTTCGCCGTTGAGCACTTGCACGAGGTTGAGCAGGAACGCCCCCGCGAGAAGCACCATCGCCACCCGCAGCAGGCCGACCCCGCTCGCCATCATCGCCACGAGCTCCCGCGACCGGACCATCGCCGCGAGGGTGAACCCCATGGCTCCGATCGAGACGAGGCCGGACATCCATCCGAAGAACTGGAAGAACCGCGGCCCATGGAAGTCGAGGATCGCCACGATCAACGCGGTCGCCACCGAGCCGAACCGTCCCTCCTCCGCCGCGGCCCGTCGGGCCGCCGAGACGAACTCGTCGAGCTGCAGGATGACGTCGAGCGCCACCGCGAGCAGGAACACGATCGCCATCAGCACCACGAAGTTGCCGAGGAAGCGAGCGAGGATGTGCCGGTCGAGTCGCATCGGTGCGCTGCCCAGGTCTGGGAGGGTCAGTTCCTCGAGGCCCGCCACCACCCCCACGCCACCGCGATCGCCATGGCCGCCTCGCTGCCCCAGATCAGGGCCAGCCCCGCCTGCGGGCGGTCCCAGCGGGCCATCTGCTCGCCGCTCGAGATGCAGAGCATCAGGCCGATCGCGGGCAGGAAGGCGAGCAGGAAGACCACGAGCACAAGGGTGGAGCGGCTCCGCACCGCGAGGACGCCCGCAAGCAGCGGAAGCAGCAGTCCCGTGAGCGCCTGCGCAAACCGCTGGTTGCCGCGGGCGACGAGATCGAGATCGAACCTTGCGAGGGATGCCTCGAGGCGATCGGCGGCGGCGGCGGTCTCCCCAGGCCATGCCGCCGGCATCGGCGACTCGGGGGTCGGCGCCTCCGCGGCCCGCCGCCTTCCCTCCTCGACGAGCGACGCGGCCGAGCCCGCCACCGGGGGCACCCCATCGGCCTCCGCCATCGCAAGGCCGGCGATCCGCTGCGGCCAGCGGCCCGGCGCCTCCCGCAGCCCGGATCGCTCTATCGCCTCGAGGCCGGATGGGGCGATCAGCTCGAAGGCCGCATCGCCGTCGCCGTCCGCTTCGATGGCGAGGGTCAGTTCGCCGGCCACCGCCTCGCGCACCGTCCGCCCATCGCGGAGTTCCGAGATCCGGATCGGCGTCGCCGCATCCGCCGGCTCGATTCGCCCGCGGCGAAGGGCGGCATGCTCGATCCGCACGAGGGTCCCGTCCGCGGGGCCACGCAGGAGCGCGCCTTCCGGCGAAGCGAGGCCGGCCGCGACCGCCGCATGGATCGCCTCGAGGCGAAGCAGGCGACGCAGCGGGTCCGCGGCATCGCGGATCTGCCGGATGCGGTCGGGCGATCGCCGGGCCTCGATCAGCTGCGGGAGGGTCAGGCCCTTGGCGCCGCCGCGACGCTGCCCGCCGAGATCGATCGCCTCCGGCATCGCCTGCGGCAGCACCGCGACCGCGGCATCCCCCGCCCGCTGCAGCGTGGCGTTGACGAGGGCCATCTTGAGGATCGGTCCGTCCTCGCCCTGATGGATGTCGACGACGGCGTGCTCCGCGGTGAACTCCGTCGCCGGCGCCGACCGCTGCCGATCCATCTCGATCGCCGCGACGCCCACGAGGTAGAGGCGGTCCCGGGCGCCGCTCGGAGGCGGGTCGGGCGAGAGATAGGCCTCGTCGGCGTAGATCTCCACGGCCCCGACCTCAAGGGCCCGCCCCTGCTGCACGCTCGCGACGAGCAGCCGCGCCGCGTCCCGGCCGATCAGGTTCTGCATGGAGACCCAGAAGGTCGGCGCCACGAAGTGCACCAGGCCGAGCAGCACCAGCAGCAGCACCGCCCCGAGCATCCACACCGGCCGAAGGATCCGCCCGAGGCTCCATCCCGCCGCGGCCATCGCCTGCACCTCCCGGTCCCCGGCCAGTCGCATGTAGACCGTCGTCGTCGCAAACGCTGCGGCGAACGGCAGGGCGTACTGCAGCATCGGCACGCAGGCGAGCAGCACGAACACCGCCAGCTCCCGCGGGCCGAGCAGATTCTGCGAGAGCGGGCGGATCGCCGCGCCGAAGGCGATCACCGTGACGAGCACCCCGGCGGTCAGCAGGGTGGTGCGGCAGAGCTCCCACAGGATCGAGCGGTGGATCAGCAGCATCGGGAGGGAACCGGGGCGACCCCGGCGGAGCCGGGAACGGCCCGGGGAGCGTTCAACGCAGGCCGTACTCCTTGAGCTTTCGGTAGAGCGTCCGTTCGCCGATCCCCAGCAGCTGCGCCGCCTGCTCGCGGTTGCCGCCGGTCATGGCGAGGGTCTGCCGGATCGCCTCCTTCTCGATGCGGTCGAGGCCGAGGCCGGCGAGGCTGCGGACGCCCGAGGCGTCCTCGCCCTCGTCGCTGCGGATCTCGCGGGGGATGTCGCCGGCCTCGATCCGATCGCCGCCGCAGGCGACCACCATCCGATGCACGGCGTTGAAGAGCTCCCGCACGTTGCCGGGCCAGCGGTAGCCGATCAGACGCATCATCGCCGCCTGCGAGACGCCCGGCCGCGGACGCCCGGCATCGGCGGCGAACCGCCCCACCGCATGCTGCACGAGCAGCGGGATGTCCTCGCGTCGCTCCCGCAGCGGCGGCACGTGGATCTCCACGCCGCGGATGCGGAAGTAGAGGTCCTCGCGGAACTGCCCCGCCTCCGCCATCGACCGAAGGTCGCGGTTGGTCGCGCTGACCACCCGGATGTCCACCTTGCGGGTCTCGTTGGCGCCGAGGCGGACCACGTCCCCGCTCTCGAGCACCCGCAGCAGCTTCGGCTGCATCTGCAGGGGCATGTCCCCGATCTCGTCGAGGAAGACGGTGCCGCGGTCGGCGTACTCGAAGACGCCCTCCCGATCGCGGTCGGCGCCGGTGAAGGCTCCCCGCACGTGCCCGAAGAGCTGATCCTCGAGCAGCGACTCGCTCTGCCCGGCGGCGTTGAAGGTCACGAACCGGCGGTCCCGGCGGCGGCTGTGGCGATGGATGGCCGCCGCCACGAGTTCCTTGCCGGTGCCGCTCTCGCCGGTCACCAGCACGGGAATGGAACTCGGGGCCACCTGCCGGATCGCCGCCACCACGCCGCGGATCGCCGCGGACTCGCCCACGATCCCCTCGAAGCCGAACGCGGCGTCGACCTGCCCGCGGAGCTCCTGGTTCTGGGTCCGCAGGAGCACGGTCTCGGCCGCTCGGCCCACGAGGTTCCGGAAGACCGCGAGATCGAGGGGCTTCTCGATGAAGTCGTACGCCCCGCCCTGCAGCGCCGCCTTGGCGGTGGGCACGTCGCCGTGGGCGGTGACGAGGATCGTCTCCGCGTCCGGCTGCTGCTGCCGGGCGAGTTCGAGCACCCGCAGGCCCGCGGTCTCCGACTCCATCACGAGGTCGGTCACGATCACGTCGAAGGCGCCGTGCCGAAGCTCCTCCTCCGCGGCGGCAAGCCCGTTCACGATCGTGCAGACATGGCCGGGCTTGCGAAGCGCCTCGGCCATCGCCTCGGCATGATCGGTCTCGTCGTCGACGATCAGGACCTGCGCCCGGGTCCCCGCGGCATCGCGGCCTTGCCTCGGGTCGGCAGGAGAAGCCTCGCTCATGGGGCGGATTGTACGGAGGAGCCATCCGCTCGCCGACCCTCGCCCCGGCTGCGGCAAGGGCGACCGATCGACCGATACCATGACGCTGTGAGCACCGCCTTTCCCGCCTCTCCGCCGCCCGCTGCCGCCGACCCGGCGGCTCGAGGCGGCGAGGTTGCATCGGGCCCGCGGCCGCGTCCCTCCCTCGCGAGCCTGCTCGCGTCGCGACTCCACTTTGTGGGCATCGGCGGGTCGGGCATGAGCGGCCTCGCCGCGATGCTCGCCAAGCGGGGCGCCCGCTGCCGGGGCGAGGACGCCGCGACCGGCCCCGCCTTGGCCGATCTCGCCGCCGCCGGCATTCCGGTCGAGATCGCCGATTCGCCGGCGTCCCCGGAGGGCCGCCTCCGCGACGCCGACGCGGTGATCGTCTCGGCGGCGGTGCCGCCGGACCATCCCACCCTTCGCGAAGCGGTCCGCCGCGGCCTGCCGCTGCTCGCCTACGCCGAGGCGCTGGGCCTGCTCGAGCGGGACTCGACGGCGGTGTGCGTGGCGGGCACCCATGGCAAGAGCACCACCACCTCCCTGCTCGGCCACGCCCTCGCCGAGAGCGGCCTCGACCCCAGCGTGGTCGTCGGCGCCCGCTCGCCGAGCTTCGGGGGCGGTTGCCGAGTCGGCGCGGCGGCGATTCCGAGCGGCCCCCTGCAGGGCCGCCCCGGCATCCTCGTCGCGGAGGCGTGCGAGTACCGCCGCTCGTTCCTCGCCCACCACCCGACGCTCGCCCTCGTCAACAACATCGAGGCGGATCACCTCGACGCCTATCGGGATCTCGGGGAGATCGTCGAGGCGTTCGCCGCCTTCGTCGCCCGCCTGCCGTCGCGGGCCGGCGGCGGCTACCTGCTGGTTGCCCACGAAGGCGCCTTCCGCGAGACCCTCGCCGCAAGCACCGCGGCGGAGGTCGAGAGCTTCGGCCCCTCGCCGGACGCCACCTGGCAGGTCCGGATCGGCGACGGCGGCATCGCCCGCCTCCATCGCGAGGGTCGCGAGGTCGCATCCTGGCGGACGCCGCTGCCGGGGCGGCACTCGGCGATGAACGCGGCCGCCGCCGCCATCCTCGCGCATCGCCTCGGGGCGGCGTGGCCCTCGATCGCCGCGGCGGTCGAGCGGTTCCCCGGCCTCGATCGCCGGATGCAGCTGCTCGGCCGGCGGCGGGTGCCGGGCGGCGAGGTGCGGGTGATCGACGACTACGGGCACCATCCCACCGAGTGCCGCGTGACCCTCGAGGCGATCCGCGAACACCATCGTCCCCGCCGCCTGATCTGCGTGTTCCAGCCGCACCAGCACAGCCGCACCCGCCACCTGCTCGACGCCTTCGCCGAGAGTTTCGACGCAGCGGATCTCGTGCTCGTTCCGGAGATCCACTTCGTCCGGGACCACGAGTCCGAACGGGCCCGCGTCTCCAGCGCCGATCTGGTCGACCGCCTGAACGCCCGCGGCACGCCCGCCCGCCACGCCCCCTGCCTGTCGCAGCTGCTCGGCACCCTTGAGGCGACCTGCGGCGACGGGGATCTCCTCGTGGTGATGGGCGCCGGGCCGATCGACGCCCTCGGGCACGCCTTCCTTGCCGCCGGGAAGGACGCGTGACCATGCTCGGACGGCCAGCGCGTCTCTTCGCCGATCTCGAGGTCGAGGCCGAGCCGGATGCCCCGCTCGCACCGCGGACCTGGCTCGGCGTCGGCGGCCGCGCCGACGTCCTGCTGCGGCCCCGGACCATCGAGGCGCTCTGCGGCATCGTGGCCCGATGCTTCCTCGAAGGCACGCCGCTGCGGGTGCTCGGCGCCGGCGCGAACCTGCTCGTCGCCGACGACGGCGTGGATGGCGTGGTGCTGCAACTCGATGCCCCGCCGTTCCGCGAGGCTTCGCCCAACCGGCGTGGCCGCATCGAAGCGGTCCGCCTCTTCGCGGGCGCCGACCTACCCCGGGCAGTCCTCGATTGCGCCCGCGCCGGCCTCGGCGGTCTCGAGGGCCTCGCGGGCATCCCCGCGACGATCGGCGGCGCCGTCCGCATGAACGCCGGCGGCATCCACGGCTCGGTGGGGGATCGCCTGCACAGCGTCTCCTGCATCACGCGGCGGGGCGAGATCGCCACCTACGCGGCCTCGGACCTGACGCCGGCCTACCGCCACCTGCCGCTGCCGGATCCGATCATCCTCTCGGCGGCGTTCCGCCTCGAGGAGGACGATCCGATCGCCCTGCGGACGCGGGTCAAGGAGATCATGGCCCACAAGCGAAGCACCCAGCCGCTCGCCGAGCACTCCGCGGGCTGCATGTTCCGCAACCCTCCCGATCCCGCCGACCCCTCACAACGCCTGCCGGCGGGCCGACTGATCGATGCGGCGGGACTCAAGGGCGTCGCCGTCGGCGGGGCGTCGGTCAGTCCCCGCCACGCCAACTTCGTGGTGGTGCGGCCCGGCGCCACCGCCGCCGACGTCCTGTCGCTCGGCGACCTCGTGCGGGACCGCGTCTTCGAGCATTGCGGCATCCGCCTCGAGCGGGAGGTCGTGGTGTGGGATCGCCATGGGGAGATGCCGGCATGAGCCGTTCCGACCATCGGCGTCGCCAGCGCATCGCGGTGCTGATGGGCGGCCCCGATGCCGAACACGAGGTGAGCCTGTGGTCGGGCGGGCAGGTCGCCCGCGCCCTCCGCGAGCATGCCCGCTTCGAGGTGCTCGAGGTGGTGATCGATCGGCCGAGCGTCGCGGAGATCGAGGCGCTCGATGCAGACGCGATCTTCCCGGTGCTCCATGGCCCCTACGGCGAAGGCGGCCCGTTGCAGGAGACCCTCGAAGCGGCGGGCGTACCCTTCGTCGGCAGCGGCCCCGAGGCTTCGCGGGCCGGCATGGACAAGCTCGCCGCCAAGGCGCTCGCCGCGGCGGCCGGCGTGCCCACTCCGGAGGCGGAGCGTCTCGTGGCCGGCGTGCCGATGCGGCTCGAGGGCGAGGTCGTCATCAAGCCGATCGACGACGGATCGAGCGTCGGGGTGCGCGTGTGCGGCACTGCGGCAGACGCGGCGGCGGCGCGGCGGGAGCTCGAGTCGCGGCATCCCCGCCTGATGGCGGAGCGCCGGATCCACGGCCGCGAGATCACCGTGGGCCTCGTGGACGGCCACCCCCTGCCGATCATCGAGATCGTGCCCGCCACCGGCTTCTACGGCTACGAGGAGAAGTACCTCCGCGACGACACCCGCTACCTGCTCGAACCGAGCCTGCCCGCCGGGGCCGCCGATGCCTGCCGCCGCCACGCCGAGCGGGTGTGGTCGGCGGTGGGCTGCCGGGATCTCGCCCGCGTCGACTTCCTGCTCGACGATCGCGGACCGTGGTTCCTCGAGGTCAACACCATGCCGGGCATGACCGACCACTCGCTCGTGCCGATGGCGGCGGCGCGGGCCGGACTGTCGATGGCGTCCCTCTGCGAAGGCCTCGTCCAACGGGCCCTCGACCGGCCGCGGGCGAGCATCGAGGGCCTTCCCGCGACGGCGGCATCATGAGCGGCGGCTCCGCCGAGGGCGGCAGCGGATCCCGCGGCGACTCGCTCGGCCGCTGGGCGGGCCGCCTCGAGTGGCCGGCGGTCGCCGGGCTGCTGGTCGCCCTACTCGCGGGCCTCTGGTGGGGCCTGCCAAAGCTGCTCGACCGCGCCGACGAACTCAGTCGCGAAGCGTGGGAGGACCCCGGCGGCGTCCGCCTCGTGCTGCCCGCGGGCTCGGCGTGGCTGCCCGCGGAGGAAGCCGCCCGCCTCGAGGCCACGGTGCGATCGGAGCTTGCCGAGCGTGGCATCCTCGATCGCGACGCCCTCCCCGCGGCCGCCCGGGCCCTCGAGGCGACCGGCTGGTTCGAGGGTCCCGTCCAACTGCTCCGGGCGAGCCGCGGCGAGATCGCCGCCGACACGCCCCTTCGCACCCCCCGAGCGTTCGTGCGGGTCGGCGAGAGCGATCTGCTCATCGACGGGCAGGGCGTGCTGCTGCCCTGGTCGAGGCCCGCCGGGTCGGCCGACGGCACCGCCATGGTCATCCGCGGCGCGACCCTTCCGCCGCCGCCTCGCCCCGGCGAGCGGTGGGAAGGCGGCGATCTCGCCGAAGCGCTCCGGATCGTCTCCCTGCTTGCGGATCGACCTTGGAAGGACGAGATCACGGAGATCGAGATCGATGCGATCGCCGCGGGCGGAGCAGCGGTGCTGCGGACCCGCGGCGGTTCGGCGATCGTCTGGGGGCGGGCATCCGACCGGGCCACCGCCTCCGAGGTCCCGGCCGAGACCAAGCTGGCCTATCTCGATCGCCTGCACGCGCTGCAGGGCGATCTCGAGTCGGAGGAGGGACGGCGGCTCGACCTTCGCTTCGACTATCTCGCCACGGTGCCGGAGACGCCCGAGGCCACGCCTCCCTCGGATCGGCCGGATCCGTGAACGCCGCCCCCTTGCCCACGCGTGCCGCCGATCCGCCGCCGCGGGGATTGCTGCTGCTCGCCGCCCTCTGGCTCGTCGGCTCCATCGCGGTCTCCTTCGGCCTGGCGCCGCCGCTGCTCGCCGCCTCGTCGACCTACGCCCCCGCGGTTCGCACGACGCTTCTGGTGCTCCTCGCCGGCGGCGTGGTGGCCTGGCCGCTGCTTCGCCTCAGCGGCCCGCGGCCACGCCAACCCTTCCGCCGCCTGCTGCTCGACCTGCTGGTGGTGGCCGGGACCTTCACGATCGCGATCTGGCCGCTTCGCCTCACCACGCCCTGGTCGACCGAACGAACGCTGGCGATCCTGCTGACGATGATCGCGTGGGTGCTGGTGGCGGCGGGGCCGGTCCTGTGGGGAATCCGACGGCGATCCGGATCCGCGAGGACGCTTGCGATGGCCGCGATCGCAGCGATCCTGCTCGCCGGGGCGGTCCCGGCCCTGGCGACGCGGACCGGCGAGGGCATCGGCGTCACCATGGCGTTCGCCGATCCCGACGCGGGCCGCTGGCAACCGTTCGTGGCGGTGCTGCAGCTCGCGGCCCCGGCGGGCACGGACCTTCCTGACGCGATGCGGATCCTCGCGACGACGCCGCTGCTGCTGGCGGTGCCGCTGCTGGCGATCGCGGTGGCGGCCCGGCCGCGGGAGGCCGCGGCCGGCGACGCCGGATGACCGCCGCTGCTGGAGGGTTGGCGAGTCTTCCCCTATCCTCCGCGGACTGTTCCGGAACTCTTCCTGACCCCGGATCGGCGACCCGCCTTGCGGCGGAGAGTCGATCGCGTCCGAGGTGGCACCGATGGAAATCCTGACCCCAGACGAGAAGCGGCGCCTCGAGTCGATGCTGCAGGAGCTGCATGGCCGAGGACGCGAGCTGATCGAGCGGATCGCCGAGGCGAGGGCCCTCGGCGATCTCAAGGAGAACGCCGAGTACCACGCGGCCCGCGAGGAGCAGGCCCACAACAACGCCCGGATCCAGCAGATCCAGGACCGCCTCGCCCGCGCCCAGGTGGCCGACAACTCCTCGATCCCCGAGGACATGGTCTTCATCGGCGCGACCGTCCGCCTGCGGGACACCGAGACCGAGCAGGAGGATCTGTACCGGATCGTGGGCGAGGCCACCGGCGACATGAGCCTCGACTACATCGAGGTGACCGTCACCAGCCCGCTCGGCGTCTCGCTCATGAAGTCGCGGGTGGGCGAGACCGTCCGCGTGGATCTGCCCCGTGGCGAACGGCGGTTCCTGATCGTCGAGATCGTCGCCTGACGCATCGTCCGCGGAGCCCCGCCATGCGGCGCGTGCGATGACCGCCCCCACTTCGGATTGGACCGGCTGGCTCGCGGCCGTTCCGGTGGTCCTCGACTACGGCCTCCGCCTCTCGATGGCGATGGTGGTCCTGGTCCGCAAGGGGCGGGAGCCCTCCTCGGCCTCCGCATGGCTGGTGCTGGTGCTGGCGGTGCCCATCGCGGGGGCCCTGATCTACCTGCTCGTGGGCGAGACCCGCTTCTCGCGGCAGCGGGTGCGACGCCACCAGGAGATCCTCGCGGCGATCGGCCGGCCCGAGTACCGCCTCGCCGCCGAACGCGCCGCCGCCCATCCGCCGCTCGACCCCACCGCCTCGCAGATCGCAGCGCTCGCCGAGCAGGTGAGCGAGAGCGCCGTCAAGGGCGGCCACCTCGCCGAGATCTTCGGAGACACCGACCGCGCCGTCGATGCGATGGTCGCGGCGATCGACGCCGCCGAGCACCACTGCCATCTGCTCTTCTACATCTGGCTCGACGACTCGACCGGCCGCCGCGTCGCGGCGGCGCTCGCGGCCGCCGCGGCCCGGGGCGTGGCCTGCCGCGTGCTCGTCGATGCCCTCGGCTCGAAGCGGTTCCTCGCGAGCGAGACCTGCCGAAGCCTGCGGCAGGGCGGCGTCGAGGTGGTGGCGGCGCTGCCGGCGAGCCTCTTCCGGATGCTCTTCTCGCGACTGGACCTCCGCAACCACCGCAAGATCATGGTGGTCGATGGACGGATCGGCTTCACCGGCAGCCAGAACATCGCCGATGCCGCCTTCGCCCCCAAGAAGCGATACGCCCCGTGGGTGGACTGCCTCGTCCGCCTCGAGGGTCCCGCGGTGCGGGATCTGCAGCTGCTCTTCGTCGAGGACTGGCTGCTCGACTGCCCCGGCGGCCATGCCGAGCTCGAACGCACCTTCGACCCCATCCTGCGTCTCGCTCCCGCGGTCCACGCAGACGGCCTGCCGGCGCAGGTGATCGGCACCGGGCCGAACTTCCAGAACGAGGCCACCAGCCAGATCGTGCAGGCCCTCATCCAGGTCGCTCGGGAGGAGCTGGTGCTGACCACGCCCTACTTCGTGCCGGACCAGGCGACCCTGCAGAACCTGATGGTGGCGGCGAGGCGGGGCGTCCGGGTCCGCCTGGTGCTGCCGGCCCGCAACGACAGCCGCCTCGTGGGCCTCGCCAGCCGTGCGCTCTACGGACCGCTGCTCGATGCGGGGGTCCGCATCGATCTCTTCCAGAAGGGCCTGCTGCACGCGAAGACCATCACCGTGGATCGCCGCATCGCGGTGATCATGTCGGCCAACCTCGACCGCCGCAGCTACGAACTGAACTTCGAGTGCGGGGTGCTGCTCTACGACACCGACCTTGCCTCCCGTCTCCGCTTCCTGCAGGAGGACTACCTGCGGGACTCGACGCCGGTGCGGCGGCGGGAGTGGCAGGTCCGCCCGATCCGCGAACGCCTCGCCGAGGGTGCCGCCGCCGTCCTGAGCCCGCTGCTGTGAGCCCTGGCCATCGCCGATTCCGGTGCCTTGCGACCCTCGGGCCTCCGCTCGCCGCCGCCCTTGCCCTCGCCGCCTGCGGCGAACGGCCCGAGGCCACGCCCGCGCCCGCAGTGGCCTCGTCGGAAACGCCCGGGAGCGCGGCGACGGCCCCGGGTCTCGCGGTCCCGACGGATCCGCAACGCTTCCCCGACGACCCGAGCATCGCCGCTCGGATCGAGGAGGCGAGGCGCCTGCTGCGGACGGCTCGCTTCGAGGCGGCGGAGCGTCTGCTGCAGGCGGTGCTCGCGGAGTCGCCGCAGTCCGAACGGGCCCGCTTCTACCTCGGCGTCGCGATCGCCAAGCAGCAGCGGTACGCCGCGGCGAGCGCGCTCTTCACGCAGGTCCTCGAGAGCGACCGGGCCTTCGCGGAGCGGATCCATGTGGACCACTTCCACGGGTGGGCCCTCTACTACCTCGGCGAGCCGCAGCGGGCGAAGGCCTCGTTCCTGAGGCATGTCGAGGGCGTGCCGCAGGAGGGGGACTCCCTCTTCGGACTCGGCCTGATCGCCCTCGACGCCGGCGACCTCGAGGAGGCGGAGCGGCGGTTCCTTGCGGCGATCGCCCTGCAGGAGGGCGATCCCGCCCTCGCCCGCGAGGTCGCCAAGGCGGAGGCGCGGATGGGCGACGTCCGCGCGAGGCAGGACCGCCTCGACGAGGCGATCGAGTGGTGGTCCCGCTGCACCGCGCGTCATCCCGACCACCACGAGGCCTGGCACCGCCTCGCCCGCACCTACGCCCGCCTCGGCCGCGACGCCGAGAGCGCCTTCGCGACTCGGCAGTGGCAGGCGGCGCTCGCACGCCTCGGCCGGCAACTTCCGGCGGGCGGGATGGGCCCGGCGATGCCGGATCTGGAGAGTCCCGATGCCCGCTGAACTCCGACCGCAGCTGCGTCGCCTCGCCGCAGCGATCCTTCTGACGATGCTCGCCGCCTGCGGCGAGGAGCCCGCGGAGCCGGGGCCGCGGACCGCGGCGATCCCGGACTCGGCCCAAGGCGACGGCGAGGTGCCCCGCGGCGACCCGTTCCGGTTCCGCGACGTCACCGCCGAGAGCGGCCTCGACTTCACCACGACCTCCGGGGGCACCCCGAGCCGGGCGATCCTCGAGGTGAAGGGCGGCGGGATCGGCCTGATCGACTACGACGGCGACGGCCGCATCGATCTCTTCATCCCCAACGGGGCGACGCTCGACGATCCCGAGCGGGGGCCGGGGGCGCGGCTCTTCCGCAACGAAGGCGGCCTTCGCTTCCGGGACGTGACCGCCGAGAGCGGCATCCGCCATCGCCGCTGGTCCTTCGGCGTCGCGGTGGCCGACTACGACGGCGACGGCCACGAGGACCTCGCCATCGCCTGCTTCGGCCCCAACGTCCTGCTCCGCAACCGCGGCGACGGCACCTTCGAGGACGTCTCCGCCGCCGCAGGCATCGACGACGCGGCGTGGTCGACCTCGACGGCCTTCGGAGATCTCGACGGCGACGGCTGGCTCGATCTGGTGGTGATCAACTACCTCGCGTTCGATCCGGCGGCGCCGCCACCGCCGGCATCCTTCAAGGGCATGCCCGTCCTCGCCGGCCCGCGGGGCCTTCGGCCGACCGCGGACCGGATCTACCGGAGTCGCGGCGACGGCACCTTCGAGGATGCCACCCTCGCCTCGGGGATGGCGGCGGCGGCACCGAGCTACGGCCTCAACCTCGCGATCGCCGACTTCAGCGGCGACGGGCATCCGGACGTCTTCGTCGCCAACGACTCCATGGCGAACCACCTCTTCGTCAACGAGGGGGACGGCACCTTCCGCGAGGAAGGCATGGCCTCCGGCGTCGCCACCAACCTCGAGGGCGCCGAGCAGGCGACGATGGGAATCGCCCTCGGCGACGTGGATGGCAACGGCCGGCCGGACCTGTTCACCACGAACTTCTCGAGCGACACCAACACCCTGCATCTCAATCTCGACGGGCGGTTCTTCGACGACCGCACCGCGGCGCACGGCCTCGCGGCCACGAGCCGGCCGCTGCTCGGATGGGGCGGCGGCTTCTTCGACTTCGACCACGACGGCCGCGAGGACCTGCTGTTCGTCAACGGGCACGTCTATCCGCAGGCGAGCGTGGAGACCATGGACTCCTCCTACCGCCAGCCGCCGCAGCTGCTCCGCCGCGAAGGGGATCGCTTCGTGCTCCAGGAGCGTGCCGGCGCCTGGGCGATGGAGCCGCGGGCGGACCGCACCGTGGCCTTCGCCGATCTCGACGACGACGGGGACGTCGACCTGGTGATCTCCGAGCTCAATGGTCCGCTGCGGGTGATCCGCAACGAGCTCGATCCGCCTCCGGAGCGGTGGCTGCGGGTCCGCCTCGACGACCGCCGCCCCGGCAGCCGCAACCGGCGGGGCATCGGCGCCGTCGTCGAGTTCGAGCGGGGCGGCCTCGTGCAGCGACGCTGGCTCTGGGGTGGCGGGCCGTTCCAGTCGAACGCCCTCGCCGAGGCCCACTTCGGCCTGCCCCCCGGCGAGGCCGAGGGGACGCTGCGGATCCGTTGGCCCGACGGCGACGAGCAGCGGTTCGAAGGCGTCGCGACCGGGCAGGTCTTCACGGCGGTGCGGGACGCCTGATCGGCCCGCCCGGCGGTGCCCGGAAGGTCCCCGCGTCCACGGGCCCGGACGGTCAGGTCGCCGCGGCATCGAGGCGATCGCCCACCTGCGATCGCCCGACGAGCCGCCACCACGCCCCGACGCCCACCGCCGCGACCAACGCCAGGGCCGCCGCCACGAGGAAGATCCGATCCGCCTCGAGGCCGCTGCGGCGGCAGAGCAGGAACACGCCGCTGCCGAGCGTCGAGAAGAGGAAGGAGACGGCGTTCGCCGTGCCGAGGAAGCGGCCCCGCTGGGCCTGCGGCGAGAGCCGCTGCAGCATCGCCTGCAGGGGAATGATGTAGAAGCCGGCGGCGAGACCGAGCGGCAGCAGCAGCAGCCCCACGAGGGCATGCTCGCGAGGCGCGAGGCCGAGGGCAAGCATCGATGCGGCCATCCCCGCGGCCCCGAAGGGCACCAGCACCGGCCGGATCCGCTTCCCCGAAAGCACGCCCGCAAGCAGGCTGCCGACGCCGATCGAGATCGCGACCAGTCCGAGCAGCTGCGCCGTGGCTTCGGCGGAGATCCCCAAGAGGTCGCGGTAGTCGGGCAGGATCAGCAGCACCAGCATGCCGAGCAGATAGAAGAACGACCACGCCAGACTCACCGCGATCAGCGGGCCCTTCGCCATCTGCCGAAGGCTCTCCCAGTAGGTGCCGAAGGGGTTCCATTCGAACCGCAGGCTCGGCGACGCCGCGGCAAGGCGAGGGATGGGCAGGCTCGCGAGGAACCCCAGCACCGCCAGCAGCAGCATCGCGGCGCCCGGCAGCAGCGGCGACGCCACGGCGCCGATCGACGCAGGCGGCGGCGCGTAGCGGTCGTAGATCGGGCCGGCCGCCACCGTGCCCGCGATGATCGCGAGATTCGTCAGCAGGTTGATCACGCCGTTGGAACCGCTCAACCGCTGCTCCCTCACCAACTCGGGGATCATGCCGTACTTGGCCGGCCCGAAGAAGGCGCTCTGCGTGGCCATCAGGACCATCGCGGCCACCGCCATCCAGACCTCGCCGATCCAGAACGCCCACGCGGCCACCGCGATCACCACGACCTCGACCGCCTTGAGGCCCACCGTCAGGGACCGCTTCGAGAGGCGGTCTGCGAGCTGCCCGCCCCAGCCGCTGAAGAGGATGAACGGCACCGTGAGGCAGAGTCCCACCCACCCCTGCCCGCCCGGACCGAGGGCCTCGCTCCAGACGCCGCCCGCGGCGACCGCGAAGGCCAGCACCCCCTTCAGGACGTTGTCGTTGGCGGCGCCGAAGAACTGCGTGACCAGCAGCGCCGAGAATCCACGGGGGTGATCCGACGCCGCCGCCACGGCGGTTGCGGTCGCCTTGTCGCGCCCCGCCTCGACCCGTGGCGACGCGTCGATCACGAGACGGCGGCCTGCTGCTTCGACTGCTGGCTCGCCACGGCCGCGGCGGCCGCGGCGACCATGGCCGTCGAACCCCGCACCGAGGCAATGCAGGCGATGCCGATACCGAGACCCTTCAGCGGCTGCTTCCAGATCGCTTCGCCGGTCAGGGGATCAAGGCACCAGGTGTAGCCTTGGCAGGAGGCGATCAGGCGATCGCCATCGACGAGCAGCGTCACCAAGCCGCTGCCCGAGTCGGCCTTCCACTTCCAGCGGATCTCCCCGCTGTGGCGATCCAACGCCGCCACCCGCCGGTTGAAGCCGATGAAGACGAGGTCGTCGATCGCCGGGAGCCGATCGGACATTGCCGGAGTGTACGGGCTCGCGGCAGCCTCGCCAGCTCGATGCGGCCCGCCGCGCCGATGCCGTAGGATCGCCGGATGGACGATGCTGCCTCCGCTGCCGGTTCGCCGATCCTCGGGATCGATCTCGGCACCACCAACTCGCTCGTGGCGATCTGCGACGCCGCCGGACCGCGGGTGCTTGCCGACGAGCAGGGACGCCCCATCCTGCCGTCGGTGGTGCGTCTCGGGGGACCCGCACCGCTGGTGGGCCATGAGGCCCGCGAGACCGCGGGCGAGCATCCCGAACGCACCATCTTCAGCGTGAAGCGGCTGATGGGACGCTCCCTCGCGGATCTCGGCCCGGACGCGAAACGCCTTCCGTACGGCCTTGCCGAGGGTCCTCGCGGCCTCGCCTGCGTGCTCGACGAGGGGCGTGCGGTGACCCCGCAGGAGGTCTCCTCGCGGATCCTCGCCCGCCTGCGGCAGATCGCCGAGAACGCCCTCGGGCAATCGCTGCCGCGGGCGGTGGTGACGGTGCCGGCCTACTTCGACGACGCCCAGCGGCAGGCCACCCGCGATGCCGGTCGCCTCGCGGGCATCGAGGTGGTGCGGATCGTCAACGAGCCCACCGCCGCGGCGCTTGCCTACGGCCTCGGGCGTCGGAGCGGCACCGTGGCGGTCTACGACCTCGGCGGCGGGACCTTCGACGTCTCGCTGCTGCGGATCACCGCCGCCGCGGAGGGCGAGGGCGAGTCGTTCTTCGAGGTGCTCGCGACCGCGGGGGACACCCATCTCGGCGGCGACGACCTCGATGCGGCGTTGGCGTCGCGCCTTGCCGCCGATGCCGCCGCATCCCTCGGCGAGGCGGCGGTGGCCTCGCCCGCCGCAAGGCAGATCCTCCGCCTCGCAGCGGAGCGCGCCAAGATCGCCCTCTCGCAGCAGGAGGAGGTCGCGGTGGAGCTGCGCCTGCCCGACGGCGAGGCGACGCTGCGGGCGACCCGTGCGGAGCTCGAGTCCCTCGCCGGGCCGCTGATCGATCGGACCCTTGCCGCCTGCCGGTCCTGCCTGCAGGACGCCAAGCTCGCCCCCGCGGCGATCGACACGGTGGTGCTCGTCGGCGGCTCCACCCGCATGCCCGCGGTGCGGGCCGCGGTCGCGGGCTTCTTCGGGAAGGAACCCTACACCGCGCTCGATCCCGAGCAGGTGGTCGCCCTCGGCGCCGCGGTGCAGGCGGCGGTGCTCTCCGGCGCGAGGCGGGATCTGCTGCTGCTCGACGTGATCCCGCTCTCCCTCGGCATGGAGACCGTCGGCGGCGGCGTCGCCAAGCTCCTGATGCGGAACAGCACCGTGCCCGCCCGCAGCGTCGAGACCTTCTCGACCTCGGTCGATGGGCAGCGGAACGTGCGCATCCATGTGGTCCAGGGCGAGCGGGAACTCGTCGAGGACTGCCGCAGCCTTGCCCGCTTCGAACTCTCCGGCCTGCCTCCGATGCCCGCGGGGATCCCCAAGATCGAAGTCGAGTTCCTCGTCGATGCCAACGGGGTGCTTGCGGTGACCGCGACGGAGTGCCGAAGCGGCATCCGCGCGGGAGTGCAGGTGGTGCCCTCCTACGGTCTCACCGCCGAGGAGGTGGACCGGCTCGAGCGGGAGTCCTTCGAGCATGCCCGGGAGGACCTGCGGCGGCATCGCCTGATCGACCTGCGGGTGAACGCCGGCCTCGATGCCAAGTGGACGCGGCAGGCGCTGCAGCGGGTCCGAGGGTCGCTCGATGCGGACTACCTCGTCGAGATCGACGCTCGCCTCGCCGAGGTCGATGGGTTC
>CAZQUA010000005.1:0-30452 GCA_964596455.1 uncultured Isosphaeraceae bacterium
CGCTTGCTCAGGGTCGGCATGTCAGGACTCCACCTCGACGCCCATCGAGCGGGCGGTGCCGGCGACGGTTCGCATCGCCGCCCCAAGGTCGGCGGTGTTGAGGTCGGAGAGCTTCTCCTGGGCGATCGCCTCGACCTGGGCCCGCGTGAGCTTGCCGATCTTGCCGCTGTGGGGCGTGCCCGAGCCCTTCTCCTGCTTCACCGCATCGAGGATCAGCACCGAGGTCGGCGACGACTTGATCTCGAAGTCGAAGGAGCGGTCGGAGAAGACGGTGATCACGCAGCCCACGACCTTGCCGTTCAGGGCGCGGGTGCGGTCGTTGAACTGCTGGATGAACTGCCCGGGATGGACGCCGTTGGCGCCGAGGGCCGGGCCGATCGGCGGTGCCGGGGTGGCCTTGCCGCCAGGGGCAAGGATCTTGAATTGCTTGGTGATCTGCTTCGCCATCGGGGGAACCTCCCACCTCTCGCGTGCCCTCGAGCTCCAAGCCCGAGGGCGGCGGTGCCGAGACCGGCGAGTCCGGCAGGCCGCCACGAGGGGTCGTGCGAACGGTTCAACGCTGAAAACGTCGAATCGGGGAAGTTACATGCCTCCGCGGGCAATTGCAAGAGGGTCGGCGACCGGCCCGCCGCCGACGCCGGGGATGCGACGCCCCGGCCTCCGCGGCGGCCATCCTCGGCGATCCCGGGGCCGCCGCAGGTCGGCCGAGGGGTTCCCCAGGCGAACTCAGATGCCCCAGTTGGCCAGCAGCAGTCCGAGGTCGCTGCCGCCGACCTCGCCATCGCCATCGAGGTCGGCCGCGCAGCCCACGCAGGGACCCCAGTTGGCCAGGAGCAGACCGAGGTCGCCGCCGCCGACGGTGCCATCGCCATCGATGTCGCCCACGAGGGTGCTGCCGCCATGGGACCACCACGCGGCGGGCACGACCTGCTTGGGGGTCGCGTCTCCCGAGACCCGGACGATGAGGCCGGCGCCTCCGAAGTTCTCGAAGAACTCCACCCGCACCGGATGTCGGCCGGCGGCGAGGGCGATCTGCCCGCTCCGCTCGACCATGCCGTGGAGGCCGTCGTTGTCGACCACGAGGGTCTCGCCGATCCAGAGCCGCGAGCCGTCGTCGGAGTCGGTGTAGAGCGTCCACATCCCCGAGTCCGGCACCTCGATCCAGCCCTCGTAGGTCGCGGCGACGAGATCGCTCCGGCCGCTTCCGGCGAAGGTGCCGCCGGTCGAGGGGAAGTCGATCCGCGGCACCACCTCGGTGGCGTAGGGCGAGAGCTCGGCGAAGTTCGGCAGCACGCTGCTCTGGGGGATCTCGAAGTAGGAGGCCATCGCCCCCGGCACCGTGCCGCTCACCGGCACCGCCGGCCGCACCGCGAGCCACTCGATCGAGACGCTGCCGCTGCCCACGCCGCCGAACTCGTCGGTCAGCGTGTAGGCGAACGAGTCGGCGCCGGCATCGAGGGAGCTCGGGTCGACCCGCAGCAGCGGGCGGCCGTTGGGGCCCTCGACCTCGGTGATCGGATGCCCCGCGGCGGTGAAGGCGTCGGAGGCGAGAAGGATCGGCACGCTGCATTCGCCGCCGAGATCGTTCGCGAGGACGTCGATCTCGACGGTCTCGCCGGCGAGGCTCGAGACGAAGTCGTCGCCGGCGATCGGGTCGGGGCCGCCGGAGTAGTCGCAGGCGATGCTGGCCATCAGCGACTGGATCGAGGCGATCGAGCCGGGGTGGAACCGCATCGCCACGTTGGCGAGGCCGCCGGGGCACAGGTGGCAGTAGCTCATGATCGTGCCCACGGCGCCGGCGGAGCAGTCGTTGTTGCCGCAGTTGTCGATGGGCGGATCGACCTGGTGGGTATGGGGCGCTCCGAAGTTGTGCCCGAACTCGTGGGTCACCACCATCAGGTCCCAGTTCTGGTTGCTGTAGTCGACGATCGGATAGGGGAAGAACCCGCCGAGGTTCGCCGAGAGCGCGTAGTTGAAGGATCCGCAGAGTCCGGGCAGCCAGGCGACGCCGCCGCCGAGGCCGCGGCCGGAGTAGAAGTGGGCGAGGTCGCGGGGCACCTCCTGCATCAGGCTCTGCCAGTGGTCGCGGAACTGGAACAGCTGGTCGGCGGTGCCGCCCTGATCCCACGGGTCGCTCTCCTCCCAGAGGCGGAGGTAGTCGACCCGCAGGCGGACGCCGGTGTCGAGTTCGAAGACCTCGCTGCTCGCGGCGGTCAGCGCGATCGCGTAGGCCGCGGCGTTGGCGGTGTTGCCGCCGAAGAGCGCCGCGGTGAACTCCAGATCGGTCTCGATCGCGATCGACACCACCTGGCAGACCCCGCCGGCGACGCCGCCGTCGTCGCGGGTTCCGCCGCCGCGTGCCGGGGGAGGCTCGGGATGGGCGAGCTCGTCCGCGTTGCAGAAGGGGTCGCCGCTCGGCAGCAGCGACGCCGGCAGGCGAGCCGGGTCGAACGAGAGGGCGGGTCGCCCCGACCCCCGCGGAGCCGAGGAGAGGAACCGCACGCCCTCGGGAAGTCGAACGAAGCCGCCGATGAAGTCGCCGTGCACCGAGAGGAACACCTCGCTGCCGTCGAGTCCGCGGGCGGTGCCGCGGAAGCAGCGGAGGTCGGGCCGTTCGATCGTTCGCGTGTCGATGGTTCCATCCGGACGTCGTCGCGCCACCTCGATGCGGAGATCGGGGCCGGTCGGCGACACCTCGGTGAGCAGAAGATCGACCACTCGCGTGTGGTCGAGAGGAACCCCCTTGACCTCGACCGAAGGGCCCGCGGTCCGCAGCGACTCGAGCACGGCCGCTGGAATCACCGCCGATCCCTGCGGCACCGTCTCGACCGGCGCCATCCGGAAGGTCCGGTCGGTGCGGGGCGGCGACGATCGACGCGTGTCCGCCGAGGCGGTCGCCCCGGCAACCGCCATCGAAGCCGGCAGCAGGCATGCGAGGAGCAGGGCGGCGGCGGGGCGAGGCCGGGCGAAGCGCGGAGCAGTGGGAAGGTTCATGATGTCGACGGTTCCTTGCTTGGTGGCACGCGACGCGGGCCTGAACCTGACTCGGGAGGACTCACCGCATTCGCCGGACTCGCAGACGTACGCTTGGACTCGACGCTGGGTCCTGCGGACGCTGCCGGCGACCGATCTGCCGGCAAGGGCGAACCGCGGAGGGAGACGCCCGAGGGAGCATAAAGCGGTCGGGGCGTCTCGGCATCGCCGGGTCCCTTCCGCCCTCGCAGGCAACCGGTTCAGGATGCCGCGACGCTCCCGATTCGCCAGCCGGGATCCCGGAGATCCCCGGATTTGCCGCGGTTGGCGGTCATCCTGCAAGGGCCAGGCGGACCATGGCGGCGATGCCGTGGGGGATCGCCTCGTCGTTGAAGTCGAAGTGGGGCGAATGCAGCGGCGGCAGGGGCCGGGCGGGGTCCCCCTCGAGGCCGAGGGCGAAGAAGCAGGCCGGCACCCGCTGCCCGTAGAAGGCGAAGTCCTCGGCGCCCATGATCGGCCGCGGCAGCGTCTCCACCGCGTCGGCGGGGAAGTCCTCCGACAGCGCCTCCCGGAACCTCGCGACCATCGCGGGATCGTTGGAGGTCACCGGATAGCCGGCATCGATCGTCACCTCGCCACGGCATCCCCCCGCGGCGGCGACGCCCTCGACCCGCTCCGCGAGGCGGGCATGCAGGCGGCGGCGGGTCGACTCCTGCAGCGAACGGATCGTGCCCTGCAGGCGGACCTCCGCCGGCACCACGTTGAACGCATGGCCGCCGGCGATCACGGTGACGCTCACGACGGCGCTGTCGAGCGGATCGGTCTCGCGGGCGACGAGCGACTGCAGCGACGTCACCACCTCGGCCGCCGCCACGATCGGATCCCGCGTCTGGTGCGGCAACGCCGCGTGCCCGCCGGAGCCGTGGATCGAGATCGTGAACCGATCCGCCGCCGCGAGCATCGGGCCCACCCGGGTGGCCACGCTTCCGAGCCGCAGGCCCGGCCAGCCGTGCAGGCCGTAGATGCGGGCCGCCGGCGGGCCGAGGCGGGTGCCGTCGAGGGCGCCGTCCTCGATCATGAAGCGGGCGCCGCCGCCGCCTTCCTCGGCGGGCTGGAAGAGGAAGGCGACCGGACGGGGAAGGGGCCGCTCGCGGGCGATCTCGGCAAGCACCGTCGCGGCGCCGAGCAGGATGGCGACATGGCCGTCGTGCCCGCAGGCGTGCATGCGGCCGGGGATCGCCGAACGCCACGGCACGCCCGAAGCCTCCTCGATCGGCAACGCATCCATGTCCGCACGCAGGGCCACCGCCTCGGCCTCGCGGCCGGGAAGATGCGCGAGCACGCCGGTGCCGCGGGCGAGGCCGCCGACATGCTCCACCCCGGCGGCAGCGAGCGTCTGCTGCACGAGTCGCGCGGTCTCGTGCTCCTCGTACTGCAGCTCCGGAACGCGGTGCAGGGTCCGACGGAGCTCCTCCACGGCCGGCCGCACCGCGGCAATGCGGGCGGCAAGCTCTCGGGCGGCGATCATGGCGGCATCTCCGTGGGGGTGGTCTCGGTCAGGAGCGGAGGCGGGGCAGGCCGGTGGCGAGGCGTCCCTCGTTGAGCAGGGCGAACGCCGGCGGATGCTGCCGCACCAGGCGGGAGAGTTGGCTCATCGTCACGCCGAGCGAGCCCGCCGCAGCCGCGAGATCGAACCGCCGCACCACCACGGCGTCGAGGGCCTCGGCAAGCAGGGCGGGGTAGTCGGCGTGCTCGGGATTGACGGCGATCCGCGTGCCCTGCCTCCTTCGCCGCCACCGCTCGCTCGCCTCGGGCCGGTCGCGGGGAGGCAGGGTGCGGACCCGGACCGCCAGACGCAGCCGCAGGCGGAACAGGGCCTTGCTGCGGTTGACGAGCGGACTTCGCCGCTCGACCGCCTGCGCCTCGATGCCGGTGGGGCGATGGAGCAGGTAGGCCGCGCTTCCCACCGCGGCGCGGTGCTGGCCTCCGGGGCCGCCGCGGCGGCCGAACTCGAGATCGCACTCTGCGAGCAACGCGTCGGGATCGAGCGTCGAGGGGTGCGGCGGATCGACGAGCACGAGGCCGGGATGCAGGTACGGCGGTCGGTAGGGCATTCGGGAGGAGGGTACGCGAGGCTCAGGCACCGACGGCGCCGCGGCGTCCGTGGCGGGAGAGCGGTTCGGCGGGAATCGCAAGCGAATCCGACTCTCCCGCGGCGAGGCGGACGCTCGCGGCGGCGGCGATCATCGCGGCGTTGTCGAGGCAGTGCTCCGGGCGGGGAAGGCGCAGTTCGATCGTCGCGGCGGCGGCGACCTCGCCGAGCATCGCCCGCAGCGAGGCGTTCGCCACGACGCCGCCTCCGGCGACGAGGCCGCGGGCCGGACGCCCCTCCTCGGCAAGGCGGCGGAGGGCCCGCTCGAGCTTGATGCGGAGGGTCTCGACGATCGCCCGCTCGAAGCCGGCGGCGAGATCCGCACGCCGCGTCGGCGGGAGGAGCTCGGCCACCGCGGCGGGGTCGGCCGAAGCGGATGCGGCGTCGGCGAGGATCGCCAGCCGCATGGCGGTCTTCAGGCCGCTGAAGGAGAAGTCGAGGCTCTCCGGACCGAGCAGCGGCCGCGGGAAGGGCACCGCCCGCGGATCGCCCTCGCGGGCAAGGCGCTCGAGGCGGGGGCCGCCGGGATGGCCGAGGCCGAGCATGGCCGCCGCCTTGTCGAACGCCTCGCCGGCGGCGTCGTCGATGGTCCGGCCGAGCAGGCGGAGGGAGCCGTGCGGCGGCCACTCGAACAGGCTCGTGTGCCCGCCCGAGACGACCAGGCCCAACGCCGGCATCGCCGCCGCGGGCTGCTCGAGGGAGCCGGCATGCAGGTGCGCCTCGACGTGGTCGATTCCCAGGAACGGCTTGCCGAGACCCCAGGCGAGGCCCTTGGCGGCGCCGGTTCCGACCAGCAGCGATCCGATGAGTCCTGGCCGCACGCCCGCGGCGACCCCATCGATCGCTTCGAGCGGAACCGCGGCGTCGCGGACCGCCTCCCGAACCACCGGAAGGATCCGCTCGAGGTGGGCCCGGCTGGCGATCTCCGGCACCACGCCGCGGTACCTCGCATGCAGGTCGTGCTGCGAGGCGACGACGCTCGAGCGGACGATGCGGCCGTTCTCGACGATCGCCGCGGCGGTCTCGTCGCAGCTCGTCTCGATGCCCAGAATCAGCATGGGCGGCTCGGCATCGGCGTCTCGGCGGGGCCTCGCCGCGGGAGGGTCACGGTGCCGGCGCCTCCCCGGCGGATGCGGCCGGATCGGCGGCATCGGACGGGCCGCGGCCCGCATCGGCCTCGAGGGCGGCGATCCGCTCCTCGACGGACTGCAGTTCGCGGAGCAGGCGATTGCGGAACTCCCGCTGCGACGCAAGTTCCTCGCTCGCTTCGCCCATCGCCGGCGGATCGTCCCCCACCGTCGGCCAATCGCCGGAGGCGAGACGCCCCTGCATCGCCTCGACCGCCGCGGCGAGCTGCCGGTCCCCGAGGGTCTCGCCGATCCATTGGGGGTCGTCCCACCGCTGGGCATCGAGCTCCGGCGCCTCGCCGCCGATCGCCTCGTACCCGCGGCGGTTGCGGAAGAGTTGCCGCGCCTCCTCGTTGGTCATCGCGACGTGGAAGCCTGGACTCGGATCGACCCCCCAGACCTCGCTGCCGCCGCGCCGCTGCAGGCTTCGCCCGCTCGGCAGGGCGTAGTGGGCGGTGGTCAGCTTGAGGATGCCCGCATTCTCGGGAAGCTCCCGCACCTCCTGCACCGAGCCCTTCCCGAAGGTCCGAGTGCCGAGGACCTTGGCGCGGCCGTTCTCCTGCAGGGCGCCGGCGACGATCTCGCTCGCCGAGGCGGAGCCGCCGTTCACGAGCACCACGATGGGGACTCCCAGGTCGCTCGGATCGGACGACGCCTCCCACGATCGCTCCGTGCCGCGGCGGGACCGGACCGAGACGATGGTGCCCTGCTCGAGAAGCAGGTCCGCCATCTCGATGGCGCCCTGCAGCGTGCCGCCGCCGTTGGAGCGAAGGTCGAGGATCAGCCCCTCGAGCGGCGGATCGATCGTCGCGAGGACCGATCGCAGATCCGGAACCGTCTCGTCGGTGAACTGGGCGACGCGGACGTAGGCGATCCCGGCCGCAGGATCGAGCAGCAGGTCCCATCCGTCGCCGTCGCGGCGGAAGCCCCGAACGGTGCGGGTGCGGATCGGCTGCCGGATGATCTCGATGTCCATCTCGATGCCGTCGCGGTGCCGCACCCGGATCGAGACCGGTGTGCCCGCCTCGCCCATCAGGCGGTCGGCGCACTGCTGGGGGGTCAGGCCGAAGGTCGACTCGCCCTCGATCGACAGCACCGTGTCGCCCGCCATCACGCCCGCGGCGAGCGCGGGAGAGTCGTCGAGCGGCGAGACGATCGTCAGCCAACCGTCGACGATGTCGATCTCCGCGCCGATGCCCACGTAGGTGCCGCGGAGCTCCTTGTTGAAGTCGGCCTCCTCGGCGGGGGGGATGTAGACGGTGTAGGGGTCCTCGAGGGAGGCCGCCATCGCCGACAGGGCCGCGTCCCGCATGCGGGCCGGATCGGCCGGCTCGACGTGGTTCCGCTCGAGGAGGCCCTTGACCTCGACGAGCGGATCGAACCATGCGTAGTCGCCGCGGACTCGGAACGCCGCGGCGGAGGCCACCAGCGCGGCCGCGGCGAGCAGGATGGTCGTGATGGGAACGGCGGATCGGATCGGTCGCACGGTGCAGGGTTCCGCGGCGGTCGGAGGAGGGACGGGTCGATCATACGGAGGCGGCGGGGGGCGGCGGAGCGCCCGGGACGCGATGCCTCTTCCCCGGGGAGGGGCGATTGTGCGACACTTCCGCCATGGCGGGCGGCCTGCGCGAGGATCTCAAGCTCCAGAGGGAACGAGCGGTGCTCGCGGCGGTGCCGTCGGATGGGGACGATCCGGATCCGCTCGCGGAGCTCCGTTCCCTTGCCGAGACCGCGGGCGTCGCGGTGGTCGGCTCGATCGTGCAGCGGCGGGCCCGGCCGGAGCCGCGGACCTACCTCGGCAAGGGGAAGATCGAGGAGCTCACGGCGCTGGCCAAGGAGCTCGCCGCCGGCGTGGTGATCCTCGATCACGATCTCTCGCCGCAGCAGCTCCGCAACATCGAGCAGGCCGTCGCCTGCAAGGTGATCGATCGCAGCGAACTGATCCTCGACATCTTCGCCAACCGGGCGGTCACGCGGGAGGCCCGCCTGCAGGTCGAGATCGCCCAACTCGAGTACACCGCCCCCCGACTGCGGGCGATGTGGAGCCATCTCGGTCAGGTGACCGGCGGCGCCCCGGTGGGGGTCGGCACCCGCGGCCCGGGTGAGCAGCAGCTCGAGATCGACCGTCGTCTGGTGCAGCAGCGACTCCAGCACCTCCGCCGGCAGCTCGCCCGACTGCAGGAGCGGTCGGTGCGGGAGGTCGAGGCCCGCAGCCGCGAGCACTTCATCGTCGGCGTCGTCGGGTACACCAACGCCGGCAAGAGCACCCTCTTCAACGCCCTCACCGCCGGCGGCGCCTATGCGGACGATCGCCTCTTCGCGACCCTCGGCACGCGGGTGGAGCGGTGGCCGCTCGGAGGCGGCAACGAGGCGATGCTCGCCGACACCGTCGGCTTCATCCGCGATCTTCCGCACCACCTCGTGGCGAGCTTCCGTTCGACCCTCGAGCAGACCCGGGCCGCGCATCTGCTGCTGCTGGTGGTGGACCTTGCCGATCCCCTCGCCGAGCGGCAGTACGAGGCGGTGATCGAGGTCCTCGAGGAGATCGGCGCGGCGGAGACGCCGCGGATCGTCGCCCTGAACAAGGTGGATCGCGTCCGCGAGGAGCAGGGCGTGGCGGGGGAGCGGGCGCGACTCGCCGCATGGGCGGAGCGGGTCGGCGGCGATCGGATCGTGCCGATCGCGGCCCGCCGCGGCGAGGGTCTCGATCGCCTTGCGGAGCGGGTCCGCGGCGAGATGCTGGGGCCGCCGCGGGAGGTCGTGGCGGAACTGCCGCTGTCGGAGTCGCGGGCGATCGACTTCATCGAGTCGCGAAGCGAGGTGTCGGGCCGGGACTACTCCGAGGACGGCAAGACGGTGACCCTGCGGACGCGGATCTCCCGACGCCACGTCGAGCAGCTCGCCGCCTGGGGCACTCCCTGCCGGATCGACGGCCGCACCCCGATCGATGCGTCGTCGGCGCTGTGGCCGCCGCCGACCGAGTCGGCGCCGCCGCGGCCGCGGCCGCACGAGCGGTTCGCGCCGCCCGCCCGCCGCGGGCGGTTCTCCTCCGCCGATGCGAACGGTCCTCCGGAGGCCGATCGGGCGGATGGCGCGGACTGATCCGGCGCGGGTTCGGGAGTCCGGCCACGACTTGAGACGGCCGCCTTGACAGGCTTCGCTCCCCGCCTACTCTTCTGCCGACCTCGACGGAGGTCCAACTTCCGGCACGTTAGCTCAGTTGGTAGAGCACCGCATTGAAAATGCGGGTGTCCGCGGTTCAAGTCCGCGACGTGCCATGCCGCTGCGACGATCGTCCCCGAAGGCGGGCGTCGCGGGTTCGGCCGAGACCGGCGGGGCCGCCTGCCACATCGTCGTCGACCGCCGCCCTTCGGAGTTCCCTCCGCCCCGCCGCTCGCGGCGTCGGTGCCGGCGGCCCTGCGTCGCGACCAACGACGCGGCGTGTCAGCCGCCGGTCGCCGGACGCGGGAACAGAATCGACTGGAGGCGGGGCGATTCGACGGAGGCGGCGTCGAGGCCGCGGATCGGGTAGCGACGCATCAAGGTCTCCGCGAGACGGGTCGCCTCGACGAGCATGAAGATCGCGGGACGGTCGAGGCAGCGGGTGGCGAAGCGAAGCGCCCGCGGCAAGGCGGCATGCGTGGTGGCGAGCAGCAGGCCGCTCGGCTCGGAGCGGACCGGCACCACCCGGAACTGCCATGCCTGACGGCTCGACACGAGCTCCCTCAGCGACGGGTCCTCGTCGAGCAGCTCCGGCGTCCACTCGCGGGTGAGCTCGGCGTACTGGTCCGCCCAGGCTCCCTCGATCGCCTCGGGGGCGACGCCGAAGAGTCGTTCGCAGATCGACCCGAACGGCTCGGGGCTCGATCGCTGCACCTCCAGCACCCTCGAGACCTCCGCCTCGCTGAGCACCCCCTGCGCCACCAGCAGTTCGCCGATCCGAATCATCCGCCTTCTCCCTCCGCCCCGTGGCGGCCGAGGGAGATCGGACGAGCCCGCCGCCGCCATCATCCCGCAACGCCGTGGGGCCGGAGGCGGCCTCGCCGGGGTTCGGTCTGGCGCGGTTGTGCCAAGCGGAGGCAGGCGGCGACGCGGGGCCGCGGCGGCTTCGAGGACCTGCCCCCGCCGGCGGTCCCTACCATCCGGTTCCGTTGCGACGCGATCGACCCCATGCCGCCGAGAGCGAAGTGCCGCCGCGAGCCGAAGCGGCCATGCTCGCCGCATTCGCGTCCCGTTCCGCGGCGATCCGCGACGGCCTCGCCGGCCATCTCCTCGCGGGCGACCCTCGAGCCGGCAACGCTCCAGCAGGCGATGGGGAGGCCGGGAAGGTTCGCGAGGCAGCGGCCCTGCTCCTTCGCAATCTCGATCGCGACGCCTCCGCGGCATCCACCGCCGTCGCGGAGCAGCGGCGCTGGATCCGTCTCGCCGAGGCCGCGATCGGCCTGCGGCTGCTCGAGCAAGGGGCCTCCATCGAGACCGAGGTTCCCGGGCCGCACGGGCGGACCTGCGACTTCCTCGCCGACCGCAACGGCGTGCGCCTTGCGATCCACATCAAGCTGCTCGGCTTCGGGGGCGTGCCGCCGCAGGGCGGGTCCGCCCTCGGGGGCCGCGAGCGGGCCCTCGAGCGTCTCGAGCGTCCGTTCCTCGTCGAGGTGCGGACTCGCCCCGGCCTTCCCGACGAGGCGAGGGCGGAACTCGCGATGCACCTGCGTCGCTTCATCCTGCAGGGCCGCGTCGGCGAGGAGCAGGCGTGGCGGGACCGCCGCGGGGGCATGCTCGGAGAGGCGCGGATCCTTGGCGTCCACGAGGGCGATCGGGTCCGCCTGCTGAAGGATCCCGAAGGCGGCTTCGACCGGCGAGTGGAGCGGGTGCGTCGCCTGATGCGGAAGGCCTACGGGCAGTTCCTTCCCGGCGTGCCCAACGTCGTGCTGTTTGCGGTGGGCGGACGGCGGCTCGACCTCGAAGTCGAGCGTGCGATGCTCGGGTCCTCGGTCGAACGATGGGACCTGCATCCGCCGCAGGGCGAGCGGATCGCCCACGGACGGGCCGACGACGGCTTCTGGCAGGGGGGACGGGCCGCCGAGAGTTCGCTCGTGGGTTGGTTCGACTTCCTCGAGCCGCGGGCGGTGGGGCGGTGGTGGAGCCGCCCGGAGCGGCCGGTGGACGCGGCGGTCGCCCGATTTCTCGATGCGTTGGTGGGATCGCGACGCGACGCCTGAGGCCGCGGCGCTCAATCCACGAGACGCAACGCCGCGGCGGCGCGGGTCCTGGCGCCGGCGGCGAGACGGTCCTCGTGGTGCAACTCGTCGAGGCGGGTCACCCGCTCGAGACGGCCGAGGAGGCGATCGACGAGCCAGGTCCGCAGCGGGCGATTGCCGAGGAAGTCCTGCATGGCCACGCCGCGATCGCCGGCGTCGATGCGGCGCCGGAGCGAATTCGCCCGCACCTCCGCAAGGAACCGCCTCGCGAAGACCACGGCGTCGATCGCATCGAGACGCAGGCGGCATCCTCGAACGAGCACCGGCTCGAACCACTCGGCGGCATCGCCCCAGGCCCGCTCGGAACCGCTGCCGCAGGCGGCGGCGACGGCGAGATCGGGAACGTGCTGGATCTGCCGAAGGACATGGAGCCGGTGATGGCTCCTCGCGGCGGCCACATGGGCGAGCAGGTCCTCGACGGTCACGCCGTACCGTGGCGAGCACCACGCGGCCTCCGCGAAGAAGCCGCGACGGATCCGCTGCTCGACCGATGCCGGGATCGCGACGCTCGCGGCCCCGCCGTGGCGATCGGCATGCGGTCGGGGAGGAAGCAGCGATGCCGCCTCGAAGCCGCTGCGACGTGCGGAGCCCGCCGCCGGCGTCAAGGACGCCGACGCGCCGACGCCGGCAACTCGCTCGCTCCCGGCGGCCAGGCGTCCGAGTGCCGGGTCTGCGGCAACCAGCGGGAACGCGATCTCGCCGTCGGCAAGGTTGCGAGCGGCCATGCGGCCCACCGCCGCGTGGGACCGCCGGCGGACCTTCCCGCTCGACGCGGCTCGGCCGCCGTCGCCCACCTGCCCCCGCACTCGCTCGCCAGAGTTGGATTCGCCGGAAGTGCTGTCGCCGGAAGTCCGGTCGCCGCCATCTTTCGCCATCTTCTTCTCGCCTCCGCCCCGAACCTTCTCCGCAACCGCGGGCGGAGTGTAATGGGCGTCGGAGGAGCGTCAATGCTCCGGTATCCGCTTTCGCAGAAGCCGCGAAAGTCGCGGAGTTATCGGTGTCGATCGGCGGCGACTCGTTCGATCTCGATCGAGCCGAGCAGCTCGCCACGGAGGTCTGCGAGCACCGGGAACTCGCGGCGGATGGCGGCAAGCTCCCCGGCATCGAGGTCGGCGGAGACCAGCTGCGGCGCGTCGCCTCCGCGGGCGAGGATCTCCCCGGTGGGCGAGATGATCACCGAGCCGCCGAGATATCGGAAGCGAGGATCCGTGCCGACGCGATTGCAGGCGACCACGAAGGCCTGGTTCTCGATCGCACGGGCGATGAGCAGCGGAAGGAACTGCGCGAACCGCAGCGACAGCCACTCGGCGCCGATCGTGAAGACCTCGGCGCCGTTTCGGGCCGCGATCCGCCACAGCTCCGGGAAGCGGAGGTCGTAGCAGATCATCGGGCACACCGTGAAGGGACCGGCCTCCGCAAGCAGCAGTCGCGTGCCGGAGGAGAAGTGCCGCTCCTCGCCCGCGAAGCTGAAGGGATGCACCTTGTCGTAGTCGCCCCGGACCTCGCCATCCGGCGAGATCAGGGTGGCGCGGTTGCGGCCTCGGCCGTCGGGCCCCCGTTCGGCGTGGCCCACCTGCAGATGGATCCCGTAGGCGGCGGCGAGCGACGCCGCCCACGCCACGGCGCCGGTGCCGCAGACCCGATCGAGATCGAAGCTGAACCCGGTGTCGCCGAGCTCCGGCAGCAGCAGGAAGGAGCCTCGCGGCGGCGGCGATCCTTCGAGCAGGCCCTCCACCATCGCTCGCGTGCGAAGCGGATCCTCGAAGGCGATGTCGTGCTGCAGGGCCGCGAAGATCACCGGCGACTCCAGTCTCGGCGACCAAACGGCCGAGGCGGCGGGGCGGGCGGCAAGGGCGACTGACGGGACTCGAACCCGCGACATCCGGAATCACAATCCGGTGCTCTAACCAACTGAGCTACAGTCGCCATCGGAAGCGGGCGGGACGATACGGCGAGGAGGGCGGAGCGGTCAATCGAGACGCGGAGGGCGTGGTACCATGCCCGATCCCCCAACGCCTCGGGCGGACCGCCGGAGCGGTGCCGCCGGGACCTCCTCCAAAGGTCTCCCTTCCCATGTCCACACCGTCCTCCCTCACCGCGCACCCTGCGGAGTTCACCGGGGTCTCCATCCACCGGAACCTGCCCTCCGCGGCCTTGATCGAGATGGCCCTGCGGCGGGGCGAAGGCGTGCTCGCCGCCAACGGCGCCCTGGTGTGCGACACCGGCGAGCGGACCGGGCGGAGCCCCAACGACAAGTACCTCGAGGACACCGAGTCGATCCATCCCCACATCGCCTGGGGCAAGGTCAACCAGCCGATCTCGCCGGACCGCTTCGACGCCCTTCTCGGGCTGGCCCGCGAGTGGCTGGGGCGGCAACCGGAGCTCTTCCGCTTCGACGGCTACGCCGGAGCCGATCCCACCCATCGCCTGCGGGTCTCGGTGGTGACCGCGGAGGCGTGGCACAGCCTCTTCGCCAAGACGCTCTTCATCAACGCGCCCGCCCGCGAGCTCGGCGGGTTCAGCCCCGACTGGACGGTCCTCAACGCCGGCGGCCTTCGCCTCGAGGATCCGGAGCGGCATGGCCTGAAGGGTCCGGTGGCGATCCTCCAGAGCCTCGAGCGTCGCCTCGTGGTGATCATCGGGACCCGCTACGCCGGCGAGATGAAGAAGAGCATCTTCTACGCGATGAACTACGACCTTCCCGAGCGGGGGGTCTTCCCGATGCACTGCTCCGCCAACGTCGCCATGGACGATCCGGAGAACGTGGCGCTCTTCTTCGGCCTCTCCGGGACCGGCAAGACCACCCTGTCGGCGGATCCCCGGCGCCGTCTCATCGGCGACGACGAGCATGGCTGGAGCGACGATGGCGTCTTCAACGTCGAGGGCGGCTGCTATGCGAAGTGCATCCGCCTCTCCCAGGACGGGGAGCCGGAGATCTGGAACGCGATCCGCTTCGGGTCGGTGCTCGAGAACGTCTCCATCGACCCCGGCACCCGCGAGCCGGACTACGACTCCGACCGGAGGACCGAGAACACCCGGGTCACCTATCCGGTCGACTTCATCCAGCATGCGGTCATCCCCTCGGTCGGCGGGCATCCCCGCAACGTGGTGTTCCTGACCGCCGACGCGTTCGGGGTGCTGCCGCCGGTGAGTCGCCTCACGCCCGAGCAGGCGATGTACTACTTCATCAACGGCTACACCAGCAAGCTCGCGGGGACCGAGGCCGGGGTGACCGAACCGACGCCGAACTTCAGCGCCTGCTTCGGCGGCCCCTTCCTGCCCCGGCCGCCGCTCGTCTACGCCCAGTGGCTCGATCGTCGCATCCGCGAGCATGGCGCGACGGTGTGGCTGCTCAACACCGGCTGGACCGGAGGCCCCTACGGCGTGGGCCATCGCTTCAAGCTGGCGTGGACGCGGACCTTCGTGTCGCGGATCCTCGACGGAAGCCTGGCGCAGGTGAGCTGCGTCACCCATCCGATCTTCGGTCTGCACATGCCCACGAGCGTCGAAGGCGTGCCGAGCGAGGTGCTCGATCCCGTCAACACCTGGACGGATCGAGCCGCCTACGAGGCCAAGGCGAAGGAACTCGCGAAGCGGTTCCGCGAGAACGACGCCAAGTTCGACCTCACGCCGGAGATCCGGGCGGCCGGGCCGAACATCTGAGTCCGAGCCCGCCGCGGAGTGGCCGCGGGGCAACGGTCCGAGACCTGCGGGGCCGCCTTGCCGTCCTTGCCCAGTCTTCCCGGGTCGGGGCGGGCAAGGTCCGCAGTTGCCGGAAATGACGCTTGCATCGGTCTCGCGGGTGAACCGGCGGGGGTTGGCGGTCGATTCATGGCGGTCGCGGCAATGGACGCCGCGCTTCCCCGCCGCCGGAACCCACCCCATGCGAGACCAGCTCCCCCTCAACGAGAAGGATGTCCTGACCACGGGCGAAGTGGCCAGGATCTGCAGCGTCGCCAGCCGCACCGTCAGCAAGTGGTTCGACTCGGGGCAGCTGCGGGGCTATCGGATCCCCGGATCGAAGGATCGGCGGATCCCCCTCGCCAACCTTCTGGCGTTCATGAAGCAGCACCAGATCCCGATGGACGGCCTGATGAGCGGCAATCCCCGGGTGCTCGTCGTCGAGGGCGACGGGAAGTCCGCGGAGACCCTTCGGCAGGTGCTCTCCGAGCAGACCCGCTACGAGGTCCGGACGGTGGCGACGGCCTTCGAGGCCGGCGTCGAATGCGAGCGGTTCCGTCCGCACGTGATGCTGCTCGATCTCCACCTTGCGGGCGGGGACGCTCGGGCGGTGCTGCAGCTTGTCCGCACCAACAGCGACCTTCAGATGACCCGCGTGGTGGGCATGACCGACCGGATGACCGAGGGGCAGGCCGCCTCCGTCGCCGGGCAGGGCTTCGACGGGATCCTCCGCAAGCCGTTCACGGTGCGGCAGGTCATCGACTTCGTCGAGAGCAACCACGCCATCGCCTGCTGAGACCCCGACGCCCCCCGCGGGCGATCGCCGACCCATGCCTGTCCCGACGCCCCCGCCCCGCGGCGGGGGCGTCGCCGTGCGCGGCCGGGTCTCCGTAAGATCCCCTCCCCATGCGATGGGCCCTCGCACAGCTCGATCCGACCATCGGCGATCTCGCCGGCAACGCCGCGGCGATCCGCGCCGCGGCGAGGCGGGCGGAGGCCGAGGGCGCCTCGCTGCTGGCGGTGCCGGAGCTGATGCTGCTCGGCTATCCGCCTCGCGATCTGCTGCTGCGGGACGGCGTGGCCGAGAACTGCCTCGCCTGCGCCGAATCGATCGCCGCGGAGTTCCCCCGCCTTGCGATCCTGATCGGCCTGCCCCGCCGCGTGCCGGGGGATCCTCGACCCTTCCGCAACGCCATCGCCCTCTGCCGCAACGGACGGATCGAACGATTCGCCGACAAGCGCCTGCTGCCCACCTACGACGTCTTCGACGAGGACCGCTACTTCACTCCGGGGAGCGAGGCGTTCTGCTTCGAGCACGAGGGCGTCCGCGTCGGCGTCGCCATCTGCGAGGACCTCTGGCGGGCCCTCGATGCCCGCGGGGCCCGAGGCTACGCGAGCGACCCGGTGGAGGCGTTGCGTCGCCTCGGTTGCCGGGTGATCCTCTCCCCCGGGGCGAGTCCCTTCGTTCGGGGCAAGTATGCGACCCGCCTCGGCCTGCTGTCGCGGATCGCCGCGGAGTCCCAGGCGGCGGTGGTGCAGCTCAATCTCGTCGGCGCTGCGGACGATCTCGTCTTCGATGGCGGCTCCGCGGCGCTGGACGCCCGGGGGCGGTTCATCGGGATCATGCCGAGGTTCCAGGAGGCGTTCGCGGTCGTCGATCCGCTCGCGGACGGCTCCCTTCAACCGCCCGGCGACGACGTCGATGCGGAGACGGCGGAGGCGCTCGTCGCCGGCATCGCCGGCTACATGCGGAAGACCGGCCACGAGCGGGCGATCCTCGGCCTCTCCGGCGGGATCGACTCCGCGGTGGCGGCGACGCTCGCGGTCATGGCGCTCGGGCCGGATCGGGTGTCGGGCCTGCTGCTGCCGTCGCGGTTCAGCTCGGAGGGCTCGATCCGCGACGCCCTCGATCTCGCCGATCGCCTCGGCATGGCGCCGCCGCGAAGGCTCGCGATCGAGCCGGTCCATGCCGCGGCGGCGGAGGTGGCGTCGGGGGCGGGAGGCCTCGAGGTCCGGGGTCTCGTCGACGAGAACCTGCAGTCGCGGGTGCGGGGCCTGCTGCTCATGGCCGCCTCCAACGCCGAGGGCTCCCTGCTGCTGACCACCGGCAACAAGAGCGAGCTCGCCACCGGCTACTGCACGCTGTACGGCGACATGAACGGCGGCCTCGCCCCGCTCGGCGACCTCCTCAAGACCGAGGTGTACGCGCTGGCCGACTCGATCAACCGCGGCCACCGCCGCTGGGGCTTCGCCCGGCCGCCGGTGCCCGAGGCGTCGATCGCCAAGGCGCCCTCCGCGGAGCTTCGCCCCGACCAGTCCGACGCGGACTCCCTGCCGCCCTACGACCGCCTCGATGCGATCGTCCGGGCCATCGTGGAGGAGGAGCGGAGCGATGCGGACGCGGCGGCGGCGATCGGCATCTCCGTCGAGGAGGTGGCCCGATGGCGGATGGCGATCGATCGGGCGGAGTTCAAGCGGCACCAGGCGCCGCCGATCCTCAAGTGCAAGGCGCGGAGCTTCGGGCGAGGACGGCCGATGCCGCTCGCGGCCCGCTGGAATCCCGCGTGGGACGCCTCGAGCTGAGGCGACCCCCGCCCGAGGGAACCGAGACGAAGCAATCCTCGCCGAGCAGGTACGCGGTGAGGCCGCCGCCGACCACGCAGCCGGTGTCGCAGTTGACGGCGACGGGCCGCCCGGCAACGCAGCGGCGCAGGGGATCGTCGAGCGGGCGGTGGCCGCAGACCACGAGTCCGTCGCGGCCGTCGTAGCGATCCCACCAGGGCCGCTCGCCCTCGCGGGCCTTGAGGGTCCGCTTGGCCTCGTCGGAGGTCCCGTCGAATCCGAGGGTCGGATCGATGCCGGCGTGCACCACCGTCCACTCGCAGCGGGGGCCGCGGATGGCGGCACGGCGAGCCGCCGAGGCGAGGATCCGCTCGGCGGCGGCGAGGGCCCCGCGGGCCGCGAGCAAGGCGATGCAGCGGCGATCGCCCCGGGGCAGGCCATCGATGACGCCGTCGATGAACGCTCCGCCGCGGACCGAGCGGCGAAGCGTGCGAATCGACTGCAGCAGCCGCCAGTCGTGGTTGCCGGCGACGCTCTCAAGGGGCCGCCCCTCGCGGATGCGGCGCTCCATCACCTCGACGACCGTCGCAGGATCGTCGCCCTTGGTGAGCAGGTCGCCCACCAGCAGGACCCGGGCCCTCGGCGCCGCCCGCTCGAGTCCGTCGAGCAGCGAGGCGAGGGCGGCGGCGCAGCCGTGGACGTCGCCGACGATCGCCACCTCGCGCCCGCGCCCGGCGTCGTCGCGGGCATCGTCGCCGAGGCGTCCGCGGGGGGCGTCCGAAGTCGATGCGACCATGCGACGGTTATCGGCACGGCGGTCGCGGGTGCCCTCGGGGAAATCGCCCCCTCGCGTGCGAAGATCGCGTGAAGGCGGCGCGACGCCGGCGCGAGCGTCCCTGCCGGGTCGCTAGGACCGGCCGAACCGCCGGCGCAGGTCGCTCCACGGAAGCCGCAGCATGGTGGGGCGGCCATGCGGGCATCGCCCGGCGAGATCCACCTCCGCGGCGCGATCGAGCAGCGAGGCGGCCTCGACGCCGCTCAGCGACTCGCCGGCGCGGACGGAGGCCTTGCAGGCCATCATCGAGAGGATCGACTCGAGCAGCGACTCCTCGTCGCTCGCCGCCGCGGCGGCCACGGCGCCATCGAGCACCTCGCGAAGGAACGCCGCCGCATCCACCCGCCGCGAGGCGAACAGCGAGGGCACCGCCGCGATCGCGATCCGCTGGGATCCCGCCGGCGCCGCTTCAAGGCCGATCCGCGAAAGCAGCGGCGCGAGCGACTCGAACGCCTCCACGCCGGCCCCGCCCACCTCGACGAGAAGCGGCGAGAGCAGGGCCTGCCGCTCCAGCGGGCCCTCGGCGATCCGCTGCCGCAGTCGTTCGAACTCGAGCCGCTCGTGCAGGGCGTGCTTGTCCACGATGAGAAGGCCGTCCTCGTCGGCGGCCACCAGGAAGGTCCCGCCCGCCTGCAGGACCGCCCGCGGCACGGCCTCGGCCGCCGCCGGCGGGTCCGCCGAGGCGATCGCGGCCGCCGCGGCCCCGTAGTCGAAGCCGCGGGTCTCGCCGCGGGGCGGGAGCGACAGCAGTCGCCCCCCCGGCCCGTCGCCGCCGAACCGGAGCGGGGCCGTCGAGGGCTGGACCGGCGACTCCCCGCGGCGGCCGGTGGCGGGAAAGGTCTCGAGCGTCGGAGTCCCCTCGGCCGCGAGGATCGCGGCCCGCACGGCATGCCGCACCGCCGCGTGCACGAGGGGGCCGTTTCGGAACCTGACCTCGGTCTTGGCGGGATGGACGTTCACATCGACCTGCTCGGGATCGATCCCGAGGTGCAGCACCGCCACGGGATGACGATCGCCGGGGAGGCAGCCCCGGAAGCCCTCGCGGATCGCGTGGAGGATCAGGCGATCGTGGATCGCCCGTCCGTTCAGCACGATCCGGGTGGAGCGTCCGCTGCCCTTGGCGATCTCGGGCCGGCCCACGAAGCCCGCGACCCGCACGCCTCCCTCGGTCGCGTCGACCTCGAGCAGATTCCCCTCGGTCTCCCGGCCGAGCACCTCCACCACCCGCCGCCGCATCTCGCCGCCGGCGGGAAGGTCGAGGGAGGTCCGGCCGTCGATCTCGAGGCGGATCGCGAGTTCCGGCCGGGCGATGGCCAGGCTCCGCACGACCTCCGCGGCGCGGGCGGTCTCGGCGGCGGGACTCTTGAGGAACTTCCGCCTCGCCGGCGTGTTGAGGAACAGCTGCTCCACCACGACGAGCGTGCCGAGCGGGCCGGCGGCGGGCCGGGGCGGGGAGGCGGTTCCCGCCTGCACCTCGATCTCGCCCGCCTCGGTCTGCTCACGGGGCCGCGAGCGGAGGCGGAAGCGGGAGACCGCTGCGATCGACGCGATCGCCTCGCCGCGGAAGCCGAGCGTGCGGATGCGGCCGAGGTCTTCGCTCTCGCGGATCTTGCTCGTGGCGTGCGGCGCCAAGGCGAGGGGCAACTCGCCGAACGGGATGCCGACGCCATCGTCGGCGACCTCGATCCGCTCGATGCCTCCGCCGAAGAGGCTCACGGAGATGCGGCTCGCGCCGGCGTCGATCGCGTTCTCGACGAGCTCCTTGACCACGCTCGCCGGACGCTCGACCACCTCGCCGGCGGCGATCTCGTTGACGAGCTGCGGCGGAAGCTCGCGAATGGGCATCACGCCGTCTCCGCGTGCCGCGAAGGGGCGGTCATGGGCGTCCCCGCGGGCGTCCGCCCGCCGCGGCAGATGCGGCGTCTCGGCTCACGCACCCCAGTTGGTCAGCAGGATGCCGAGATCGACGCCGTCGACAAGGCCGCTGCCGTCGAGATCCGCCGGTCCGCCCTTGGTGCCCCATGCGGTCAGCAGGATCGCGAGGTCGGCGCCATCGACGAGTCCGTTCTGGTCGATGTCGCCGGGCCGCGAGGCCTTGCCGCAGACCAGGCGCTCCACGCGGACGAGGTCCACGCCCGCCTCGGTCAGCGAGTTGTTGGGCGAGTCGTCGACCTGGAATCGCAAGGTCACCGCGGCCGGCGGATCGATGAAGTCGGAGACGGTGAAGCTCGCCTCGACCCAGGAGCTGCTGCTCGCGAAGACCTCCTCCACGATCCTCCAGCTCTTGCCGTTGTCGCCGGACAGAAGCACCTGCAGGCGATCCGCGGAGTCGGGGTTCGAGGCGGTGCTGCAGTAGAACCACCGCCGGTAGGAGATCGTCGCGTCGTTGCCGTTGAGCGGGATCCGCGGCGAGGTGAGCACGGTGGGGCCGAGGTCGAGGTCGTAGGTGGAGGCGGAGATCGAACTCGCCGGACCGTTGTAGGTGACCCAGGCGAAGGAGCCGTCCGCCGCCGAGCCCGGGGCGACCTGCTGCCCGCCGGAGACGGTGGGGTTGGGCGTGGCCCGCTCCCACCCGGGGAGGCTCATGTTGGGCGAGTTCCAGACCGTCCAGCCGGCTTCGTCGCCCTCGAAGCTCTCCTCGTAGGAGATCTCCGTGCCCACCGAGACGGTGGCCTCGTAGCTGTTGATCGGGGCGCCTCCCGGGCTGGTGGCCACGCCGCCGTTGGAAAGTTGGGCCGAGAGGTAGAACCGCAGGCGGTCTCCGCACACGGTCTCGGGCAAGGTGGCGCGGTAGCGGTTGGGGCCCTCCTCGACGAGCGGCGTGACCACGAACGGGCCGCCCCGGTTGGAGGCATGGAGCTTCGCCGAACCCGGCACCACGCTGCCTCCGCCGACGATCGAGACCTCCACCGGGAAGCTCTCGCCGGTGCCCGGCTGCACGTTGGCGGGAACGCCTTCGGGGAAGGCGAAGGAGAGCGAGACCGGCGGCACGTTCATCCACACGAACACGCCCTGGCAGCGGGCGATCACCATGTCGAGCCAGCCGTCGTTGTTCAGGTCGATCGTCGCGGTGTCGAAGGTGTTCTGCAGGGCGGCGGCCGGCAGCAGCGGCGTGGGCTCCACCAGCAGGTTGTTGGGCACCCCGGTGTTGCGGTAGACGTGCATCCGCCGGCCGCTGCTGGGGCAGAACGGCGGCAGGTCCGCATCGACGTCGGCGATCAGCACCTCGGGACGACCATCGTTGTCGAGGTCGGCGATGCGGGTGCGGTTGCCGAACTCGCTGAGGCTGTCGTTGATCGTGTAGGTGACGAACTGCGGCTGCCCGGAGGCGTTGGTGCCGGTGTTGAGCATGTACCGGTCCTTGCCGTCGTCGATCACCACGATGTCGAGGCGGCCGTTGCCGTCGAGATCGCCCACCTCGATGTTGTAGGGAGCTCCGCCGTAGACGTTGACCGGGCCGTTCCAGCTCTCGCCCTGCGTCGCCCCGGGCGAGGTCAGGAACATCCCCACGTTCTGGCCGCCGGTCAGGGTGTTGACGCGGACGATCTCGAGCACCCCGTTGCCGTTGAAGTCGCCGGCCTTGGCGGCGTTCCCGAACGCCGAGGACAGCTGCGACGACGACATCTTCGAGGTGCCGGTGTCGTAGAAGTGCCCGGGACCGGGGCCGCTCGGATCGTCGCCCCAGTTGTAGACGAGGCGGTTGTCGTAATCGAGCGCGGGGATCTGCGCCGGGCTCGGCTGGCACTCGCCGGGGTCGTTGACGCCGTTGCCGTTGAGGTCGATGCAGACGTTGCCGCTCGTCTCGGGCGTGTCGTAGTCGGTGAAGAAGAGGTCGACGAAGCCGTCGCCGTTGAAGTCGCCGAACGCGAGGTCGCAGAAGCGGGGGTTCGCCACGGCGCCGGACTTGGAGAGCATCTGCGGGATCCGCTGGTGGTGGAAGCAGAAGCCCCGCCACTGCCCGCTCCCGTCGGTGCCGAGGTTCATGTAGACCCGCGGCTGGCCGAGGATCCAGTCGACCTGGTCGCTCATGGTGGTCGCGGTCACCAGATCGACCCAACCGTCGTTGTCCACGTCGATCGCATGCACCCGGCGGTCGTTGGTGGGATCGAGCAGGCCGAGCGAGCCGGACACGTCGGCGCAGGTGCCCAGCTGCGAAGTGCGGTCCACGAGGATGCCGCCCTCGTTCATCAGCAGCACGTTGGAGAAGCCGCCCTGCATCGAGCCGGGGAACTTCCGGATCATGACGAGGTCGGTCCAGCCGTCCTGGTCGAAGTCCGCCCAGGCGAAGACCTTCTCGAGGTTGTCGTTCACCACCAGGGAGGGGTGCACGACGAGGCGGGTCGAGGTCTCGTTCACGAACTCCGGCCACGACTGGGCGACCGCCGTCGAGGCGGCCGCGGCGAGGCAGAGCGAGGGCACGGCGAGCGATCCGAGGGAGCGGGGCATCGGGCAGGTCCTCGAAAGGGCGTCGGAGGGAGGGGGCCGGGAGCGGAGCAGCGGAGCGGGGGGTCGGAGACTTAGGGGCAGGCGCCCCAGTTGGTCAGGAGCGAAGCGAGGTCGGCGCCGTTGACGACGCCATCGCCGTCGATGTCGGCAGGGGAGCCCTTGGCGCCCCAGTTGGTCAGCAGGATGGCGAGATCGCCGCCGCCGACAAGGCCGTTGCCGTCGAGGTCGGCGGGGCAGGCCCCGCAGTCGTCGGGCACGCCGTCGCCGTCCTTGTCGGGGGCGAGGCCCCGCACGATCTCCTCGATGTCGGTGAGGCCGTCGCCGTCGCAGTCGCCGTTCTCGCCCTGGTAGGCCTCGACGAAGCGGCCGAGGTCGAGGAGGCCGACGGCCCCGTCCTGATCGAGGTCGGCCACGGCGCAGGGATCGTCCGGCGAGTAGGGGCCGCCGCCGAAGCAGTCCCGCATCGGGCCGAGGTCCATGAGGCCGACGGCGCCGTCGCCATCGAAGTCGAACTCGAGGCGGCCGAGGGAGTCGAGGAAGGCGACGACCTGGGCCTTCTCGCCGGCCGACAGGGCCGCGAACGCCGCTGCCGAGCCGGCGCCTTCCCCGAAGGGCCCATGGGCCGCAACGGCGGCGGCGATGCGATCCGCGAAGGTGCCACCGGCGGCGGAGCCGTCGTGGAGCATGGGATCGCGGGTGCGAAGGTTCCACAGGACCGGCGTCCGCATCTCCAACTCCCCGGCATCGCCCTGGCGGATGCCGTCCCCGAGCAGTCCCATGTTGTGGATGAGGAAGTCGCTGTAGGGCCGGATCACCTTGCCGCGGAGGGCCTCTTCAAGGGCCGGGTCGTTGGAGGTCGTCCACTCGGGCATATGGCACTTCGCGCAGCCGATCGTCGTGAAGATGGCCTCGCCGGTCATGCCCGAGCGGGGCGTCTGCGGCGGAGGGCCGAGGTACCGCTGGAAGTGCGTCACGCGATCGATGAAGTCGAAGCCGGCGTCGTCGGGATGATCCTCCGGATCGGGCAGAGGATCGCAGGCGATCAGCCGCGAGGCGTCGCCGTTGGGGGCGTTCTCGGTGGGGAAGAGGCGGTTGGTCAGTCCCATCTCGTTGCGGGCGGCGTCACCGGAGAAGGTGAGCACGGTGGCGACCTGGGCCTTCCAGCCGAAGCGGCCGGCCCGCAGCGGGCTTCCTGGAGGATCCTCCAGCGCCGGCACCCAATGCACGCGTCCGCTCACGCCGTCCCCGTCGAGATCGAAGGGATCCTCGTTCGCGGCGATCGCCTCGTCGGGGATCGCCTCGATCAGGCCGAAGGCCATCGAGCTGTTGGTCACGCGCTGCACCACCACGTTGGCTTCCGCCGGCACCAGTTCGGCGCAGCCTGGAGCGAGCGACAACTCCTGCAGCAGCGGACCGCCGAGGTGCAGAAGCTCGTCGAAGCTCCCCTTCTTCTCGAAGCCGAAGTGGGTGACCGAGATGCTGCCCCATCCGCCGACGGGGACGGAGTGGCAGCTCTGGCAGTTGCTCTTGTTGAAGATCGGGCCGAGGCCCTCGGCCGCCGAGACCGGCGTGGCGTAGAGGGCTCGCCCTTCCCAGAAGAGCGAGAGTTCCTGCGGCGAGAGGCCGCGGATCGGCTCGCCGGCCCGCCGCTGCAACGGCGGCACTTCGCCCGCGATGGCCGCGAGGGGCAGTCCGCCGGAGGTCAGGATCAGGGAGAGGAGCAGCAGGCGATGCGAAGCGATCAGGCAGCGGGGAGCGGTCATGCGGCGGCATCCGGGAGAGGAACGATCCGACCCTAGGTCTCGCTGAGCGCGGCCGACGCCGCCTCGAGGACTCGCTGCGCGGCCGCCGACATCGCCACGGCCGCCGCACGCCATGCGCCGCCGCGAAGTCCGAAGGACTCATGGGCGGACCCCTAGAAGATAGACCGAATACCAAGGCATGGAGGAGGCGGTTTCAACATTTCTGCTCGCCGCAGGGGGCCACCCGGGGGATCGGCCTGCCGGAGATCGCCCCGTCTGGGCGTTCGCTCGCTCCATCGCGTTCGGGACCCGCAGGCGGAGAGGGACCGGTGGCGGCGGCTCCCCCGACGGCCGGCGAAGCGAGTCCGATCTCGACCCCTCGGGACGCATCCGGTGGCACCCTAGACTGCCCTCGTGGCGGACCCCATCCATCTCGACCACAACGCCACCACCCGCCCCTTGCCCGAGGTCGTCGAGGCCGTCCGGCGGGCGATGGCGGAGGAGTGGGGGAACCCCTCGAGCATCCACCGCGGCGGCATGTCGGCCCGCCATGCCGTCGATCTGGCCCGGGAATCCCTCGCCGATCTGCTCGGGGCCTCGCCGCGGGAGGTGGTCTTCACCTCGGGCGGCACCGAGTCGGCGAATCTCGCGATCTTCGGCACGCTCGCCCACTTCGAGGGCGGCCCGCGGCGGGTCCTCGCCACGAGTCGCCTCGAGCACAGCTGCGTCCGAGAGGCGGCGGAGGCGTTCGAGCGGCGGGGCGGCGAGGTGCTCTGGGTGCCCCATCGCCCCGATGGGACCATCGAACCCGCGGCACTCGAGGAGATCCTCCGCCAACGGGGGCCTGAGATCGCCCTGGTGAGCCTGATGGCCGCCAACAACGAGACCGGCGTGCTGGCCCCGATCGGCGAGGTCGGGGCGATCTGCCGCGATGCGGGCGTCCGGTTCCACACCGATGCGGTGCAGTGGGCGGGGCGTCTCGAACTCGACTTCCGATCGCTCCCCATCGATCTGCTGACCTGCTCCGCCCACAAGTTCCATGGGCCGAAGGGCGTCGGGGCGCTGCTGGTTCGAGGCGGCGTCCGCCTGTCGCCGCAGCTCGTCGGCGGTCCGCAGGAGCGGCAGCGGCGGGGCGGCACCGAGAACGTGCCCGCGATCGTGGGCGCTGGAGTCGCGGCCGAGGCCGCGAAGGCCTGGCTCGCCGGCGGCAGCGCCGCGGGGATCGAGTTGCTGCGGGACCGCTTCGAACGGGAGGTTCTGGCCCGCTGCAGCGGCGCCGAGGTGCACGGCGCCTCCGCCGGTCGCCTCTGGAACACCTCGAACATCGGGTTCCCCCGGCTCGAGGCCGAGGCCATCCTGATGGTGCTCTCGGAGCGGGGCGTCCACGCCTCCGCGGGCGCCGCCTGCAGCAGCGGCTCGCTCGACCCCTCACCGGTGCTGCTGGCGATGGGCGTGCCGCCGACGCTCGCGCACGGCTCGGTGCGGTTCAGCCTCGGGCGGGAGACCTCGGCCTCCGAGATCGACCGAGCCGTCTCGGAGATCGCCGCCGCGGTGACGCGACTGGCCCGATCGCTGCCCTGAACAGCACGACGCCCGTGGCCCTACTCGACCGCGAGGTCGACGTTGGCCACCTGGACCTCGCCGAGCCGCACCGCCTTGATGGTGCTTCCGATGGTCACCCGGTAGATGAGGAAGAACTCGTCGGCGCCCGACGCGCTCATCGTCGGCAATTCACCCACCCGAGGCAGGCCGCGGACCGGATCGAGGAGGACGTCGACCCTCGCGTCCGTCGATCGGACCCAGAGGTACCCGATCGGCTCGTAGGTCTGCCCGACCTCGTCCACGAGCGTCACCGGGACCTCGTCGCCCACCCGCCGCCGCTCGAGGGAGTCCCAGATGTTCAGCGGGCTGCGGTTGCGGCTGGCATCGAGGCGGACCACCCGCGTGCCCTCGGGTTCGAAGATCCCCTGGATGATGAGCTCGCGGCTGATCCGGCGGCCCGGCGCAGTCGGGAAGGTGTCCTTCCCCTCGAGCAGCATCCGGTTGAGATGCTTCATGTTGCCGGTCAGCTCGTTCTCGCTGATCTGGACCGGCTCGATGCCGCTGTAGAGGCGGATGGAGTTGTCGGCGAGCGTCGGGAGCCGCGGATCGAGCTCCGGCGGCTTCATCGCATCGGCGCCGAGGATGCGGGCGATCACCTGCGACGGCTCCGTCGGCGTGATCGCCGGCAGCGTGAAGCGGACGCCCTTGATCGAGAGGAACCGCGGGCGGTAGCCGCGAAGCTCCGACTCCTTGAACAGCAGCCAGACTGTCACCGACTGCTGGCCGGGGACGTTGGTGACGTGGAAACTCTTGTCGTCGAAGGGGAACGCGCCGCGGGTGCCGCCGCGAAGGTCCGCGGTCCAGGCGAAGGGATGGACCACCGGCGCCGTGACCGTGGGGGGCGTCTCGGCGATCAGGCGGACCTGCGAGGGCGAGAGCGTGAACCGCTGCCCGCCGTCGAAGGCGCCTTTGTCGAACTGGACCCCGACCGCATAGATGCTCTGGGTTCCTCCGAGCTTCTGGGGCAGCGGCGCCCGATCGCTCGTGACCGCCCCGAGCAGCGTGACCTGCGAGGGATCGATGCCGACCTTGGAGCGTCCTCGGAAGGTGTCCCGCAGCTCTCCGAGCGACTCGCGGTCGATGTGGGGCCGGCGGTTCTTGAGCGACGCCGAGCCGACCTCCGGCGCCAGCGAGGTGCTGCTCAGATGGGCGAAGCTCGCCGCCACCCACTCGTGGGCGGGCACCCACAGCGGGTCTCCCGCAATGGGCGTGCCCGGCGACTGGGCGGTCCGCTGCCAGCCGCGGTGGCCGAGGAGTTCGGTGGTCCCCTGCATGTAGCCGGCGCCGAGCAGCACCATGCCCACGGTGACCACGCCGGCAAGACCGCCGAAGATCCCGCCCGCGAGGTAGTTGATGCCCGGGCGGAAGTTCAGATTGGCCGGCACGAGGCGGTCGCAGGCGAGGCGGAAGACGAACAGGAACGCCGCGAAGAGCCCCAGCAGGGAGACGCCGAGGGCGTAGTCCTGCAGGCCGGTCCCGAAGAGGCGGATCGCCACGACCTCCCACAACCCAAACGCCATCGCCGCCGCGGCGAGCACGCACACGAGATGCAGCAGGGCGCTGAAGGCGCCTTGGTTCGCCCACCAGTAGGCGATCAGGAGCGCGACCGCGACGATGAGGATGTTGAAGAAGACGATCATTCGGAGGGCCCCTTGGCGGCGGCGGGACGGGGCGTCGATGCCGCCGGGCGAGCGGCGAACACCCGGACGAACTCCTCGAGACTGGTCTGGCCGGTCACCACCTTGGCGAGCGCCGCCTGCTGGATCGGGACCATCTTCAGTCGCTTGGCCTCGGCCACGGCGCCGGCGAGGTCGCCGGCGATCAGCTTCTCGCGGACCTCCTCGCCGATCGGCATGATCTCGAAGACCGCGGACTGCCCGAGGTAGCCGCTGCCCTGGCAGACCGGGCAATCCTCGATGCGGTTGCGGACCTGGACCTTGCCGGCGGCCTGATGGATGTTGGCCGCGGCCTTCTCGGGGATCCCGAGCTTGCGAAGCTGCTCCGGGGGCGTCTGGGCCGGCTGCTTGCAGTTGGGGCAGAGGGTCCGCACGAGGCGTTGGGTCATGACCGCCCGCAGCGGCTTCGCAGCGGTGCGGAGATCGCCCACGCCGCGGCACCACTCGGTGATGGCGGCGGCGATCGTCGCCTGCCGCATGCCGCCGTAGATCAGCGGCCCGTCGCGGCCCGCGGCCGCCACGACCGCGGCGGTGTTGGGCTCGAGCAGGTCCTCCACGAAGACGATGTCGGGATCGCGGCGGAGGATCGACTGCACCTGCGTCGCGTAGGGGACCGCCGGGTTGGAGGCGTCCCATTGGAGATGGTCGACGCCCTCGAGACGGAGTTCGGCCTGCTTCTCGATGGACTTGATGTTGCTCGTGAAGGCGTCATGCCTCCCAAGCAGGCTGTAGCAGGTGGTCGAGAGGCCCTGCCCCGGCGGGACCGCCACGATCACGAGGCCATGGCGGTCCTGCGGATCGGCGAGGCCGTCGAGGATCGCCCGCTGCGGATCGATCAGGCCGAGGGTCTCGTAGGGGACCGAGAGGCGGTCCTTCTTGTTGAAGTCGAGGCGAAGCGTCGGGCCGGAGGAGGAGCCCATGGTGAGCAGCGACAGCGTCACCTTGCCGGTGGGGCCCTGCAGGGTGAACTCGGCGTTCTGACGGCGTCGCCGGTCGGCGACGTCGAGGCCCGCCTGCGTCTTCAGGTAGTCGATCACCGCCGCCGCCTCCTCCGGCGAGGGCGTGGCGAGCACGCTGCGGACACCGTCGATCAGGCAGGTCGCGGCAAAGCCGCCCTTGGCGGGGGCGATGTCGATGCGGCTCGCCCGCCGCTCGAGCGCCGGCACGAGGATCTCCTCGCAGGAGAGATGCACCGGCAGCAGCGGGTCCTCCTTGCCGGGGATCCCCCGCACCTCGCCGCGGGGGCCGACGAAGGAGACCTGCGCCTTGGCGAGGGTCCGGCGGGCTCGCCTCGCCGCGGCCGCCTCCCGCTGGCCGCTGAAGGGGCGGAACCGCTTGGCCTCGGGCACGCGGGCGTCGCGGTGCTTCCAGTAGGCGAAGAGGGCGGCGGCCATCAGGAGGATGGCCACCGGCCATCCCACCCAGAAGATCGGGATCGCCACCATCGCTCCGAACCCGAGCACGGCGGCGGCCAGGAAGATGCCGTTCCAGAGCGGGACGTTCAGGTTGTAGTAGCGGGCATCCGGCTCGAGCTTCGAGGAGACCGCCCAGCCGAAGGGCACGAGCGTGGCCACCAGCAGCACCGGCTTGACCACGCTCATGAGCATCGCCGCATCCGCGGCCGCGAGGATCGTCGGGGGTTCAAGGGTTGGAAGAACGGGCACCGGCGGCGGCTCCGGGGTGGGGAACGGTCAGGAGATGCCCTTGAGGCGCATCTTGAGCTCCTCGGGCTTGGGCGTCGACTGCAGCGCGACCTTGTGGTGGATCAGCTCCGACTCGACGAGCTTCACGAGCGAGCTCGTGAAGTCGATCATGCCCTCCTCGTGGCTGGTCTTGAGCACCTCGAGCAGCTCGCCCTCGCGGCCCTCCAGGATGAACTTCTGCACGATCGGGGTGTTGATGAGGATCTCCAGGGCCGGGATCCGGGCGATCTCGGGGCGGAGCGTCGGCAGCAGCTTCTGGTAGATGATCGAGCGGAGGTTGTAGGCGAGCAGCTTCTGGATCTGGTCCCGCTCGCCCTCGGGGAAGAGGTCGTAGATGCGGCCGAAGGTCTGCCAGGCGCTGCTCGCGTGGATGGTGCCGAAGACGAGGTGGCCGGTCTCGGCGGCGCGGATCGCGGCCTCGAAGGTCTCGTAGTCCCGCATCTCGCCGATCAGCACCACGTCGGGGTTCTCGCGGACGAGGGCCCGCAGGGCCTCGTTGAAGTTGACGCAGTCGATCCCGACCTCGCGCTGATTGATGATCGCCTTGTCGTCCGTGAAGATGTACTCGATGGGGTCCTCGATGGTGACGATGTGGACCCGCTTCCGCTCGTTCACGTACTGGAGCATCGAGGCGATCGAAGTGCTCTTGCCCGAGCCGGTGACTCCCGAGAAGAGGATGAGTCCCTGGGCGCTCA
>CAZQUA010000006.1:0-1674 GCA_964596455.1 uncultured Isosphaeraceae bacterium
CAGCGGCCCGAGCTCCCGGAAGATCGCGACCACGATGATGTTGGCGACCTTGTCGCTCTGCCCGAAGTCCGCGAGGCTCGGTTCGGTCTGCAGCGCCAGGATCGCCCCGATCGCGAACGAGACCAGCACCACGATGCCGATCGCCCGCACGCCGACCCGCACCGTCTGGAACACGAGGGCGCCGCTGCCGAACCGCACCTTCCGCAGCACCAGGGCCCGGTGCAGCCACACGCCGGTGTCCCAGAGCAGCCACGCGAGGGCTCCGATGAACTCGAGCGTGCCCATGAGGATCCGCCCCGCCCCCTCGGCGACCCGCAGCGGAACCGGCGGCTTGGCGTCTGTCTCGGGCATGGGTGGTCGCGGTGGCGGTCAGGCGGTGGCGGCGGCGTCGCGGTCCGCGACGATCGTGAAGACGCTCTCGAGCTTGGCGATCTGGAAGATCGAGCGGACCTTCGGATGCAGGTCGCAGAGGACCAGCTTCCAGCCGCCGCGGCGGGCGTGCTGCAGGGCCTCGACGAGCGTGGCCACGCCCGAACTGTCCATGTAGGGCACCTTCGACAGGTCGATCACCAGGCGAGAGGGCTTGGCGGCGGCAGCCTCGGAGATCCGCTTCCGCATCAGCGGCGATCGGCTCAGGTCGATGTCGCCGCTCGGCTGGAGCACGACGGCGTCGCCGTGGCGGAAGTTGGAGATCTCGAAGGTGTCGCCGGGGCTCATCGGGTGCATCCTGCGTCGCGGGGGGAGAGGGTGCCGGTGTCGGCGGGAAGGCGCTTCTCGATCACGACCCGCATGCCGCCGCCCTCGCGCGGCTCGATGCGGTACTCGTCGGCGAGCTCGCGGATCAGATGCAGGCCGAGGCCGCCGGGGCGGACCTCCGCGAGATCGCGAGAGGGAAGGGCGTCGGGGTCGAACGACTCCTGATGATCGTCGATCTCGACCCGCACTGCCGGCGGCGACTCGATGGTCCGCACGCCGACCCAGATCAGGCAGTCGCCCTGGTGCTGGTAGCCGTGCCGAATGACGTTGGCGAGGGCCTCGTCCACCGCGAGCACCAGATGGCTCCGAGCGTCCTCGGCCAATCCCGCCCGCTCCGCGTAGGTCTCGAGCATCGCCCGCACCGGGCCGAGCAGGCGGGGCTGGCTGAGCAGGCAGAGGTGCAGGTCGGGCGGGCTCACCGACGCGTCTCCTCGGGCTCCGCCGCGTAGGTTGGCGAGGGAAGGCCGATGGGCGGCAGGGTCTCGTCCCCGATGAAGCCGCGATCGCGAAGCCATCCCACCCAGCGCTCGATCGCGGCGGCGCGTTCGGGGAGCGGCGCCGCGGGGTCGTAGCCCTCGGAGGTGCCGGTCAGGGACTCGAGCGCCTCGATCGCGAGGAGCCGCGTCGCGGGGTCCCACGACTGCAGCATCACCACGAGCCACGACACGTCGCGGCGGAAGGCGGGATCCTCGAGGGGCGGCGTGTAGGCCGCGTCGAGGCGGGGGCGGTAGGTTCGGACCGCCTGCTCGATCGCCGCGGTCCGCTGGGGTGGATTGTCCGAGGCGAAGTCCGGGCTCCACGCGGTGGTGGCGCATCCGGCGGCGGCGAGCAGCGGCATCGAGATCGCGACCGCCGCCAATAGACGGAGCAGGGTGCGGTCGGGAGGCACAGCGGGTCGAACCGGCATCCGCATCGGAG
>CAZQUA010000006.1:1774-30172 GCA_964596455.1 uncultured Isosphaeraceae bacterium
CGGAGCAGGGTGCGGTCGGGAGGCACAGCGGGTCGAACCGGCATCCGCATCGGAGCATACCGCCGCGGTGCCGCCCGCGGTGCAGACCGCGGTGCCGACGCGGTGTGGCGCTGGACGCCGCAACCGCGACCGGCGGCAGGTCGCTACCATCGTCGCCCGCCGGACAGGTGGCCGAGAGGCTGAAGGCACCGGTTTGCTAAACCGGCGTAGTCCTTATAGGGCTACCGCGGGTTCGAATCCCGCCCTGTCCGTTCCCGCCATTCGCCCCGGGGGTCGCGGCCCGGCTCCAACGCCCGGCGGCCACGCCCCGCGGTCCCGAGCCAAGGCGTCGGGGCGGAGCGGTCCGTGCCTCGCCCGCTATGGAAGATCGCCCGTGCCCCACGCCGAGCCTCAAGGTCCCCGCGGCAGCGAGCGGAGCGGCCTGATCGGCCTCGGCGTGCTCGGCGCGGCGTGGACCGCACTACCGGCGCTGCTCGGCTTCTGGCTGCTCGCCGAACTCGGCTCGATCTCGGCGTGGCTGCGGGAGCATCCCGGCGAGGGCGTGCTGATCTACGTCGCGATCTTCGCGGTCACCGCGGGCCTGGGCCTGCTGCCCACCTACGCGCAGTCGATCCTCGGAGGCTGGGTGTTCGGCGTCGCGGTGGGCGTGCCTGCGGCGCTGGCGGGCTTCCTCGGCGGCGCCTTGCTCGGCTTCGTGGTCGTCCGCATCGTGGCGAGGGAGAGCGTGCAGCGATTCATCGACCGCCGCCCCCGGGCCGCGGTGGTCCGCGAAGCCCTGGTGGGGCGAGGGCCGTGGCGGACCGTCGGCGTGGTGGCGCTGCTGCGGATGCCGCCGAACTCGCCCTTTGCGCTCTCGAATCTCGTGATGGCCTCCGCCGGCGTGCGGCTGCTGCCCTTTCTCGCGGGCACGGCGATGGGCATGATGCCCCGGACGGTGCTGGCGGTGTGGCTGGCCGCGGCCGCCGCCGCGACCGGCGCCATGGACATCCAGTCCTTTGCGAAGGAGCGGGGGATCCTGGTGGTGATCGTGGGCTTCGTCGCGATGGCGATCTCGCTCTCGATCCTCGGCATGGTCGCGAAGGCGGCCCTGCGTCGCCTCGCGCCGGCGGGCGTGCCGGCCTGAGATCGCCCGCGAGCGGCATGGGCTAGCATGCGTTCGGGTCGCCGGACGGTGCCGGCCGCCTCGCCACCGATCGCCGGCAGGGCCGGCAGGGATCCGCCCCGACCATGAAATCGACCGACCTCCGCCCCGGCATGGCGATCAAGCTCGACGGCAAGCTCTTCGTCATCACCCAGTACACCCACGTGACCCCGGGCAACCTTCGGGCGTTCGTGCAGGTGAAGATCCGAAACCTCGACTCCGGGGCGATCATCGAGAAGCGCCTCCGCTCCGGCGAGGACGTCGAGCGGGTCGAGCTCGACCGCCGCCCGATGGAGTACCTCTTCTCCTCGGGCGACACCCACACCTTCATGGACACCGAGAACTACGAGCAGTACGAGCTGCCCCGCGATCTCGTGGGCGACATGCTGCTGTACGTGAAGCCCAACACCGAGGTGACGGTCCTCTGGGCGGACGGCAAGGCGATCTCCGTCGAGCTGCCCAACGTCGTCGATCTGGTGGTGACCGACACCGCCCCGGGGATCAAGGGCGCCACCGCCACGAACCAGCTGAAGGAGGCGGTGTGCGAGACCGGCCTCAAGACGCGGGTGCCGCCCTTCATCGCGGTCGGCGAGACCATCCGCGTGAACACCGAGGACGGCTCCTACAACAGCCGCGCCTGATCCGGCCTCACGCCGCGAGCAGCTGGGAGCGGCAGGCCCCGTCGGCGGCGAGCACCAGTCCGCGGGTCTCGCCATCGATCGCCCAGAATCGCCCATCGACGAGGTAGCGGAAGGCGAACTCCTCGCCGCCGAGGGCGATCCGCACCCGCCAGCATCCCGATTCGTCCCGCCGCATCGGCCAGGACCGTTCCGAGCCGTCCCCTCCGCAGCCCCGCAGCTCGACCGAGGCCGCCTGCGGATCGCGGAAGCGGAACTCCACTGCGTTCTGCCGACGCCGTACCATCGATCGTCTCTCCCCTCCGCCCCGCGACGCCATCTCTCCCGCCCCGCCCCATGCGCTGCCGAACGACGCAGGCCCTGCGACGACGCTCCGGGGAATCGGCTCGGCGGAGGCGTTCCGTTGGCGTCGGCGCCGCGGCCGGGGCCGTGCTGCTGCCGGTGATGACGCTTGCGCCGCCTGCCCCGGCGGCCGCCGGCGTGGATGCGGACCCTCGCGGGACCTACCGGTCGCTCGATCCGTCGCCGATCGTCGTCGAGGGCGGCGTGCTCATGCTGCCCTTCGAGGCGGATGGGGGCGTGGACCTCTCCGGCTCGTCGTCGGCTCCGCCCGCGAAGGTCCGCATCGAGCTCGAGGACGGTCGCATCCTGCCGGCGACGGTGGGATGGATCGCTCCCTCCGCCTCGATCGCGGAGCCGCCGCCGGCGTGGACCGAGTCCGCCGAGCCGCTGACGATCGTCGCCACGCCCTCGACGCCGCCGCTGCGGCCGCCGCTGCTGCTGGCGGAGATGCCCGACGGCTACCGGGGCACGCTGGCGCTGCTCGACGCCGACGGCCGGCGATCCGCGGCGGTCTCGCCGCGATGGCTCGATGCCGCGCCGCCCGCGGCGGTCCGGGCGACGTCGCTTCCGTCGCTGGGAGCGTGGGCGTCGCCCGATCCGCGGCATCCGCTCGAGCACTTCCGGACGGTGCTGCTCGCCGACCGCTACGGGGCCCCGCCGCCGCCGCCGCCCGGAGACGAGGCGGGCCGCCTCGCGGCGGTGCATCTCGCCGAGCTGTGGCGGGCGGCGCTGCATCGGGTGGAGGGGGCGAGTCGGGGCGTGGCGGCGGAGATCCGCGAACGCCTCACCGCCACCTGCACCGCGGCGGGCCCGGGGGGCGAGGCCCGCGAGGTCGCCGCGTGGTTCACCGATCCGGTGGCGCAGCGTCGCCTGCTCGCGCTGCTGCTCGACGAGTCGCGGGACGACCGCGAGACCATGCAGGCGGCGCTCGCGTGGATCCGGGCCCGGCCGGCGACGACGCTGTGGATCTCCGCGAGCCTCGGCGACAGCGTCTCCTTCGAGGTGGCCAACCCCGGCGTGGAGACGATCGTGCTGCGGTGCTGGTGGATCGAGGGCGATCCGATCCCGTCGGGCGTGGCGGTGCCTCCCCGCAGCGTGCAGCGGTTCACGCTTCGCCGCCCGCCCCGCAAGGATCCGCTGCTGCAGGGCGACGCCGACGGCATCCTCGTGGTGGAGTTCCCCGGCGGATCCGCCCGACTCGACTTCGGGCCCTCGCCGCAGGCGATCCGGCCTCCCGCGCTGCCGCTCGGAGCCCTGCGTCCGCCTCGCTCCCTTGCGGCGGCGCAGCTCGGCACCGGGACGCTGCCTCCCGCCGACCGCCGCGCGTTCGCGGAGCTTCGTCGCCGCGACGGCCGCTGGGAACTCTTCGTCGAGTGCTTCCGTCCCTCGGCCGAGTGGCGGGACCGTCTGGAGCTTCGCCTCGGCGAGGCCGCCTCGCCCGCGGCGACGCTGTCGATCGGCGAGCAGGGCCCGGTCGATGCCGGCGCCGCGGTGGTGCACCGCCGCTCCCACGCCGACCGCTGGCGGTGCCGGATCGAGCTGCCCGACGCGTGGCTGGCCGAGTCGCTCGTCGGGCTCGAGGCGCCGGCGGTGGGCATCGCCCTCGAGCGGATCCTCGAGCCGCCCGGCGGGGGACCGCCCCTCCGGCAGAGCCTCGGGCCGCCGCCGCCGCCGTGGCGGAGCGAGCCCGCGACGATCGCCGTCGATCCATCGACCTGGCCCGCCGGTCCGAGGTGATCCCGGGCGACGCTGCGGCGGCGAGTACACTTGCCGCATGAGCGATCCGCGGCAGGAGGCCGGCGGCGTCCCCACCCGCGTGGTGGCGCTGCTCAACCAGAAGGGCGGCGTCGGCAAGACCACCTCGACGGTGAACCTCGGCGCGGCGCTCGCTGCGGCGGGGCATCGCACCTGCCTGATCGATCTCGATCCCCAGGGCCACCTTTCGCTGCACCTCGGCATCGATGCGGCCACGAGCGGCGGCAGCGTGTACGACCTGCTGATCGACCCCGAGGTCTCGCTCGAGGACTGCCTCGTCTCGGCTCGCCCCAACCTCGACTGCCTGCCGGCATCGGTCGATCTCGCCGCCGCCGAGAGCGAACTGGCAGCGATGCCGGAGCGGCACGGGATCCTCGCTCGCCGCCTCGCCGCGGCCCTGCCGCGGTGGGAGTTCGTGCTGATCGACTGCCCGCCGAGCCTCGGCCTGCTCACCCTCAACGCCCTCGCGCTCGCCCGCGAGGTGCTCGTGCCGATGCAGGCGCACTTCCTGGCGCTGCAGGGGGTGGGTCGCCTCATGGAGACGGTCGCGTTGGTGGGGCAGGGGGTGAACCCCGATCTGCGGGTGGCGGGCGTGCTCCTGTGCATGCACGAGACCCAGAGCAGCCACGGCCGCGAGGTGGTCTCGGAGCTGCAGCGGTTCTTCAAGGAGTCCCGAGGCGGCGGCGCGGCGTGGTCCGACGCCAAGGTGCTGCTGCCGGCGGTGCGGCGGAACATCAAGCTCGCCGAGGCGCCAAGCTTCGGGCAGACGATCTTCGACTACGCCCCCACCTGCCCCGGCGCCATGGACTACCGCACCCTTGCGGAACGCTTCGCGGCCGAGTGGCGGCGGCGCTTCGTCGCGGCGCCGTCCGCGACCGCTCCCGCGTCCGCCGCGTCGCCCGAGGCTTCGGCCCCGGGCACGCCGACGCCGGAGCCGCCGATCGTCGAGAGCGTCGCGGACGAGGCGATGGCGTCGTCGGGCGAGCGGTGAGCTCGCCGAGCGCCGGCCACCGGAGGCGGGCCGTCGCCGCGGAGTCCGGCTCATGACCGTCGCCGATCCGCCGATCACGGCCGCCGCCGCGTCGAGATTCTGGCGAGCGATCGCGGTGGCCTCGCTGGCGGTCCTCTTCGTCGGGACCCACTGGCCGTCGCTGCACATCCCGCCGCTCGTCGGCCCCGACGGCGAGATCTCGCAGATCTCCCCGGACAAGTTCCTGCACTTCATCGGCTTCGGCCTGCTGCTGGTGCCGTGGTGGTGGAGCGGCTGGTTCCGACGCCGGTGGACGCTGATTGCGGCGGCCGCCGCCTGGAGCCTGTTCGACGAGGCCAGTCAGGCGATCCTGCCGATCGATCGGGTCTTCCTCGCCGAGGACGCCCTGTGCAACCTCTGCGGGATCGCCGCCGCGGCGAGCGTGCTCGCGGCGGCGGGACCGGTGGGCGACTTCGGCGGCCACGCTCGCCTGCTCCGGGAACGCCGAGACCGGGCCGAGGATCTGCTGCTCGCGCGGCCTTCGAACTGGTTGATGCTGGGGATCTCGGCGGCGCTGGCGGCGCTGGTCGTCTCGCCGCTGGCAGCGATCGCGGGCCCGTGGCTCGAGATGCATCCTCGCGTGACCGCGATTGCCGGCGGCGTGCTGGCCGCCGCCGCCGGCGGACTGATCGCCCCCGACCGCGGGATCGCCGCCAAGGTCGCCTGGATCCGCCGCGAGCGGGCCTGCCTCGCCTGCGGAGCGGCGGGCGGCGCGGTCGCCGCGAACGACTGCCGCAGCTGCGGCGCCTTCACGCCCTCGGCGGCGTGGGCGGCGGCGCCCGCCCCGTTCGCGGCCGCGGCCCTGCTTCGCGCCGCCTGGCGTCCGCTGCTGCTGGCGTCGGTGGCGGTGATCGCGCTGGTGGGCCTCTTCCTGCTGCTGATCGCGGATCGGCCCTGGGCGTGGTCGGAGGCGGCGGACCGGATCTACCTCGGCCTGAATCCGGCGACGCGGATCGTCATCGATCTGACCCTGCTGATCGCCGCCGGCGCCTGGGCATGGCACGGGACGCGCCGGAACCTCGCCGCGGCGATCGACCGTCAGCACCTCCGCTGCCGCCGCTGCGGCTTCGATCTCGGCGGGACCCCTCCCGACGCCGCCACCGGCTGCGGCCGTTGCGGCGAATGCGGCGAAGCCTTCCTCGCGCCGCTGCCGGTTGCGGGCGAGCGGGATCGCCGCGACGATGCCGCGTTCTCGTCATGAGCCGCCCTCGCATCGTGATCGTCGGCGCCGGCGTCTCCGGCCTCTGCTGCGCCTTGCGCCTCGCGGAGCGTTCCATCGACGCGGCGATCGTGGAGGCCGGCCCACAGGTGGGCGGTCGGGTCGTGACCGAGCGGCGGGAGGACTGCCTCGTCGATCGGGGGTTCCAGATCCTGCTGACCGCCTATCCCGAGCCGCGGCGATGGCTCGATCTCGCCCGCCTCCGCCTCAAGGCGTTCCCGCCGGGGGCCCTCGTCTGGGATGGGACGCGGTTCCGCCGCGTGCCGCATCCGCTGCGGCATCCGCTGCAGGCGATCGCCGCGTTCTTCTCCGGCACCGTCGGCCTCCGCGACGGCGTCGCGCTGCTGCCGCGCCTGTGGGGCTCGCTCTTCCGCCGCCCGGAGGCCCCGACGGTCGTCGGGAAGAGCGTCGCCGACACGGTGGGGCGGCAGGTGCGGCCGTTCTTCCGCGAGGCCTTCCTGCGGAGCTTCTTCGGAGGCGTCTTCCTCGACCGCTCGCTCGGCACCGACCTCGGGCAGCTCGACTTCTGCTTCAGCATGTTCGCCTCCGGCGACGCCGCGGTGCCGACCGGGGGCATGGCGGAGATCCCTCGGCAGCTCGCAGCGCGGATCGATCCGGGATCGATCCGCTTCAACGCCCGCGTGGTCGCGGTGCGACCGGGGGAGGTCGAGGTGGCCGACGGCAGCCGCGAACGGGGCGATGCCGTGGTGGTCGCCACCGACCACACCGTCGCCAAGGAGCTGCTCGGCGATCTTGCAGGCGAGGATCGCCCGTGGCAGGCGACCGTGATGGCGGCGTTCGAGACCGCCGCCGAGGATGCCCGCGACGGCATGCTGCATCTCGATGGCACCGGCGAGGGCCCGGTGAACCATGCCTGCTTCATCTCCGCGGTCGCGTCCAACTACGCGCCGCCGCAGCGGGGCCTGCTCTACGCCAACGTCGTCGATCCCCGCTGGATCGCCGAGGGCGACGAGGCCCTGGAGACGGCGATCCGCGGGCAGCTGGGCCGCTGGTTCGGCCACGAGCGGGTCGCGGCGTGGCGGTTGCGGGCGATGGTGCGGATCCCCCGCGCCCTGCCGCGGCAGCATCCCGCGGATCTCGCCTCGCCGCGGCCGCTGCGGCTGGCTCCGGGACTCTTCCGCTGCGGCGATGCGGTGGGCGACGGCTCGCTCAACGGGGCGATGCGAAGCGGCCGCCTCGCTGCGGATGCCGTGGCGGCGTGGCTTGCGACGAGGAGGCCCGCATGAGGCGACGGGTCATGGCCGCCGCCCTTGCCGTGGCGATGCTGTCGCCGGGCCTGCCGCTCGCCGGCTGCGCCTCGCGGGAGACCGCCTTCGTCGAGTCCGGCATCCCCGCGGTGCCGGGCCTGCAGTTCGCCTTCGCCGAGGGCCTCTCCCGTCGCGGCGACGAACTCGTCGCGGGCCGCTTCGCCTTCCGCGGGCGGATCGTCGACGCCGAGGCGCTGATGGACCGCACGCTCGCGCTCTTCGCCTCGCAGGGCTGGCGGCTGCTCGATCGCGAGCGGGGCGACCGGCGGGTGCGGGCGACGCTCGCCAAGGGAAACCGCCGCTGCGAGGTGACGATCTCGCCCAACCGCATCGACCCCGCGATGTCGGTGGCGCAACTCGCCGTCGGCGAGATCGAGGCGCCGCCGGCCGCCTCGCCCTGAGGCCATCCGCCGCCTCCGCCGCGAACGCCCGATGGCCCGCGCCTTCCACGCCCACGCCCGCACCGTCACCCTCCTCACCGCGGCGAGCCGCGTCGGCGGCCTCGCCCGCGACGCCGCGATGAGCCGGGTCTTCGGCGCCGGCGCGGTCATGGACGCCTTCGCCTTCGCGTTCCTCGTGCCGAACCTCTTCCGCCGCCTCTTCGGCGAGGGCGCCCTCGCGGCGGCCTTCCTGCCGGCCTACGCGATGTGGAGCGACCGCGATCCCGCGGTCGCGGCGAGGCTGGCATGGCTGGTGGTGGGCAGCGCCGCCGCGGTGCTCTCGCTGCTGGTGCTCGCCGCGGAGCTGCTCGTGGCCTCGCTCCGCGCCGGCGGCGCGATGGATCCCCTCGGCGGCGGCCTGCTGATGACGATGCTGCCGTATGCGCCGCTGGTCTGCCTGACGGCGCTGCTCGGGGCGATGCTGCAGAGCCACCATCGCTTCGGGCCCACCGCGGCGGCGCCGATCCTGCTCAATCTGCTGCTCGTCGCGGCGTCGATCTCGGCGGCGTGGCTCGATCCCGCCGGCGATGGGATGGGCATCCGCCTCGCCGCCGCCGCGGTGCTGCTTGCGGGCGTGCTGCAGGTGGGATGGTCCCTCCTGGTGCTGCGGCGGGTGGCGCCGCTGCGGCCGGGCCGCCCCTCGGCGGAGGCGTCGAAGGCGGCGCGGGGCGTCGCCCGCACCGCCCTGCCGATGATCCTCGGCCTTGGCGTGCTGCAGGTGAACGGCCTCGTCGACGGCCTCATCGCGAGCTGGCCGACGCTGGTCGGCCCCACGATCCTCGGCACGCCCTATCCGCTCGCCGAGGGCTCGATGGCCCAGCTCGGCTGGGCGCAGCGCCTCTACGAGTTCCCGCTGGGCGTCTTCGGCATCGCGGTCGCCACCGCGATCTTCCCCGCGCTGAGCCGCCTCGCGAGCGAGCCTGCGGCGTTCGCGGAGACGCTCCGCCGGGGCGTTCGCCTCGTGCTCTTCATCGGACTGCCCGCCAGCGCCGGCCTGATGCTCGTCGCCGAGCCGCTTGCGGCGGTGGTGCTGCAGGGCCGGGCGTTCACCGCCGAGAACACCGCGGTGACGGCCTGGATCCTGCTCGGCTACGCCCCGGCGGTGTGGGCCTATTCCCTCAATCAGGTGCTGGTGCGGGCCTTCTACGCGCGTCGCGACGCGATGACGCCGGTGCGGGTGGCGGTGACGCTGGTGGCCCTCAACCTCGTGCTCAACCTGACCCTGATCTGGACGCCGCTGGGCATCGCGGGCCTCGCCTGGTCCACCTCGATCTGCGCCCTCGTGCAGGCGGCGACGCTGGGCGTGCTGCTGACGCGGCGACTCGGCGCGACGCTCTTCGATGCCGCGGTGCGGCGGTCGCTGCGACGCTCGTTCGCCCTGACCGCGGCGATGGCGGTGGCGGTCGGCGGCACGCTGGCCCTGCTTCCGGACGGGGCTTCGTGGTCGGAGCAGGCGCTGCGGCTTGCGGCGTGCGTCGCCGTGGGGGGCGTGGTCGTCCTCGCCGGGGCGACGCGACTGGGCATGCCGGAGCTGCGGTGGTCGCTCGGCCGCGGCGAGGCCGGCGACCCGCCGTCGCCGTAGGTCCGGTCTGACGGATCCGGCGGCGTTCGATCCGCCCGGCATCGCCGGAAGTGGGGCGAGTCTCGGGTCCTCGGCCATGCGTCCGACGGAACCCACCGCCGCCGCGGGCCCCTCCGCCGCGGGCGTCGCCATGGCGGCGGTAGCATCGCCCCGATGCGATCCGAGGCGGGAACCGAGATGCGATCCGACGAGACCCCGCTGCGTGCGAGGGCCGAGCTGCTGCAGGAGCTCGTCGCCGTGGCGTCGGAGCGGGCGCTGTTCCACTTCCACGCGCCGGATCTCGCGGTGCAGCAGAAGGCCGACCGCACCCCGGTGACCGCGGCCGACCTCGAGATCGAAGCCCGGCTCCGCGGCGGCATCCTCGACCGCTTCCCGCACGATGGCCTCCTCGGCGAGGAGCATGGCGAGGAGCCGGGCACGAGCGGCTGGCGATGGGTGATCGATCCCATCGATGGGACCATCGCCTTCGCGAGAGGCGTGCCGCTCTTCGGCATCCTCGTGGGCATCGAGCATGAAGGAGCGGTCGTCGCGGGCGTCTGCGCGATGCCGGCGATCGGCGAGTCCCTCGCCGCGGTCGCGGGGCGGGGCGCCTGGCTCGAGCGGCGCCGCTCCGGCGGCGGCGTGGAGCGGTCGCCGGCGCGGGTGGGGTCGTGCGGCGATCTCGCCGAGGCGCTGGTGTGCGTGGGCGGGGGCGAGTACTTCCGGATGGGCGGTGCCGAGGGAGCCTTGGCGGCGGTGCATGCGGCGGCGGGCCGTGTCCGCGGCTGGTGCGACTGCCACGGCGGCCTGCTTGCGGCGAGCGGCCGCGCCGACGGCTGGGTCGATCCGCTCATGCATCCATGGGATGCGGGGCCGTTCCCGGTGATCTTCGCGGAGGCCGGCGGCCGCTTCAGCGATTGGCAGGGGCGTGGCGGCATCCGCGGCGGCAGCGCGGTCGCCGGCAATGCGGCGATCCATGCGGCCCTGCTCGCCACGGTGCAGGCCGAGGCGAGCTGAGGGCGGCGGGCCGTCGCCGCCCCCGCGAGCAATGCGGCCCCCGGGACCGCGGTCCCGGGGGCGCGTCGTGAAGCAAGCCTTGCGACTCCACCGCGGCCGCGTCAGCGGTCCATGCGCGGTTCGGTCTTCGGCTGCTTCTGCTGCGGATGCGGCGTCTGGCCTTCACGGCCCTGCTGCGGCTTCTGCGGAGAGGCCTTTGCGGTCTCCTTGCCGCGTTCCTCGTGCCGCCGCATCTCTTCGCTCTTGCGTTCCTTGTCGGGCATCGCCTCGGCTCCTTGCCGCTCGGATCGGGGATGGATGCACCTCTCGCGAAGGTCCGAGCGTTCCCCGGGAGAGGCCCCGCACGCCCTCGGGCCACACGGCCCTTGGACGCGGCAGCCTCGCGTTCGCCGCGGCCGGTCTCCACGGGGATCAGGTCCCGACTCGGGCGAATCGGGGCCGCCGTCGCCGATGGCATCGCCGCAACGCGGAAGCCCGCACGCTCGCACCTGCAGGAGCGTGCAGGCAGGTGCCCGAGCCTCGCCCCGGCGTCGCCGGTGCGACTCGTGGCCCCGCTGCATCACCAAAGGTGCGAGGGGAGGCTTCGCGTGGGCGGTCCGGCGACCGTCGACGTGCGGCGTCCTGCGGCCGTTCGCGCCGCTTCGCCGTGAACGCCCGTTGCTGGCCGGTCGGTCAGTCGCCGAGCGGGAACGACGCGAGGGTGCGGGTGCCCTCGGCGTCCTCCACCTCGATCCACAGCTTCGAGTTCGCCGGAAGCGGATCGGGGATCTCCGCGTGGGTGTGCCAGCGGGTCGGCTCGTCGATGTCCTCGATCGACGCCTTCGCCTTGATCGAGCCCTTGCCCGATGGATCGCCGATCCAGAAGCGCACCGCGACCACCCGCGGAGCGGCCTCGCCGGTGGGATCGATCCAGACGTCGATCGGGGCATCGCCGGCGGGGACGATCTCGCCCTCGTCGCGGGTCGCGCGGATCCGGAAGGGGCCCGCCTCCATCGATCCGAGCTCGATCATCTCGCCATGGTGGCCGCTGCCCATGCCGTCGTGGTCGTGATCGTGGTCGTGGGCATCCGTCGCGGCCGGGGTGGCGGCGGTCGGGTTCTCCGCCGGGCGTTCGCCGCAGCCGGCGGCGGCCAGCAAGGCGACAAGGGCAAGCGAGGCGGCAGGGGCGGAGAGTCGCAGGCGATGGTCCATGGAAGGCACTCCTCCGGCGGTGCTCGATGGAGATCCGCGGCGGCCGCCGCCAGGGCCGTCCGCGGCTGGAAGGTGGGAGGACGCGACGGCCAGGGGCCGGCGGCTCCGCCCGAGGGTCGGGATCGTGACAGGTTGGGGCATCCATCGCCACCCCGCACCCCACCGGCGACGGTGCCGATTCCGCCCGATCGACCAAAAACCCCTTGCCCGACGGGCTCGCGGGGCTACTTTCTCCAATGCCGCCCGCGGGCCGGCGCGACGTGACCCCTGCGCCGACCGACACGTGCGCCACCTGACGCTGCTGAAGGAGAAGGTTGGAATGAGCCAGTCCAAGACGGAAGACCGCTCCGCGACCCCCGCCGGTTCGCTTCGCACCGCCTACTCGATCGCCGCCGGGGCGGCGGCCATGGCCGCCGGCGCCGCCAACGCCGAGATCGTCTACTCGGGCGTGCAGGATCTCTCGATCAACCAGTTCTCCGCGCTCAACCTCGACCTCGATCTCGACGGCTCCGGCGACCTCCTGCTGAAGAACTACGTCTTCGGCGGCGGCAACTACATGGGGGCCACCGTCAACTTCTATCCCGGCAAGCTCGTGACCTTCACCGTGGGGGCCAGCTATCCCTACGTGGCGTCGCTCGCCACCGGCTTCCAGATCGATGCGGCCGCGATGGGCAGCTTCTTCGGGTCGATGGCCTACGGTGCCGTCAATCCCAACGCCCAGTTCAACAGCACCCAAGGCGCCATCCTCGGCGTCTCGTTTGGGTCCGGCGCGAACCTCTTCTACGGCTGGGTCCGCGTCTCCATCGACCAGGCCGCCGGGAGCTTCGTCGTCAACGACTGGGCCTACGAGAACCAGTCCGGCGTGGGCATCGCCGCGGGCGTGGTGCCGGCACCCGGGGTGTTGGGCCTGCTCGCCGCCGGTGCTGCGGGCCTGGGCCTCATGCGGAGCCGCCGCCGCGAGGACTGAGACGAATCGGCGATCCCGGGGCCTGGCGGGGTTCGACGCCGCAGCGGTGGAGTCCCCGCCTCCGCCGCTAGCATGTTCCCATGTCCGCAGTCCGCATCCGGTCGACCCGGCATCCGCGGCGGGTCCTGCTGATCGGTTGGGATGCCGCGGACTGGCGGTTCATCCGCCCGCTTCTATCGCAGGGCCTGATGCCCACGACCGCGGCGATGCTCGCCCGCGGCGCCGCCGGCGATCTCGCCTCGGCCCAGCCGATGCTCTCGCCGATCCTGTGGAACTCGATCGCCACCGGCCATCGCCCGGATCGCCACGGCATCTGCGGCTTCACCGAGCCGGATCCAGACGGACGCGGCGTCCGCCCCGTGGCGAGCACCAGCCGCCGCTGCAAGGCGATCTGGAACATCCTGACCCAGTGCGGCCTGCGGAGCCATGTGGTCGCCTGGTACGCGTCCCATCCCGCCGAGCCGATCGCGGGCACGATGGTCTCCGATCGCCTCGAGTTCCTTCCGGGCGAGGAAGCCCTGGCATCGCTGCGGCCGGCGTCGGTGCATCCGCCGGATCGCCTTGGGGAGCTCTCGGAGTGCCGCGTGCATCCCTCCGAGCTCGACGCCTCCGCGATCCTGCCCTTCGTGCCCGACGCGGCGAGGGTCGCGAGCCTGCCCGGCAACCGCCTCGGCCGCCTCGCGGGCATGCTCGCCCAGACCGCGACCGTCCATGCGATCGCGACCCGCCTGCTCGCCAAGGACGACTGGGAGTTCGCGGCGGTCTACTTCGAGGGGATCGACCGCTTCGGCCACGAGTTCATGGAGTTCCATCCGCCGCGGATGGAGGCGGTCGACCCGGCCGAGTTCGAGGCCTACCGCCATTGCATGGTGGGCATCCATCGCTTCCACGACATGATGCTCGAGACGCTGCTGCGGCTCGCCGGCGACGAGACCGCGGTGGTGCTCGCCTCGGACCACGGCTACGAGAGCGGAAGCCATCGCCCCGATCCCACGAGCGGCCGCAGCGGCCCGGTGGATTGGCATCGGCCCCACGGAATCTTCCTCGCGGCGGGCCCGGGCATCCGCAGCGGCGGCCGGCTCTACGGCGGCACGATTCTCGATCTCGCGCCGACCCTGCTGACGCTGCTGGGCCTTCCCGCCGCCGCCGACATGCCCGGCCGGGTGCTTGCGGAGGCGCTGGACGACCTCGAGGTGCCTCCGCGCATCCCCTCCTGGGAGGAGGTGCCGGGCGACTGCGGCATGCATCCGCCGGACGCGCGGATCGATCCGGCGGAGAGTCGCGAGGCCCTGCGGCAGCTCGTCGAACTCGGCTACATCGAGGCGCCGAGCGGCGACGAGGAGCGGGCCGCGCAGGATGCGATCGCCTCCAACCGCCTGCAGCTGGCGATCTCGCAGGCCGATGCGGGACGCGTCGAGGAGGCGGTGGCGATCCTCGATTCGCTCGAGGCCACGGTGCGGGAGACGACCCCGGCGCAGCTGCTCCTCGCGTCCTGCCTGCTCGCGGGCGGTCGCCTCGAGCGGGCGGCGGTGGTGCTCGAGGGCATCGCGGCGACGGATCCCAAGGCGGAGTCGCTGCGGGCGAATCTCGATCTCGCGAGGGGCGAGCCGGTCGCGGCGCTCGCCCGCCTCGAGCGGATCCTCGCGGCCTCGCCCCGGATCGAGCGGATCTCCAATCGGATCGGATCGGTCCTCGCGATGCTCGGGCGGCACGAGGAGGCCGAGGCGGCCTACCGGCGATCCCTCGAGGGCGAGCCGGAGGATGCCGCGGCGCTGGCCGGCGTCGGGCGGGCCCGCCTGGCCCTCGGCGATCCGGCGGGAGCGATCGAGTCCCTGCTTCGCTCGGCCTCGCTCTCTTTCCATGCGCCCGCCACGCACCTCGCGATCGGGCAGGCGCATCGGGCCCTCGGCGACGCCGCCGCGGCGATCGAGGCGTTGGAGCTGTGCGTGCGGCAAGCCCCCGCATGGGCGGCCGCACGGACGGCGCTGGCGGAGGCCCGCGCTGCGGCGGCCTCCGCCTCGCCACGCGACGGCGATCCGAGACCCTGAGGACTCCGCGTCAGGAAGGACACCCGGCATGCTTCTCCAGCTTCGAGCGATCTTGGCGAGCCTCGCGATCGGGTCGGCCTTGGCCGCAGCGCCGCCCGCAGCGCCGCCCGCGCCGCCGAGCGTGCCCGCGGCCGCCCCATCGCCAGGCGGCAGCGCCGACGCGTCCAAGCTGCTGGCGATCGCCAAGGACTCCCGCAAGGGCTGGCGGGCGAGGATCGAGGCGATCGAGTCGCTCTACGCCGCCGATCCCGTGAAGCACGCCTGGCCGAACCTCGCGGCCGAGATCGGGGTCGCGTCGCTTCCGAGACGAAGCGTCGATCTCGGCGGCGGCGTCGCCATGGAGTTCGTCTTCGTGGGTCCCGGCTCGTTCACCATGGGCAGCCCCGACGCCGAAGCGGAGCGGTTTCCCGTCGAGGGGCCGCTGCATCGCGTCGAGATCAAGCGGGGCTTCTGGCTCGGCGTCACCGAGGTGACGCAGCGGCAGTACCAACGCCTGATGGGCGCGAACCCCAGCCACTTCCGGGCGGATGCCTCGCAGCCGGTCGAGACGGTCGGATGGGACCAGGCGGTGGAGTTCTGCGACGCCCTTTCCAAGCGGGCCCGCGTCGCCGCCGGATTGCCGAGCGAGTCGCAGTGGGAGTACGCCTGCCGGGCCGGCTCCACCACGGCGTACGCCTTCGGCGCCACCGCCGCCGATCTCGACGCCCACGCCTGGCACCCCGGCAACGCCGGCCGCACCACCCATCCCGTGGGCGGGAAGCGTCCGAATGCGTGGGGCCTCTTCGACATGCACGGGAACGTGTGGGAGTGGTGCGAGGACCGCTGGCACCCCGACTACGGCGGTTCGCCCGCCGACGGCTCGCCGCGGTCGGTGGGCACCGACGATCGGGTGCAGCGGGGCGGGTCGTGGAAGCTGAATCCCCGCGGCCTGCGATCGGCCAGCCGCTACTGGGGCGCACCGACCATGCGCTACTTCACGACGGGATTTCGGGTGCGGCTCGACCCCTGACCGCCGCCGCGTCCGGGCGGCAATGCCGGAAGGAGGGGGGCGTTGGCGGCGATCGCGTCCGCATGAGGCGGCCGCCGACGAAGGGCCCGCCCATGCCGCTCGGATCTCCACGATCGCCGTCCGATGCCTCGCGGGCATCGTGCCTCCGCCGCTCCCTCGCCTCGCCCCGGCCGATCCTCGCCGGGGCGATGTCGTTGCTTGCGGCCCTTCCGGCGGGCGGCGGCGACGAGTACCGGTTCGTCGCGATCGGCGCCGCGGTGCTGTCGGGCACGGATCCGGTCCTCGATGGGCAGGTCTCGCCGGGCGAGCGGTTCGGCCGGGCGGTCACCGGCCTCGGCGACGTGGACGGCGACGGCGTGCCCGACATCGCGGTCGGCTCGCGGAGCGACGGCGACGGCGGCAAGGACGCCGGCGCGGTCTACCTCGTGTTCATGAACCGCGACCTCTCGCCGCGTTCGAGCGTGAAGATCGGCGCGGGCTCCGGCGGCATGCCCGCCACCGAGATCCGCTCAGGGGACTTCTTCGGGTACGGGGTCGCAGGCCTCGGCGACGTGGATGGCGACGGCGTGCCCGACCTTGCGATCACCGCGCCCAACGCCGAGCCCGCCGGGGCGCCGGCCATGGCGAACCAGGGCGCGCTCTTCATCTGCTTCCTGACCGCCGCGGGCGAGGTCCGCGAGTTCGTTCGCCTCGACGCGGAGGACGGCCTGCCGCTCGCCAACGGCGACTCCTTCGGCCAGGGCCTCGCCTCGCTCGGCGACCTCGACGGCGACGGCATCCCCGAGATCGGCGTGGGCGCGCCGGGCAGCGACGACGGCGCCGGCAACGCCGGTGCGTTCCACGTGGTCCGCATCGCGGGGTCCGGGTCGCTGCGAGGCGCCGACCGCTTCAGCGCCGCGACCCACCCCTCGCTGCTGCCGCTCGAGAGCGTCGACCAGTTCGGCGGCCGCGGCGCCGCGGCCCTCGGCGATCTCGACGGCGACGGCGCCGTCGAGGTCGCGGTGGGCTGCTACCGCGACGACGACGGCGGGCCCGATCGCGGTGCCGTGTGGATCCTCTCGCTGCGGCCCCGTCCCGCGGGCGGCTTCACCCTCGACGGCACCGCGAAGATCTCGGCGACTGCGGGCGGCTTCGCAGGGCCGCTCGCCGATGGCGATCTCTTCGGGATGACGGTGGCCCCGCTTGGCGACCTCGACGGAGACGGCGTGCCGGATCTCGCGGTCGGCAACAACCTCATGGACGCGGGAGCCCCGTCGAGCGGGGGGGTCTTCCTGCTGGGGATGACCGCCGACGGCGGGGTGTCGTCGCAGTCGCTGGTTGCAGCGACGGAGAAGTTCCCGGATCTCGCGATCCTCCCCGGCGAGCGGTTCGGAAGGGCCCTTGCGAACCTGGGCGATCTCCGCGGCGACGGCGGGCTGGTGCTGGGGGTCGGCGCCGGTGCCGGCGTGCAGGGCGGACGTCTTTGGATGCTGGCCCTCGGGCCCGTGCGGAAGGCCGACCTCGATGGCGACGGCCGCGTGGATGGCGCCGACCTCGCGGTGCTGCTCGCGGCGTGGGGCAGCGCGGGCGGCGCCGCCGATCTCGATGGCGACGGCCGCGTGGATGGCGCCGACCTCGCGGTGCTGCTCTCGGCGTGGCGGTAGCGGCCTCGGGGCGGGCGCTCCTCCGCAGACGCTTCGCGGGACCCGCGGAACCTGAGGAAAGTCGAGACGCCGCTCCCCGAAGGAAGCGGCGTCTCGGGGTGGTGCATGGATGGCGGGGGAATCGCCATCCACGGTGGTGGTGCCGAAGACGCGACCGGCCACCGCGGTCCGTCGCGAACGACTCGAGGAATCTACGCTCCGCTCGCCGCGACGCGGGCGGCGAAGCGTTTCCCGGGAAACGCATCGGGCCTTCGCCTCGGTCGGCGGGAATCGGCGAGGGCGAGGGCAGGGGCGGCCGCGCTCAGGCCAGACGCCACCGCAGCAGGATGTTGCCGTGCAGCGGCGGATCCACGACCTCGATGCGATGGGCCTCGAAGGCGGCGGGCTCGTCGCCGACCGCGGCGACGCAGCGGGCAAGCAGATCGCGATGGTCCGCCTCGAGCGACGACAGCGACTCGGGCAAGGCGACGTCCTTGAGGAGCGTCGGGGCCTGCTCGAGCGGCAGCCGCCACGCCTCCACCGCAGGCACCTCGCCGCGGGCAAGGCGGCTTGCGGTCACGAAGTCGGCTGCGGGGTACATCGCCGCCGCGGGCTCGCCGCGGCACTCGATCGAGCGATGCCGCAGCACGTCGAAGATCAGTCGCCCCACCGGCACCGTGGGCACCACCTGCAGATCGCTGATCTCGAGGTCGGGGGGCAGGCGGCCGGCGTTGCGGGTGACTTCGCCGAAGGTGACGCGGATGCCTCCGCCGCGGCGGCGGGGCACGGTGGTGAACTCGATGTTGCCGACCCCGCTTCCGGAGGCGGTGGATCGGATCGACCTTCCGACGATCCCCGGCGAGGATCGCTCCGGCACGAGCGGCGGCAGGTCGCTCTTCACAAGCGGCGATTGGTGTGGGGTCGAACGGGGCCGGGTCGCGTTGGGGCTCAGGCTCCAGCGGTAGAGCGGCCAGGCGGGACCGGGCCGAAGGCGCTCGAGCCCCTCGAAGATGCTGAAACTTGCGGTGTCGACGCTGCGGTCGGCGTCGGGGCGGCCCACCACGACCACGACCACGTTGGCCTCGCAGCGGATGCCGTGGAGCGTCTCCGCGGCGGTGCGGGCGGCGAGGCGAGCCTGCCGGAACGCCTTGGACTCCCGATCCGTCGCGAGGCCGCCCGCGGCCATCGATCGAAGCAGCGTGGTGGTCACCTCGGCGGAGTGCAGCAGGCGATCGACCCGCCGCAACGCCGCCACGAGGGCGTCGAGTCGGCCCCGCGGGCAACCGCTGCGCCGGAACCCATCGAGCAGCATCGACCAGCCGCGAGGCCCGGGCATCCGGCTGACCACCGCGGGGATCTCCGGTGCGTAGGCCACCGTCCAGCAGCGCCAACCGAGGGTGAGCGTCACCCCGAGCGCCCGCCCGCACGCCCTCGCGCCGCTGCAGTCGGGCAGCACCGCCTCGAGGGCCGCACGCAGGGCCGCCTGCAGATCGGAGATCGCCTCGGAGATCGCGGCGACGATCGCGTCGTAGTCGTTGGTCTTCGCGGGCATCGTCCGAAGCATCCGGGCAAACCGGGGCGGGACGATACCGCAGGCGATGGACTCCCGCCTTGAAGAAGACGGCATCGCCGGCGGAGGCCGCCGGCGATGCCCTGCTTCGCAATCGGATCGATGGTCGCGTGGTCCGCGGCCGCGGCGGTCGGTCAGCGGGACCCGCGGCGTGGACGCTGCGACCGCTTGCCCTTCGAGGACCCGCCCTTCGACGCAGCGCCCTTCGCGGACGTCCCGCAGCAGCAGCCTTCGCCACCGCGGACGCCGCCCCGGCCCATGGCCATGCCGTGGGGCCGCGGGCCCGCGGGCCCGCCCCGCATCGCGGGAGGCATGCCCATGCCGCGACCGCCCATCATGCCCCGCTGCATGCCCCGCATCGGCGGCATGCCGCCTCGATCCCGCATCGCCGGTCCGATCATCATCGGTGCGCGGCCGGCATCCGCACGCGGCCCGCGAAGAGGCATGCCGCCTTGCCGCGCCCGCTCCGCGAGGCGGTGGCGAAGGGCCTCGCGAACGGCATCGGGATTCCGCTGCATCGCCTCGCGAAGGCGGTCCCGCATGGCGGGGCCATCGCCCATCGCCCCCGGACGCTGCGGCCGCTCGCGGCGAGTCTGCATCTCCCGCTCCATCTGCCCACCGGCTTCATGGCGGAGTCGCTCGCCCATCTCGCGGCGGAACCGCTCCCGCATGCCTTCGAACTCGCGTCGCATCTCCTCGCGGATCCGCTCGCGCCGCTCCGGGTCGATCCGCTCCCACTGCTCCGCGAACTCCCGCCACATCTCGCCATCGGGTCCCATGCCCTCGCCTTGCGGCATGCCGCCGCGGGGGGGACCGCCGGGGCCGGGACGCCCGCCGCGATCGGGGCGGGCCTCGCCCATGCCGGGACCGCGTTCGCGCTGCTGCATCCGAGGCGGCGGCGGTTCCGGCGGGGGCGACTGCATCGGGGCGGAGAGGGCGACGGCGGCGACGATGGCTTCAAGCATGACGAGCTCCTTGGAAGGGAGTGGTGTGGACGAGTCGAGACGAGGTTCCCGGTCCTTCGCGAAGCGATGTGAAGCTGGCGAAGCGGCGGCGGGATGCTCGAACGAGGGCCGCAAACGCGGCGTCGCCGCGGCGATTGCATGCCTGACGAGCCGGAACTCCTGTCCGCATCGCCGCGTGGACGATGCAGGGATCCGAATCGTCGCGCCGCCCGGCCGCCACGCCGCCGCCGCGCGTCCCGCCCTCCGTCGGATCCGTCGATGGCCACGGTGCTGCTGCTTCTGGTCTCCAACGTCTTCATGACCGCCGCGTGGTACGGGCATCTCAAGTTCCACTCGGCTCCGCTCTGGATCGCCATCGTCCTCTCATGGGGACTGGCCTTCTTCGAGTACTGCTTCATGGTGCCCGCCAACCGCCTCGGCCATGTCGGCGCGGGCGGCCCCTTCACGGTGGCCCAGCTCAAGATCCTGCAGGAGGCGATCACGCTGAGCGTGTTCATCCTGTTCGCATGGCTGTGGCTTCGCGAGACGCCCCGCTGGAACGAGTGGCTCGCCATGGGCCTCGTCTTCCTCGCGGTGCTGGTCGCGGTGGTGCCGGGCCGCGGCGCCGCGCCGGCCTCGCCCGCAAGCGCCGATGCCTCGCCGTGATGCCGGCGGCCGCGGCGGTGGCAGGAGCGGCGCGACCGATGCCGATGGATGAAGCCGACGGAGACGGCCGCGTCCGGCGGAGCAGATGGAGCCGGATGGCGAACCGGCGCGACCGATGCGGGACGATCGGCAAGGGTGCCGCGGGCCGGCGAGTTGCGGAAGGGGAAGGGGGACTCGAGGCCGCGCAACCGGATCCGATTCCCATGCCGCCGCCGCTGCGGGTGCCGTAGGTTCGATCGCCGCACGGGACGGCGGCCGCGAGCGGAACCTCGCGCTGCGGCGACGCCGTCGCGTCGGGTCCTGCGATCGCCGCCGACGGAGTTGCCGCCATGCTCGCCCCACCCAAGCCTCCGCGAGCCTCCGCGGCCGAGAAGGCCCGCACCGCGGCCCGCCCCGGACGCCTGCAGGGGCGGCACCGCCTCGTCTGGGCGATCCTGCCGCTGGTGGCGGCGACCGCTGCGGCGATCGCCTGGTGGTGGCCGCAGGCATGGCTGCCCGCGGCGCTCCTGCTCATCGTCTACTCGATGTTTGCGATGCTCACTGCGATCGACGCCCGTGCCCACCGTCGCGGCGGCTCGGGCCCTGCCGCCGGCCCGATGCTCGTCGAGCAGGAGCGGGTGGCGCTGGGCACGATCGGCGTGGTGACCGCCGGCCTCGCCGCGAGCGCGACGGTGCTCGCAGCGGCGATTCTCGAGGCCCGCCTCGTCGCGATCGGCGCCTTCGCGGTCTTCGTCCTCATGGTCTTCATCGGCCTGCCCTTCTGGGCGGCGGCCGCGAGCGAGGAGGCCGAGGCGGTGCGGCGAGGCCGCGAACCGTCCCGCGGTTCGGGCCCATGAGGCGGTGGGCGCCATCCTGCGGAGGAGCCCACCCATGAGCCGCGAGTGGGGCCGCCGCAGCGGCGCCTGGACGGCGGCGATCCTGCTGGCGGCGGCGGCGTGGTCGGCCTGGATCTGGTGGCGAGGCCGCGGCGAGGGCGTCCCCCCGGGATTCGCGAGCGGCAACGGTCGGATCGAAGCCACCGAGATCCACATCTCCACGAGGCTCGCGGGCCGCATCGAGGAGATCCTCGTCGACGAGGGCGACTTCTTCGAAGCGGACGCGCCGCTGGCGAGGATGCGGACCGACACCCTCGATGCGGAGCGGGGCGAGGCGGTCGCGCTGCTCCATCAGGGCCGCGGCAGCGTGGCCACGGCGCGGGCGACGCTGGCGGTTCGCGAGGGCGAGCGGGCGTCGGCGGAGGCGGTGCGTCTGCTGCGGCAGCGGGAACGCGAGCACGCCCGACGACGGTTCGAGCGGGCCGAGGCCGCCGGCATCGACGGCGCGGTGTCGCCGCAGGAGATCGACGACGATCGCACCTCGCTGCTGATCGCCGAGGCGGCCCTCGAATCGGCGGAGGCGGGGGTGGCCGCCGCGGATGCCGCCATCGTCGCCGCCGAGTCGCTGGTGCGGGCCGCCGAGTCGGCGGTGGCCGCGAGGGAGGCGACGGTCCGCCGCATCGATGCGGATCTCGACGACAGCGTGCTCCGGTCGCCGCGTTCGGGCAGGGTGCAGTACCGGATCGCCCAGCCGGGCGAGGTGCTGCCCGCCGGCGGTCGGGTGCTGAGCGTGGTGGATCTCTCCGACGTCTTCATGACCTTCTTCCTCGCCGAGCGGGACGCGGGGCGCCTGGCCCTCGGCAGCGAGGCTCGCCTCGTGCTCGACGCGGCTCCGACGCTGGTGGTTCCGGCGGAGGTCTCCTTCGTCGCGAGCACCGCCCAGTTCACGCCCAAGACCGTCGAGACCGCCGAGGAGCGGCAGAAGTTGATGTTCCGGATCCGGGCGAGGATCGACCCCGTGCTGCTTCACCGCCACGCCGAGCAGGTGAAGGCGGGCCTGCCCGGTGTCGCCTGGGTCCGCCTCGATCCGCAGGCCTCCTGGCCGGATCGCCTCGCGGTGAGTCCTCGCTTCGAACTTGGCGAGGCGGCATCGGGCCTCGCGGCGGAGGCGTCGCCATGAGCGGTGCTCGCCCCCGCGGCGGATGCGAGCCCGCGGCGAGTCTTGCCGGAGTCTCCCTCCGCCGCGGCGGGGCCGAGGCGATCGCGTCGGTCGATCTCGAGGTGCCGGCGGGCGGCATGGTCGGCGTCGTCGGTCCCGACGGCGTCGGCAAGTCGAGCCTGCTCTCGATCGTCGCGGGGGCGAGGGCCGCCGCCGCGGGACGCGTGAGGGTGCTCGGCGAGGATCTCGCGACGCCCGCGGGCCGCCGCCGCGCCTGCGGCCGCATCGCGTTCATGCCGCAGGGCCTCGGGCGGAATCTCTATCCCACCCTTTCGGTCGCGGAGAACCTCGACTTCTTCGCCAGCCTCTTCGGTCGAACCGGTCCGCAGCGTCGCGGCCGCATCGGCCGCCTCACGCAGGCGACCGGTCTGCAGGCGTTCCTCGATCGTCCTGCCGGGCAACTCTCCGGCGGCATGCGGCAGAAGCTCGGCCTCTGCTGCGTGCTGCTGCACGATCCCGACCTGCTCGTGCTCGACGAGCCGACCACGGGCATCGATCCCCTCTCGCGGCGGCACTTCTGGGAGCTGGTGGCGGCGCTCCGCGGCGCTCGGCCGGAGGTGGCCGTCCTCGTGGCGACCTCGCTGCCCGAGGAGGCGGGCCGCTTCGACCGCATCGTCGCGATGGATGGCGGCCGCATCCTCGCCGCGGGATCGCCCGACTCGATCCGGGCCCGATGCGGCGGCGCTCCGATCGAGGAGGCCCTCGCGTCGCTGCTGCCTGCGGCGCGGCGTGCGCGATCGCTGCCTCCGCCTCGGCCCCGCAGCCCGAGCCGCGGGCCGGTGGCGATCGCGGCGCGGGATCTCACCCGCCGCTTCGGGGCGTTCGTCGCCGTGGATCGCGTCTCCCTCGAGGTCCGCCGTGGCGAGGTCTTCGGCTTCCTCGGCTCCAACGGTTCCGGCAAGACCACGGTGATGCGGATGCTCGCGGGGCTGCTGCCGCCGAGCGGCGGCGAAGCCACCGTGCTTGGCGGCCGCGTCGGTGGAGGCGGCGAACCTGCGATCCGCGGCCGCATCGGCTACATGCCGCAGTCCTTCCCGCTGCATCGCGAACTCACCGCTCGCGGCAACCTTCGCCTGCACGCCCGCCTCCGAGGCGTTCCCGCAGCGCAGGTCCGGCCGCGGGTCGAGGAGCTCGCCGGCCGCTTCGGCCTCGCGGCGTCGATGCGGCGGCGGCCGGACGAGCTGCCCCTCGGGGTGCGGAAGCGCCTCTCGCTCGCGGCCGCCCTCGTGCACCGCCCGGAGCTGGTCATCCTCGACGAGCCCACCTCGGGGGTCGATCCCGCAGCGAGGGAGGCGTTCTGGTCGCTGCTGCTCGAGGCGGCGAGACGGGATGGCACGACGGTCTTTCTCTCCACCCATCTGATGGCGGAGGCGGAGCGGTGCGACCGGATCTCCTTCATGCACGCCGGCCGGATCCTCGCCACCGGCGATCCAAGATCGATCGCGGCTCCGCACGGCGGTTCGCTCGACGAGGCGTTCGTCGCCGCGATCGCGAAGGCCGATGGCGGCGAGGCGGGCGCGGCCGCGCGGGCAGCGTTCCCCGCCGCCGCCGGGGAGGCGGGCTGCGATCGCCCCATCCGCCGATTCGCGCCTTCGCGGGCGCTTGCCTACGCCCGTCGCGACCTCATCGAGCTGCGTCGGGATCCGGTGCGGGCGTTCCTGGCCCTCCTCGGCGGCGTGCTGCTCATGGCGGTGATCGGCTACGGGATCAACATGGACGTCGAGGAGCTTCCCTACGCGGTCCTCGACCGCGACGGGACCGTCTCCAGTCGCGACTATGCGGCCAGCCTCTCCGGCTCCCGCTTCTTCCTCGAGCGGCCCCCGCTCGCCGACCATGGCGAACTCGATCGGCGGATGCGGAGCGGCGAGCTCGCCCTCGCGATCGAGATCCCCGGGAACTTCGCCCGCGATCTCGATCGGGGCGTGCCCACGGCGATCGGCGCCTGGGCGGACGGCAGCATCGTCTCGCGGGCGGAGACGGTCCGCGGCTACGCCGAGGGCATCCACCGCCACTGGCTGCAGGAGCGGGAGGTGCGGCGCGGCGAGGCCGCGATGCCGCCGATCTCCATCGAGACCCGCTTCCTCTACAACCCCGAGGTCCGCAGCCTGCCCGCGATCGTCCCCGCGGTCCTGCCGCTGCTGCTGCTGATGATCCCGGCGATGCTCGCGGCCCTCTCGGTGGTCCGCGAGAAGGAGCTCGGCTCGATCGTCAACTTCCGGGTCACGCCGGTCACGCGGTCGGAGTTCCTCGCCGGCAAGATGCTGCCCTGCATCGGGGTGGGGGCGGTGAACTTCCTCGCGATGACCCTGCTTGCGACCGCTGCCTTCGGTGTGCCCCTGAAGGGCTCGCTTGCGGGCCTCGCGGCGGCCGCCGCCTTCTACATCGCGTTTGCGGCGGCGTTCGGCCTGCTCGTCTCCGCGTTCGTGCGGACGCAGACCGCCGCGATCCTCGCGGCGATGATGGCGACGATGATCCCCGCCACGCAGTACTCGGGGATGATCCATCCGGTCTCGTCGCTCGAGGGCCTCGGGCGGTTCGTGGGCGAGGTGCATCCGGCGAGCGCAATGGTCGTCGCGAGCCGCGGCGCCTTCGGCAAGGCTCTCGGGTTCGGGTCGCTTCTGCCGGAGATTGCGGCGATCGCGGCGGCGGTGCCGGCGGCGTTCCTGCTCGCGGTGGCGCTGGTGCGGAAGCAGGAGCGGTAGATGCGACGATCCCTGCGGGCGACGTTCTGGCTCGGGGTGGCGGAGCTCGTGGGCCTGTGGCGGGATCCGATCATGGTGGCGCTGCTCGCCTACGCCTTCACGGTGGCGATCCACGCGGCCGGGGCGAGCCTTCCCGAGTCGCTTCGGCACGCGACCGTCGCGGTGGTGGACGAGGACCGCTCCAACCTGTCCGGCCGGATCGTCATGGCGCTGCAGCCGCCGCACTTCCTGCCGCCGGAGCTGGTCGGTCCCGCGGCGGCGGAGCGGGGCCTCGACCTCGGACGCTACACCTTCGTGCTCGGCATTCCGCCCGCCTTCGAGCGGGAGGTCCTCTCGGGGCGGTCGCCGGACCTGCAGCTCGCCGTGGACGCCACGCGGATGAGCCAGGCCTTCAGCGGCAGCGGGCACCTCGCGGCGATCGTCGCCGCGGAGGTGCACGAGCATCTCGCCCGCCATCGCGAGGCTCCCTCGGCGTCGGTCGGGCTGGACCTGCGGATGCGGTTCAACCCCAACCTCGTCTCCGCCTGGTTCGGCTCGACGATGGAGCTGGTGAACATGGTGACCCTGCTGGCGGTGGTGCTGGCGGGGGCGTCGCTGATCCGCGCCCGCGAGCAGGGGGTGCTCTCGCAACTGCTCTCGATGCCGGTGACGCCCGGGCAGATCGTGGCCGGCACGATCTGGCCGATCGTCGTGGTGGTGTCGATCGCCGCGGCGTTCTCGCTGGCGGTCGTGGTCCGCGGCCTGCTGGCGATCCCCATCCACGGATCGCCGTCGCTCTGGCTCGCGGCGGCGACGCTCGCCGCGGCGGCCGCGGCGCTGCTCGCGGTGCTGCTGGCGGGGGCCGCCCGCGACATGCCCCGCTTCGCGCTGCTGCTGGTCCTGGTGTTCCTGCCCCTCGAGATGCTCTCCGGCGCGGTCACCCCTCGGGAGAGCCTGCCCGAGGCGGTGCGGGTGGGCATGCTCGCGGCGCCGACGACCCACTTCGTCGCCGCAAGCAGCGGCATCCTCTTCCGCGGCGCCGGTCTGGATCTGGTGTGGCCGTCGCTGGCGGCGATCGCCGCGATCGCCGCCGCATGCGGGCTGCTCGCGGGCATCCGCTTCCGTCGAGCCTTCGCGGCGGAGTGAGCCCCGCCCGCGGCATCAGTCGGTGCGGGATGCCCCGGGAGCCGCCGCCGGCCGATCGAACACCAGCACCTCGTCGAGCGGCTTGCGCACGATCGACGGCACCATCGCATGGTCGGCCGGGTAGCCCACCGGCAGCAGCAGGAAGGCCCGCTCGTGCTCGGGCCGACGCAGGAGTCGCTGCAGGAACGCCATCGGGCTCGGCGTGTGGGTGAGCGTCGCGAGGCCGGCGTGGTGGATCGCGGCGATCAGGAATCCCGCGGCGATGCCGACCGACTCGTTGACGTAGTAGACGAGGTCGCTCGCACGGTCGGGCCGGTCGTCCTTCATGCACTTGAAGAGGACGATCAGCCACGGCGCCGTCTCGAGGAACGGCTTCGAGGGATCGGTGCCGAGGGGCGCCAGGTCCCGCAGCCACTCGTTGCTTGCCCGCCGTGCGTAGAAGAGCCGCTCCTCCTCCTCGGCGGCGAGGCGGATCTCCCGCTTGAGCGCCGGATCGGAGACCGCGACGAACCGCCACGGCTGCTTGTTCGCGCCGCTCGGCGCGCTGGCCGCGGCTGCGACGAGCGCCTCGATCGTCTCGCGGGAGACCGGACGATCGCTGAAGTCCCGCACCGATCGCCGGCTGCGAAGGCGATCGCGAAACGCCTGGGCGGCCGCCTCCGCGCCTTCGGGCGCTTCACGAAACCGAAGCGGCACGAGGTTCGGGGCGGTCATGGCGTCGCCTCCGTCGGCGCTTCGCGCGACCCCCGCCCGGGCGGCGGGCCCGGCCGCATCCGCCGCGCGACGAAGAATCCGCAGAGCACCGCCCCGGCGCCGACGAAGGTGGCGTAGGCGGTGCCGCGGGCGAAGGCGCGGCGGGCGCGGTCGAGGTCGACCTCGGCCGCCGCCTCCGGGGCGGCCTCGGGCACCGGCAAGGCCGCATCGGCGGCGATCGATGCCGCGGGCGAGGTGGCGTCGCGAAGGGCCAGCGCCGCCTCCGGCCCCTGCACCGCGATCGAGATCGCGGCGGCGGCGGCGACGCCGATCGTTCCGCCAAGTTGCCGGAAGGTCTGCACGAGTCCGGAGATCTGCCCGCGGGTCTCGTTGGACGCGCGGCTGAGGGCGTCGGTGTTGGCGGGACTCATGATGAAGGCGATGCCCGCACCGAGGATCGCGAGCCCGATCGCGATGGGGAGGTACCGCTCGGAGAGGAAGCCGAACCCCTGCACGACGAGCCCGATCGTGGCGGCGAGGGTGCCGAAGGTGGCGACCGGCCGCACCCCGACGCGGTCGTAGCGGCGGCCGGAGACGTGCACGAGCACGAGAAGCGGCAGCATCAGGGGCAGCATGCTGAGACCGGCGCGAAGGGGCGTGAGGCCGAGCACCCGCTGCGCGAAGAGCGAGCCCTGCACGACGAGCGCCGCCATCGAGAGCTGGGCGAGCCCGAGCAGGATCGCGTTGGAGAGAAGTTGCCGGTCCGCGAAGAGCCGCAGGCGAAGCAGCGGATGCTCGATCCGAAGCTGCCGACGCACGAAGAGGGCGAGCAGGATGCTTCCGGCGACGAAGGCGGCGACGACCGGCGGCGCGAACGCCCGCGGCGAGCCGTCGGCGGAGACGGCGCCCGCCTCCTGGATCGCCCAGACCACGAGCGGCAGGCCCGCGAGCAGGATGGCGGCGCCGAGCCAGTCGATGGCGCGGTCCTCGCTGCGGGGGCTGCGCGGCTTCGCGGCCTTGAGCAGCAGGAGCGTCGCCGCGGCGACGGGCAGGTTGATCCAGAAGACCCACGGCCAGCCGATCGACTGGGCGATCAGGCCGCCGAGCGCCGGCCCGAGCGACATGAAGAGCATCGGGATGCCGACGTAGACCGCCATCGCCTTGCCGCGTTCGCCGGGCGCGAAGTGCTCGATCACGAGCGAGGCCGAGGCGGGCTGCATGAGGGAGGCGGCAAGGCCCTGCCCGATCCGTCCGGCAAGGAGCATCCCGCCGGTCGTGGCGAAGCCGCACAGGGCGCTCGCGGCGGCGAAGAGGGCGACGCCGATCGCGAACGCGCGGACCTTGCCGATCAGGTCGCCGACGCGTCCGCCGATCGCCATGGTCGCGGCGAGGGCGAGCATGTAGGCGTTGACGACC
>CAZQUA010000007.1:0-25236 GCA_964596455.1 uncultured Isosphaeraceae bacterium
CGAGCACCGAGCAGTGGATCTTGACCGGCGGGAGGCTGAGCTCCTCGACGATCTGGGTGTTGCGGATGCCCGCGGCCTCGTCGAGGGTCTTGCCCTTGATCCACTCGGTGGCGAGGGAGCTCGAGGCGATCGCCGAGCCGCAGCCGAAGCACTTGAACTTCGCGTCCTCGATGACCCCGGCGTCGCTCACCTTGATCTGCAGCTGCATCACGTCGCCGCACTCCGGCGCGCCGACGATGCCCACGCCGATGTCCTTCCGCTCCTTGACCTCCTTGGAGGTGCCGAAGCTGCCCACGTTGCGGGGATGCTGGTAGTGGTCGACGACCTTGTCGCTGTAGGCCATGGTCTCGTTCCTTTCCTGTCCTGATCGGCGATGCCGCCGGAAGTTGCGTCGCGGCCGCGGCCGTGCCGCGGTCCCTGGGAGGGCCGGGCCTAGTGGGCCTGCCACTCGATGGTGCTGATGTCGATCCCCTCCTGGTGGAGATCGTAGAGCGGGCTCATGGCGCGGAGATGCTCGACCGCGGCAACGATCCGCTCGATCGCGAAGTCGACCTCCTCGGCGGTGCTCCAGCGGCCGAGGGACAGCCGCAGCGAGCTGTGGGCGAGCTCGTCGCCGATGCCGAGGCTCTTGAGGACGTAGCTCGGCTCGAGGCTGGCGCTCGTGCAGGCCGAACCGGAGGAGCAGGCGATCTCCTTGATGCCCATCATCAGGCTCTCGCCTTCGACGAAGCCGAAGCTGATGTTGGCGAGGTGGGGCAGGCGGCGGTCGGCATGGCCGTTGACCGCCACCACGTCGAGCCGCTTCGACAGTTCGGTCTCGAGGCGGCGGCGAAGATCCAGCAGGCGGGCGCCTTCCGCGTCCATCTCCTGCAGGCACAGCTCGCAGGCCTTCCCGAAGCCGACGATGCCGGACACGTTCAGGGTGCCCGAACGCATCCCCCGCTCGTGCCCGCCGCCGTCGAGGATCGCCTCGAGGCGGACCCGCGGCCGGCGACGCCGGACGAAGAGGGCTCCGACGCCCTTGGGTCCGTAGATCTTGTGGCCCGACCAGCTCAGCAGGTCGACGTGGTCCCGCTCGACGTCGGTGGGCATCTTCCCGACCCATTGCGTCGCGTCGGTGTGGAAGACCACCTCGCGTTCGTGGCAGAGGCGTCCGATCTCGGGCACCTCGTTGATGGTCCCGATCTCGTTGTTGGCCCACATGATCGACACGAGGATGGTGTCCGGCCGCATCGCCTGCTCGACCATCGCCGCGGTGATGATGCCGTCGGCCCCGGGCTCGAGGAAGGTGACCTCGAATCCCTCGCGCTGCAGCCGCTTGCAGGGATCGAGCACCGCCTTGTGCTCGTGCACGGCGGTGATGATGTGCCCGCGTCCGGGCTGCCCCTCGGGGGCGCGGGCGTACATCCGCGCGGCACCCTTGATGGCGAGGTTGTTGCTCTCCGTGGCGCCGGAGGTCCAGACGATCTCCTTCGGGTTGGCGCCGATGAGTCGGGCGGCCTGCTCGCGGGCGAGATCGACCGCCTCCTCCGCCTCCCACCCGAAGCGATGGTTGCGGCTCGCGGAGTTGCCGAACTTCTCGGTGAAGTAGGGCAGCATCGCCTCGACGACCCGGGGATCGCAGCGGGTGGTGGAGGCGTTGTCCATGTAGATCGGAGTCGTGGGGGTCATGCGGCGTCCTCGGAGGCCCTCCGGGCGAAGTCGGTGAAGAGAGGCAGTGTAGACCGGCGCCGACGATCACGGAACGTCGTTCCGCGATTCCGGACCGGCAACTCCGCGATCGTTCGCCCGCGACCGACGCCCGGAGGCACTCAATCGCCGCGCCGGCCGCCGATGCCGTTCCCGCCGGCGGTGGCCTCCGGCTCCTCCGATTCGAGGAGTGCGGGCTTCGCCGCCCCGACTTCGGCCGCGAGCAGCGCCTCCGCGATCGTCCCGACGACCCGGGCATCCTCGAATCGCTGCACGCCCGGCATGTTCCGTCCGAATCGGACCACCACCAGTTCGAGGTCCGGCACGATGATCAGGCGTTGCTTGCCGAGACCTGCGGCCATCCAGACCCGGAGCTCCCTCTCGCCTCCGCGACCGCCGGTCGCGGTGACGGGCGATCGCGACACCTGACGCTCAAGCAGCAGGCGACGCCATCGCGCCTCGAGCGAGTCGCCGCCGGACGCCGCCTCGCCCCGCCGCGACCCGGCCGCCTCGCCATCGCCCTCGCTCGGCACATCGTCGAGACGCATCGGCAGCCACCAGGTCAGGCCGTAGCGAGGATTCGCGACGCTCGCCTCGAAGCACGCTGCGAGGATCGACTCGTCCACCACCGCCGTCATCTCGCCATCGGGCCCCGGCACCCTGCCGCCGAGCCGGACGAACTCGCCGAACCTCGCCCACTGCCTCGCGGTGAGTCGACCTCCCCCCGGGAGATTGAGATTGCCGGCGCGGTCGCGGCCCCAGCCCCGTGCCGCGCCGCCAAGGCCGATCGGCGCCAGGATCCGCCGGTCGAGATACGCCTCGACCGATCGCTCCTTAAGCCGACCCTCGTCGGCGGCATCGTTCAGCGCCTGCGTCAGCACCGCCCCGAAGGCGAGGAAGTGACTTGGCCCGTACTCGAAGCGGCGGCCCGGCGGCGAGGTCGCCGGCACCTCGAGGCTCGCCGCATACTTGTCGGCCGGCTGGAGGAATCGCGGGACGTCGCCTCGCCCTCGCTGCCGCCCCTCAAGGCTTCGCCGCAGCGGTCCGCCGCCGCCGGATCCGAGCGTGTCCTCGCCCGGATCGAGGCCGCTCGAGAGGTCGAGCAGCTGCCGCACGGTGATCCGGGCCTTGCGGGGATCCTCCCTCCAGGACTCGATCCAGCGGGAGGCGGGCGCCTCCCATTCGATCACGCCATCCTCGACCGCCGCGGCGGCGAGCACGCCCACGAAACTCTTGGTGCCGCTCGCGAGCAGGTGCGGCCGCGTCGCGGTCCAACCGTCGGCGTAGCGCTCGAAGATCCGCTCGCCCCGATGCATCACGAGCAGGGCCCGGCCGCCGAAGGACTCCGAGTAGGCCGCCGCTTCGATGCACGCCGCCTCGATCATGGCCCGCACCGCCCGCTCGCTCGCGGCTTCCTCGTCCCCCGCCACCATCGCCGCCGGCGTTTCCGGCCCGTCGATGTCCGCTGCCGGCGCGGCATCGGCGTCCGCCGCTCCCGTCTCGATCGGCGACTCCTCGGCGACGGTTGCTTCGCCGCATCCGGCCATGCCCAGCCCCACCGCCGCCACCACCCACGCCGCCCGCCAATCTCGTCGTCGCATCGCCATGGCTCCGTCGCCTTGGGGTTCCGTACGCCCCGCTGCCGCCCGCCCCATCGGAGGAGCGGGCCGCCTCAACGCGAACGCGGGGGAATGCTTGCGGGTCCTCCCGGCACCGCATGGTCTCGGCGTTCCGTACCCTTCGCACCCGATCGCCGCACGCCGACGGAGACCCCGCCATCGATCGCAACTTCTTCGAACTGCTCCGGGAGGGCCTCCTTCACCGCCCCGACGCTGCGGCGATCACGGCCGCAGGCGGGGAGTTCGCGACGCTGCGGCATCGCGACCTCGACGAGGGATCGGCCCGCCTCGCGGCATGGTTGCGATCGCAGGGGATCGCCGCGGGCGACCGCGTGGCGGTGCAGTGCGACAAGTGCCCCGAGGCGATCCTGCTGTACTTCGCCTGCCTGAGGATCGGCGCCGCCTACCTGCCCCTGCAGAGCGGAGCGACCCCGGCAGAGGTCCGCTTCTTCCTCGAGGACGCCCGCCCTCGCCTCCTCGTCTGTCGTCCGGACGAGGAATCCCGCCATGGAGAGGCGATCGCGGCGGCGGCCATTCCGCTTGTCCGGACGCTCGCCGCCGGCGGCGGATCCCTGCGGCGGGATGGGCTCGGGTGCGAACCGGATGCTGCGATCGAGCCGGTGGGACCCGATGCGGCGGCCGCGATCCTCTACACCTCGGGCACCACCGGCCGCAGCAAGGGCGCGACCCTCTCCCACCGGAACCTCGCGGCGAACACCCGCTCGCTGCTCGAGGCGTGGCGGTTCGAGCACCCTCCCGCCCGTTCGGCATCGCGGCCGCCGGATCGCCTGCTGCACGCCTTGCCGATCGACCATGTCCACGGCCTCTTCGTCGCGATCCACACGCTGCTCGCGAGCGGCGGGACGCTGCTCTGGCAATCCCGCTTCGATGCCGCAGCGGCCGTCCGGCGACTCGGCGAGTGCACGCTGTTCATGGGCGTGCCCACCCACTACACCCGCCTGCTTGCGGAACCCGCCTTCGGCCACGCCGCCGCCGGCGGCGTGCGGGCGTTCATCAGCGGCTCGGCGCCGCTGCTTGAGGAGACCTTCCTCGCGTTCGAGTCGCGGTGCGGGCGGCGGATCCTCGAACGCTACGGCATGACCGAGGCGGGCATGATCGCCTCGAACCCCTACGACGACGAGTCCGCGAGGCGGCCCGGGGTCGTGGGCCGGGCGTTGCCAGGCGTCGAAGTCCGGCTCCGCCGCGAGGATGGGCAACTCGCGGCGGACGGGGAGGTCGGCATCGTGGAGATCCGCGGCGAGAACGTCTTCAGCGGCTATTGGGGGCAACCGCAGCGTCGCGACGCCGACTTCACCGCCGACGGCTTCTTCCGCAGCGGCGATCTCGGACGGATCGAGCCGGACGGCGCCCTTCGCCTCGTGGGCCGCGCGAGCGACCTGGTCATCTCCGGCGGACTCAACGTCTATCCGCGGGAGGTGGAAGCGGTGCTCGACACGCTGCCCGGCGTCGCCGAGAGCGCCGTCGTCGGCGTGCCGCATCCCGATCTCGGCGAAGCCGTGGTTGCCGCGGTGGTGCCGATCGACCCCGAACGCCCGCCCCCGACCGAGGCGATCATCGCCGCCGCCCGGGAGCGGCTGGCGTCCTTCAAGGTGCCCAAGGCGATCGCCATCGTGCCGAGCCTTCCAAGGAACGCCATGGGCAAGGTGCAGAAGCGGCGCCTTCGCGAATCGTGGCCTCCCGCCTGAGCGAGCCCGATCGGACCCCGTGCCTTCGCGGACGCCTTCGCGGGCCACTCGCGGACGAAGAACGACTCAGCGGGATGCCTCGAGACGCTCGAGCAGTCGCTCGAGGCGTTGCCGCCGGTAGGCCTCGTCGGTCATGAAGCGGGGCAGCGGCGTCGGGACTTCGCCCGCCGCGGGCGATGGCGGCGGCGGCGCGATCGACGCCGCATCGGCGGGCCGCGATGGCGGCGACGGCACCGTCGTGCCGAAACCCGCCCGAGCGCCGGGCACCCGCCAGTCGAGTCCCGGATGCACCGTGCCCGCATCGGGACGCCCGCGTCGGGTGCCGGCCAAGGCGGCCTCGCTTCCGGTCGCGAGCGGGCCTTCGCCGCCGAGACGATAGACGGTGCCGGGCGGGATCTCCGCGACGCTTCCGCCATCGCCACCGTAGACCGAGCGGCTGAAGACCGCGGTCAGGCCGCCCTGCCTTCGAATCAGACGCCCCGAGCCGTCCGGCGCCTCGAAGATCCGATCGAACCCGGTTGCGGCGAGGCCGGGATCGGTCCGCCGGAGGCTGCGGGCAAGACCCGCCCGGTCGGCCACGCCCTCGTCGAGCGGTCGTCGCGGATCGACCAACTCGAGCGGCGCGGCCGCCTTCGGGGACCGTGGATCCCGCGCGTCCGCCGGCACGGGCGAGGCCGGTGGCGAGGGCGATGCCGGCGGCGGCGTCGCCGCCTCGGTCGCGACGGCCACGGCCGCCAGGAGCGACCAGGCGATTGCGAGATGGCGAGAAGACGAGCCGGCCATGACCCTCTCTATCGGATCGCTTCGCGGTCGAAGTCGAGCACCTCGCAGTGGGCCGCCGGGAGGCGTCGCGGCGAACCGCCGTCTCGGGGGACGAGTTCGATCCACTCGTGCGGATCGATCTCGAGGATCCTTCCCGCAACGATCTCCTCGCCGCAGCGGACCGTGGCCATCCGTCCCCGCAACGCATCGCGACGCCGCCAGTGCCCCGCGAGGTCCGCGAGCGTCTCCCCGATGGCCCGGTCGAGCGACGCGACGAGTTCGATCGCAACCTCGAGGCGATCGATCGCCGCGTCTTCGCCAAGCTCCCGCCGAAGACTCGTCGCGATCTCCGCAAGCGGCGGCGGGAACCGACGGTGCATCGCGTTGAGGCCGATGCCCACAAGGCCGAATCCGCCGGTCGCCTCGATCAGCACGCCCGCGATCTTGCGGCCTTCCACAAGAAGGTCGTTGGGCCACTTGATGCCCACCTTCCCCGACCCGAGCCATCGCTCAAGGCACCAGGCCCCCGCCACCGCCGCCGCGATGGCAAGGCGGCCGCCCTCCCGATCCGGTGGAGCCGGCGGCATCAGGGGCGTGACCAAGGTCAACGCGACGCCCTCCCCATCGTCGAGCCAACGCCTTCCTCCCCGGCCGCGTCCGGCGGTCTGGCGAAGGGCCACCGCGAGCCGGCCCGGCTCAAGGCCGAGCTGGCGTACCGCGTCCATGGTGGAGGGGGTCTCCTCGAGGATGTCGATCCGCCCGATGTGGACCCAGGCGGCGGCGGCCTCCTCGAATCGGGCTCGCCACGCCGCGGCGTCGCTCACGCCTTCGCCGCTCCCGGCTCCACGAGATCGAGACCGAAGTCGATCCAGGATGCGTCGCGGGTCAGCGAGCCGCAGGAGATCCGATCGACGCCGCTCTCGGCGATCTCGCGGATCGAGTCGAGGGTGACCCCGCCGGAGGCTTCGAGCGGCAGCAGCAGCAGCGACTCGTCCCGCAGGCGGACCGCTTCCCGAAGCTGCGGCGGCGACATGTTGTCGAGCAGAACCGCATCGATCGATCCCGCCGGCAGGTCGAGGATCGCCTGCAGCTGCGCCAGCGAGTCCACCTCCGCCTCGACGAAGCGGACCCCCCGCTCCCGCCTCGCCCGCGACGCCGCCTCGGCGATCCGGCTCGCGAACGCCTCGGGGGCGAGTCCGGCAACGTGGTTGTCCTTGACGAGCATCGCATCGGCGAGGTCGAGCCGGTGCAGGCTTCCGCCGCCGCAGCGGACCGCGTACTTCTCGGCGTATCGCATCCCCGGCGTGGTCTTGCGGGTGTCGCAGACCTTGACCGGACGATCTCCGACCGCCTCCACGAATCGCGCGGTGCGGGTGGCCACGCCGCTCAGGCGGCCGAGCAGGTCGAGCAGCGTCCGCTCGAGGGGCAGGATCGACCGCAGCGGCCCCTCGATCTCGAGCACCGCCTCGCCCGCGGCGAAGCGATCGCCATCGACGCGGAGCGTCCGGAAGGCCGCCGTTCCCCCTCGCTTGCGAAGGATCGACTCGCACAACGGCATCCCCGCGAGCACGCCCGCCTGCCGTGCCGCGATCACGCCGCGGGCGGTCCGATGCGGTTCGACAAGCAGCTCGGTGGTCACATCGCCACGGCCGAGATCCTCCTCGATCGCGAGGTCGAGCAGCCGCAGCGTCAGCGGGCTGCCGAGCAGTCGCTTGGCGAGTCCCGGAAGAGGCAGGCGGTCGAGGTCGTCGAGGCCCATGCCGCAGAGCGTACCGCCGCGGAGCCCCGTCGAGGAAGCTCGCCTGGAGCCGGCATCGGACCGCCCCGGGGCTCCCGATCCCGGCGACGCCGCCTTCGAAGGCGGCTACCGTCGGTCGTCCGCCACCGGAGGCCGCCATGACCACGATCTTCGACCGCATTCTCGCCGGCGAGATTCCCTGCCACCGCATCCTCGAGAACGAGCGGGTGCTCGCGTTCCTCGACATCGCGCCGCTGAGCCGCGGCCACACCCTGGTGATCCCCAAGGAGGCGAAGGCGACGCTGCAGGATCTCTCCGACGAATCCGCGGCCGAGTTGGGACGGGTGCTGCCGAGGATCTGCCGGGCCGTGGCCGCCTACGCGGGGACATCGGACTGCAATGTCCTTCAGAACAATGGTGCCGCCGCCCATCAGGCGGTGATGCATGTCCACTTTCACGTGATCCCCCGCACCGCCGATGCCGCCGGCCTCCGGATCGACTGGCGGCCCCTCGACGCGCCGCCCGACCTCGCGGCCGCCGCGGCGGCGATCCGCGGGCATCTCGCCTGAGCGGCGCCCGACGACCTCCGATCGACGCGTGACCGCGGCCGTCGCCGGTCAGCCGCCGAGATCGCCGCGGCCACCGCGGCGGCGGGGCGGGTCCTTGGGGCGATCCCCGTCCTTGCGGCCGTTCGCCTCGACCCGTCCGGAGAAGCGGGTCTGCATCTCCCGCACCGCCTCGATGACCGGCCAATCCGCCGGAAGCATGAGGAGCATCGCCACGTCGTCGACGGCATAGGCCTCCCGCACCGCGTCCTCGTGGAGCGAGGCGAGATGCGAGAGGCGGTACTCCCGCACCGGCAGTTCGCCGAATCGCTCGATCATGCCGTCGGCATAGCGATGCCGGGGCGCCGCCGGCCGGATCGGCGAGTCGATCAGATCGAAGTATCGCCGCCAGGCCGCCGCCCATTCCGCCACGGTGCGGGTCGCCCAGGACTCGTCGGTGATCGCCTGCGCCAGCGACGCCTGCTCGACCTCGAGCAGGGCCCGTTCCACGCTCTCGCGGGTGCACATGACGCGACGGCCAACCTTGACCACCGCCAGCCGACCGTCGCGGCGATACCGCCACAGCGTGCGGACGGAGAGACCGCACCACGCCGACGCCTCGGCGATGGTGAGGAGACGGTCGTCGGATCCTTCGCCACGGATCACGTCAGCAGGCCCTCCGGTCCACGCGTTGAAACGGGAGCGTCTGTCCCGCCGCGGTCTCCGCCGCCGCGGAGTGTAGATCCGGTCCGACGGATCCGCCGGACGGGTCTTCGGCCATCCATCAGTAAGAACCCGGATCACCGCCCTGAAGGATCAGGCAGACGGCTTGCAACTTCTTCCGATGCATGAATCAACGATCGATGGATCGGGATATCGCCCTTCGGCAGGACCCGGGGTGTTCGGGCATCGGCCGCCGCCCTCGCCGAGTTCAGGGCAAGGCGTCGGCCGCCCCCAGCCACGCGCCGACCTGCGGCGACCATCGCTCGATGGCGATCGCGCCCGCCGCACCGAGGCTCGCCGCGAGCAGCAGCACCGCGAGCACTTCCGCTGCCACGAGCCGCACGATCGCGCCGCGGGAGATGCCCATCGCCGCCATCGAACGAAGTTCGCCCCGCCGCGCCCGGATCGACAGGGCGACGATCAGCGCGGCCAGCAGCAGCGTCGCGGCCGCCAGCGATGCGACCGCGGCATCGAAGAACCGCTTCAGGCGAAGCACCGCGTCGAGGAGCTCCTCGACCGCCTCGGACGGCTCGACCGCCTGCAGCAGCGGATCCGACGCGACCCGGCTCGCAAGCAGCACGGCGGCGCGGCGATCCTGAGGAAAGGCCAGCACCGCGCTCACCGGAAGCGCGGCGGGATCGCCGTGCAGATGGAAGGAAGCGAGGTTCTCATCCGTCACTTCGGTGAACTCGCGGATCCCTTCGGCGAGCAGGAAGAGCTCGCCGTCGCGGCCGAAGACCGCCGCCTCCGGCAGCGCCACCGGATCGGCATGGCCGTGCATGCGTCCCTCCACGAGCCACGCGGTCGCCAGGTCCACGAAGACCGCCTCGTCATCGGGCCCGCCGCTTGGGGCGAGCGTTCCCGCCACGCGAAGCGACACCGGTGCGGCGCCCGCCACGAGGTAGGGATCCTGCGGATCGGTCATCACCCGATCGCCTGGGCCCGCCCGAAGCGACGCCGCCGCGGTGGCGCCGAGCACGCAGTCCCCGAGACGCCGAGGCATGCTGCCTGCCGCGATCGCGAGCTGCCGCTGCGTGAAGTAGTCGATCTCCGTGCCCACGAGCGGCCGCCCCTGCGCGGTGAACCGCAGATGAAGGGGGATCGCCGCGGTGGCTCCGACCTCGGCGATCGCCTCGACCCGCCCAAGCGGCAGCTCCGGGAGATCCGCGGGACGGAAGTAGAGCGCCGCGAGCACGAGGTCGAACCGGCTGCCCGCACCTCCGATCAGGAGCGGGGTCTCCGCGGCGCGGTGGCGAAGCTCCCGCCCGTGGCGATCGAGCAGCATGCCTCCGGCGAGGGGCAGCAGCACCGCCACCGCAAGGCATGCGACGAGGATCAGCGTCTGCGGCCACTCGTGCAGCAGGCGACGCTTCACGAGATGCGGAAGGGCGCTCACGGCGAGGCTCCTGCCGCGGACGGCATGACCGCGACCTCGTCGAATCGGGGCAGCAGGCCGCGATCGTGGGTGGTCATGAGCAGCGAGGCGCCCGGCCGCCGGCCGTGCTCGAGCAGGGCGTCGAGGACCGTCGCGGCGCTCGCGGCATCGAGGCTGCCGGTGGGTTCGTCGGCGAGCACGATCGCCGGCTCGGTCGCCAACGCCCGGCACACGGCAAGGCGTTGCCGCTCGCCGCGGCTGGTGCGGCCGATCCGTCTCCGCAGCAGGTGCCCCACGCCAAGGCGGTCCGCCAGCTGCCGGGCCCGCCTCTTGGCCGCATCGAGGCAGCCGAGGCCGCCGTCGAGGAGATAGGCGACCACGACGTTGTCGAGGCCGTCGAGCGACTCGACGAGCTGGAGATCCTGGAACACCAGCCCGAGATGCCGCAACCGCCACCGCCGCCTCGCGGCCTCGGAGGGCCACCGCAACACCTCGCCGCGGAACCGCAGCACGCCTCGCTGCGGGCAGCGAAGGCCCGCGAGCAGCTCGAGGGTGGTGGTCTTGCCGCAGCCGCTCGGGCCCACCAGCGCCATCGCCCGCCCATCGCCGATGGCGAGGCGATCGAACTCGAGGCGGAACGGTCCGCCGGCGTGGGAGAAGGCGAGGCCGGTCGCCTCGAGCAGCGGCGGCGGACTCACAGCTCGAAGACCTCCTCGCCCTCGGCGGACTCGGGGCCTTCGTCGAACCCATCGATCCGCTGCTGGGACAGCAGGGTGTCGCCGGCGATCCGCCAACCCTCGTCGGTCGCCATGACGAGGTAGCGTCCCTCGTACTCGTTCACGCGGCGGTGGCCGTGACCCCAGTGGAACACGGCGCCCTCGACCTGCCAGCGGGTCCGCACGGTGAAGCCGACCCGCGGCGTCGCCTCCCGACCGCCGACGGCGGCCTCCGGCGGGGTCACGAGGCCGATCGACTCGACCTCCACCTCGACGGGCGTGAAGCGGACCACCCGCGACATCGCCCCGCCTTCGTCCTCGAGCACGAGGCTGCGGCGGATCGCCGCATGCAGCCGGGGGAGCAGCGGACCGGCGACCGAGTCGTCGAGGGCCTCGTAGATCGACTCCTCGTCGAAGCGGTCGAACGCCGAGTAGAGGCCTCGGTGCAGGCGGGCGAAGATCGTCTCCGCATCCCCTGCCGTCGGCAGGACGCTCGCCTCTCGATGGATCGTCACCCGCCATCGCGACGAGACCGCCGTCGCCGCCGCCGCCGCCAAGGCCAGCGAGGCCGCTGCCGGCACCACGCCCCGCCGCAGCCCCCGCCGAAGGCTCGTCGCCGCGAGGATCGCGCCGAGAAGGCAGATCGCCGCGGAGGCGAGCGGCACCACGACCTCGCGGGGCGGCGGCGGAGCCTCCGGAAGCGGCACCGCGGACGCTTCGCTCGCCGGAGGCGGGGCGTGCCAGGTCTGCATCGGCTCGTCGTGGCGAAACTCGATCAGGCGACGCTCCCCCGGCGCGAAGAGCTCCGCGAGGTAGCGAAGCGGCGGCGGCGGATCGAGCAGGCTGAGCTCGTTGGGTGGATAGCTCTCCCACAGGATCCCCACCTCCTGCGGCGGCGACGACGCGGGATAGGTCAGCGTGAACTGGACCTTCCGCAGGCCCCGCATGCCGCTGCGGGGGAAGAGCGCCACCAGCGACGGATCCGGCGCCGCGACCTCGATCGGCCCGAGTTGCGGCGGGACCTCGACGCCATCGATGGTGACCGGGTGGCTGCTCGCGAACCGTGCCGCGAGCAGGTCGCGAAGGTCCCAGAGTTCGCTCGGAGCGATCTCGTCGGGGTTCTCCCGGTCCCAATCGAGCAGGTGATCGAGGAAGACCAGGTTCGGCGAGAGGCGGATCCGCACGGCATCGTCGCGGATCTCGATCACGATCTCGCAGTGCGGGCCGTCCTGGGGATGCGCCGCAGCCGTCCCGGCGATGGCGACCGCCGCGACCAGCAGCAGCCGCCGCACCACCGCCGCTGCGAAGCAGCTCCGGAGGGCCGCGGACGCCGGAGCGGGACGGACTGGAGCGGACGGTGGCATCGCGGGAGGCGGCGGGCGTTTCGGAGAAGCGTCTCCCGGACCGCCGTCGCCGGACTCTATCATCGCCCCGCGTCGATTCCGGGTCCCCCCCTCGACTCAGGGAGCATCGCATGCCGCTCGTGACCCGTGACCTTCGTCTGCCGACCGCCCTGCTGCTGCTGCTCGTGCTGCCGATCGCCGCTTCCAACGCGGCGGCGCAGGAGACCGCCGCTCCCGAAGCCTCCGCGGCAGCGGATGCCCCGACCGCCGTCGCAGCGGCGACGGAGTCCTCCGAACCCGCCGCGGCCGCCTCGCCGGCGGCCCCGACCCTGACCGAGGCCTACCGCAGCGCCGACCCGCGGGTGGTCCTCTTCAGCGAGCACGTCGCGGTGCTGTCGAGTCCGTGGATGGAGGGCCGCCTGCCGGGCACCCGCGGCATGGAGCGGGCGAGGGAGTACATGGAATGGCACTTCCGCCGCGCCGGCCTCGAGCCCGCGGTGCCGATGGAAGGCGGCGACGGACGCAGCTTCCGCCAACCCTTCGAGCTCGGCGCGAACCCGACCTTCAGCGGGCAGTCCCTCGAGGTCTTCACCGACGACGCCTCGGCCTCGTTCGAGCTCGGCCGCGACTTCGAGCTGACCAGTCTCGGCGGCGGCGGCGAGATCGAGGGGCCGCTCGCGTTCGTGGGCTACTCGGTCGAGGAGGGGCCCGAGGGCTACACGAGCTTCCGCGAGGAGGAGGACCTCGCCGGCAAGGTCGCGGTGATGCTCCGGTTCGAGCCGATGGACGAGGAGGGCGAGAGCCTCTGGTCCGATCGCGGCTGGAGCTCCGCCGCCGGCTTCAACCGCAAGTTCTCCGCCATCGCCCGCCGCAACCCCGCCGCGGTGATCCTGGTCAATCCTCCCGGCGCCGCCGATCCCCGCGCCGCCCGCCTGTCGCGGGGCGGCGGATCGATGATCGACTGCCCGGTGGTGATGATGACCCCCGAGGCCGCGGAACGCCTCGTGCGTCTTGTCGATGCGGAGGACCGCGGCATCGCCGACTGGCGCCGCCACGCCGACGAGGGCGGCCTCTCCTTCGACCTGCCCGCCGCCACCGCCCGCGTGGCCGGAGTCATCGAGGAGACGCCGGTGGTCGCGGAGAACGTGGTCGGCCTGCTGCCCGGCCGCGGAGCCTTCGCCGACGAGTTCATCGTGATCGGCGCCCACCTCGACCATCTCGGCAACGGCGACTTCGGCTCCCGCCGCGGTGCCGGCCAGCTGCATCCCGGCGCCGACGACAACGCCAGCGGCAGCGCGGGCATCATGCTGATCGCCGACGCCCTCGCCGCCCGCTACGCGGCGATGCCCGCGGAGAGCGACCTCCGGTCGATCCTCTTCATCGGGTTCGATGCCGAGGAGAGCGGCCTCAACGGGGCCCGCCACTACGTCCGCAATCCCCTCGCGCCGCTCGCCAAGCACTCGCTCATGTTCAACTTCGACATGATCGGGCGGATCGAGAACCGCCGCCTTCGCCTCGCCGGCCTCGGCAGCGGCGAAGGCCTCAAGGAGTGGGCGCAGGGCTTCTACGGCGCCTCCGGCCTCGAGATCGTCGAGGAGGATGGCGGCGGCGGCGGCAGCGACCATGCCGCCTTCGCCTCCGCGGGCGTGCCGGTGCTCTTCGCGATCATCGCGGACTTCCACGGCGACTACCACACCCCCGACGACACCGCCGAGAAGATCAACCGCGAGGATGCGGTGCGGGCCGCGGACCTCTTCACGGAGCTCGCCTTCGCCGCCGCCATCCGCCCGGAGATGTTCGCGCCGGCGGCGTCGGACTCCGGCAACCGCATGCGGGGCGGGCAACGCCTCGCGGTCCGCGTCGGCATGCGGAGCCGCAACGGTTCCGACGGCGGCCTCGAGGTGGTGGAGGTCACCCCCGACGGCCCCGCCGCAGCGGCGGGCCTGCAGGCCGGCGACCTGATCGTGCTCTGGGACAAGGAGCCGATCGCCTCGCGGCAGGAACTCGTGGACCGGCTCCGCGAGAAGCAGGCGGGCGACGTCGTGAGCGTCACCTACCGGCGGGATGGGCAGGAGCAGCTCGCCTACCTGACCCTCGTGGCGGCGGAGTAGGCCGGCGCCCCCCGCGGACGCTCACGACTCGAGAGGACGCCGCGTCGGCATCCCGGCTGCGAGGGCCGCGGCGATCCGGGCCGCCGCGGCGGCGCGGTCGGGTTCGCCTGCGGCGGGGAGCGATCCCGCGGCGACCTGCCGATAGCGATCCGCGATCGACCAGCTGCGGGTCGTGGCGTCATCGGCATGCCGCGGGGCGAGATGCAGATGCAGATGGGGCACCGCCTCGGCGAAGGCGAGCAGGTAGACCCGCTCGCAGCCGGTGGCGGCCTTCACCGCGGCCACGGCCTCGACCAGCAGGCCCGCGAGTTCCGCGGCCTCCGCGGGATCGAGACGATCGATCGACTCGGCGTGGCGGAGGAGGTCGAGGATCGTCCAGCCGGCGATCGGCGACGGCGGCGGATGGGATCGCACCCGCCAGTGACGGCGGCGGGCGAGCTCCTCGCCCTCGCTTGCGTTGCCCGAGGCGATGGCCTCGCAGAGCGGGCAGGTCGGCATGGCCTCGATGATCGCAGATCGCCGCCGCCGCGATACCCTCCAACCCCGCCCCCTTCGGAGCCTGCCCATGCGAATCCCCCTCCTCCTGCTCGCGTTGCTGCTTCGCTGGCCCGCCCCCGCCGCCGCCGATGCGACGGCCGACTCCGGCGACCGGCCGGTGCTGATCCATCATGTGGTGCTCGTCGAGCTGGGCAGCTCCGAGGAGGCCGCCGAGATGATCGCCGACTGCGATCGCCTGCTGCCCGGGATCCCCGAGGTCCGCAACTACTGGCGAGGCACGCCCTTCGAGATGGGCCGCGAAACGGTCCGTTCGGACTACTCGGTCGGCATCGGCATGGCCTTCGCATCGGCGGCCGACTACGAGGCCTACCTCGCCGATCCCCGCCATGAGACCCTCGTCGCGAAGTGGCGGCCCCGCTGGCGATCCTTGAGGATCTTCGACGTCGGCGATCCGGGATCGCCCGCCGCGGGATGGCGTTCCCTCGGCGAACCGGTGCCGCTCTTCGACGGCCGCAGCCTCGCCGGCTGGACGCCGTTCGTGCCCGGAGGCGACGGATCGACCTGGAGCGTCGTCGATGGCGAGATCCGCTGCAGCGGTTCGCCGGCGGGCTACCTCGCCACCGACGGCGTCTACGAGAGCTACGAGCTGACTCTCGAGTGGCGATGGGACCCCGCGGCCGGCGCCGGCAACAGCGGGGTGCTGCTCCGCGTCGCCGAGGCGGATCAGGTCTGGCCCCGCTCGATCGAGGCCCAACTCTTCTCGGGGAACGCGGGGGACATCTGGAACATCGGCGAGGTCCCGATGCGGTCCGAGCCCTCCCGGACGAGCGGGCGCCGCACCGCGAAGGCGCAGCCGAGCAGCGAGAAGCCGATCGGCGAGTGGAACCGCTACCGGATCGTGATGGACCGGGGCGATCTCGAGCTGTGGGTCAACGGCGTGCTTCAGAACACCGCCTCGGAGTGCGAGGTGCGGCCGGGGCGGATCGCCCTGCAGTCGGAGGGCGCCCCCATCGCCTTCCGCAACATCGTCGTCCGCCCGATCGAGGGGAGGTCCCTTCACGCCGACGGGCACGACGATCTGCACGGCTCGGCGGACGCCGGCAAGCGGACCGTGCTCGGGAGCGTCTCGTACCGCGAGCGGATCGCGCTGCCCGAGGGCGCGACGATCTCGGTCTCGCTCGTGCCGCTGCCGGCGGGAACGCCGCTCCACACCGAGAACGTCCGGGTCGAAGGGCAGGTGCCGCTGCCGTGGACGCTGACCTTCGACCCCGCCATCCTCGAGGAGGGCGTCGAGTACGGGATCGCGGTGGTGCTGCGGCACGGCATGCGGCCGCTCTTCATCACGCCCTCCCCGGTGCCGCTTGCCGAGGCGGAGGGCCGCAACCTGCTGCTCGTGCAGCCGTCCGGCCGCTGAACCGCCCGCTCAGCCGCGGCGGGCCCGCTTCGCGGAGGCGGGCCGCTTCGAGACGCGGGGCGGCGCGGGCATCGTGAACGCCCCGGCCCGCTCGATCACCTCGCCGCAGGCCTTGCAGGTCCGCCGCTTCGCCGGACCGCCCCAGAACCGCTCCATGATGACCTTGAGGTCCTCGTCGATCTTCTTGAGTCGCCACTGCGCCTCGTGGACGAGTTCGTCGCAGTGCGGGCAGTACCAGCGAAGGGCGTCCTTCTGCCCCTTCGGCCGGGGGAACTCGACAATCAGCCCGACGGTGCCCTTCGGCCGCTGCGGACGATGCGGCACCCACCGCGGCAGCAGGAACAGCTCGCCCTCGCGGACCACCACGTCGTGGGGCGGGGACCCGTCGAGGGGCCGGACCCGCACCGCGATGTCGCCCTTGAGCTGATAGAACAACTCTTCGGTGGGGTTCACATGGAAGTCGTTGCGGGTGTTGGGGCCGCCCGAGACGAACAGCACCATGTCCTTGCTCTCGGAGAAGAGTTGCCGGTTGGAGACCGGCGGAGTGAGGTGCTTGCGGTTCTCGCGGATCCAACGATCGAGATGAAGGATGGGGAACGCGGCGGAGGAAGTCGTGCGGGGCATTCGCGGGACGATAGCGAAACCCGCACTCGGCGGCACCCCATCGCTCGAACCGCCCGGCTCATCGATCCGCAAGATGCTGCCACGGCGAGCGGGCGCGGGACCCTCTCCCCGCCTCGAGGCGACGCCTCCGCCCGATCACCGCCCCCGCCGAGACGATTGCGATCCCTCCCAGTTCCAGGAGCCAGTTGAACCGCAGCCCGAGCAGCGTGCCGCCAAGGCCGTGGTCGACGCGGTGAAACGAGGCCGCCCGCACCAGGATGAACCCCACCAGCAGGATCGTCCCCGCCAGTGCGACGCCGCACTCATCGAGGCGTCGCCGGACCGCCATCGCGGCCGCGGCGACGCCGGCGGCGGCGGCCGCCGCGACGGCGGCGATGAACAGCACCTGCAGCGTCCGCCGCTGCTCGTAGAGGTCGAGACGACGCAGCAGACTCCTCGCCTCGAAGGTCATCCAAGACTGCAGGTCGAGCTGCTTGTTGACCGCCAGCAGCAGCAACAGCACGGCGAGCCCGCTCGGCACCCCCCGGCCCTTCCCTGGCACCGCCGCCCAAGCGACCGCGAGGGCCGCCGCCGCGAGGTAGGCGGCCACGGTGAACCAACCCATCGCGGAGGGATCGCCGATCCCCGGCACCCATCGCCCATCCTCGACCGCGGCCAGAACCGCCGCCGCCGCGGGAACCCATTGCGGCCACGCGTGGCTGGCGTCCAGTGGACCGTCCATCGCTGCCTTTGCATCCAGGACCGAGGCGGCCGCTGAGGCGGCGTGCATGGCGGCGGCGGGACTCACGATGGGCGGCTCATCGGCACGCCCCCGCCACGATCTGCACGGCGTTTCCCGCGAATCGACCTCGGCCAGCGATGCCGCCGATCTCAGCGATTCGGGGCAGCGGCGGCGAGGATCCGGGCACCCTCGGTGACGAAGTCGCCCGGGTCGCGGAAGCCAAGCACCCGCCCGAGTTCGCGTCCGTCGGCATCGAGGAAGAGCAGCGTGGGATAGGCCTGCACGCCGAAGCGGCTCGCCAACGCGTGCTCCCGCTCCGCATCGATCTTGAGGGGAATCGTGTTGGCGAGGAGCCACTCCTGCACGCTCGCATCGGGCCAGGTGACCGCCTCGAGGCGGCGACAGGGCGGGCACCAGGTGGCGTAGAAGTCGATGAACACCGCCTTGCCGTCGCGGCCGGCCTCGGCCATGGCTGCATCGAGATCAAGTTGCCGGAAGGGCGGCGAAGCGGGATCGATCGCGTCCCCGCACCCCACGGCAAGAAGCATGCCTGCCGCGACCATCCACGCCCGCAGGCCCACCCTCATCGCGGTCATCGCCCGCATCGCCAGACTCCGATCGATTCGCATCGCCAATTCCTTCCAGTTTGCCCCGTGATCCCGGGGCGGCGGTCCGCCTCAGGCGAGTCCCCTGCCGCCTGACCGTCACCGCGGGGTCCGCGAGCCCAACGCTACCCGCCGCGGACTCGGCAGGCGCGAGCCGCCGCCGACTTCCCCGCCGATCGCTGCGGCGTGGGCGACTACGCCTCCCGCGGCACGAGGGCCGCCAGCGGCACCTTGATGTCGATCACAAGACCCTCCGCCGCCTTGGCGGCGAGAAAGGCGTCGAGCTCCTTCCGAGGCACCGCATGCACCCGGATCCGCTCCTCGCCGCATCCGCCGCCTGCAGCCACCCGCTCGAGGCCATGGGCCGAGAAGATCGTGACCATCTCGTCGGTCAGGCCGCTCGAGGCCGCGCCTCGCCATCGTTGCCGCCAGCACGATGCGGCGTAGCCGGTCTCCTCGAGCAGTTCCCGCTCGGCCGCTTCCCTCGCCTGCTCCCCCTGCCGCCCCTCGTCGCCGACGAGACCCGCGGGAAGTTCGATGGTGCGTCCCCCGACCGCGGGGCGGTCCTGCTCGACGAGCAGCAGGCGATCGTCCGCATCGAAGGCGACGATGCCCACCACCTCCCGGCTCCCGGCACGGGAGGCAAACTCCCAACCGTCCTGGTCGAGCAGACGAAGATGCCGCCCTTCGCCGATCGTCCGCAAGCCGCCGCCTCGAGCCGGATCCATCGACGCAGCATCGCCGCGGCGGCAGCCTGCGGCAACCGCGCTCGGCCCCGCGACGGGTCCTGCCCGTCCCACACCCGCTGCCCGTCCCGCAGCCGCTGACCGTATAGTCCCCGCGTGACCGCTGCGGAGCCCGCGTCCTGGAGAGCGTCCCGCCGCAAGCGGATCGAGGCATCCCTCATCGCCGGGTTCGGAGCCCCGCTGGCGCGGGTCTGGGCCGCCACGCTTCGCTACCGCATCGATGGCGAAGCCCACATCGAGGCGGCCCTGGCGATGGGCCATCCGATCCCATCGTTCTGGCATGGCCGCATCCTGCCGATCATGATGCAGTTCCGCGACCGTGGCGTGGGCATCATGATCAGCGAGAGTTTCGATGGCGAATGGATCGCCCGGATCGCCGCCCGCCTCGGCTACCGGGTGATCCGCGGCTCCAACTCGCGGGCCGCCCGCCGCGGCGCCCTGCAGATGGCCCGGGAGGTGGCGGACCATCCCATGGCGGTGGCGCTGGACGGTCCCCGCGGGCCCCGTGGCGTCGCCAAGCCCGGAGCCGCCTGGCTCTCGAAGGCCTCCGGCCATCCGATCCTGCCCTTCCACGCCGAGGCGTCCAGAGCCTGGAACCTCAAGAACTGGGACCGAACCCAGATCCCCGTGCCGGGCTCGACGGTGGCGATCGCCTTCGCCTCGCCGTTCGTGGTGCCGCCGGACGCGGGCGACGAGGAGATCGCCGCGGCATGCCGCCGCATCGAGCAGTCGATCGGCGAGTGCGAACGCCGCTGCCACGAGATGCTCGGCCGCCGCCACCACGCCTCGAACGGGCCGCTCACGCCCGCCACCGACCGGGCCACGCCCGCCGCGTGAGCCGGGCCACCGCACCGTTCACGTCACGCCTCGTCGGTCTCCTCGGCCTCGAGGGGACGAGAGACCGCATACTCGCCGCGGAACCAGCGGCCGAGATCGGCCATGCGGCAGCGGGCCGAGCAGAACGGCGGCGACTCGCCTTCGCCGCCCGCAAGCGTCCCGCCGCAGATCGGGCAGCGGCGATCCTCCGCGACCGCCACGGCCCCGTGCACCGTCTCCATGGCGTCCCGGAACCGCCGCGAAGCCGCGTCGCTTCCGCGGAGGTCGCGAAGGCGGATCCTCCGCCGCTCGCCGTTGCCCGCATCGTCTGGGAGGATCCGCACCTCGATCCTCGCCACCGGCAGGGCCGCCTCGATGCGGCTCGGCCACTCGGCAAGGGTGACGCTGCCGCGGTCCTCGAGCAGCTCCTCGAGTCCCACGCCGGCCAGTTGCGACGCGCCTTCGACGCGGTAGGCGTCGACATGGTTCATCGCGAGGGCACCGCCGACGCCCGGACCGTACCGCTGCAGCAGCACGAAGCTTGGGCTCGAGACCTCGTCGGGGTCGATCCCAAGACCGGCGGCGAGGCCGCGGGCAAAGCAGGTCTTGCCGGCCCCGAGCGGTCCCTCGACCGCCAGCAGATCGCCGCCTTCGAGGATTCCCGCGAGCGTCCCCGCGATCGCCTCGGTCGCCGCCGGCGAATCGCTCGCGATCTCCAGCCACTCGCCGATCATGGCTTCGCCTCCTCGGATCGATGCTCGTAGCCGAAGCGGGTCGCATCGACGACGCCCCGCTCGCTCCGCAGGCGGACCCGCGGTCCGCCGCACCGCTCGACGACCCGTCCCACCACGGTCACCGGCACGCCCCGGACCGCCACCGGTGGCCGAACGCTGCAGCAGAAGCAGAGTTCGAAGTCCTCGCCATCGCCGAGCGCCTGTTCGAGGGTGGCGCCGGCGGAACGGGGCACCGCCCCGCCGTCGATCTCGATCGCCAGGTCGCCCTCCGCCGCCTCGGCGAGATGCCCGGCATCCACGCCGAGGCCGTCGGAGAGATCGATCATCGCGTGCAGGTGCTCCCCGAGGGTCTCGGCGAGATCGATCGCCTCCGCGATGCGAGGCGTGAAGTCGAGATGGCGGCCGCCGCCATCGGCGTCGAGCGAACCGCCGAGGCGACCCGTCACCGCCACGAGATCGCCGAGGCGGCCGCCCTTCCGCCGCAGGAACCTTCCGCCGGCCAGCGCCGGCGTCGCCAGGATCGCCACGCTCACCACGAGCGGCGAGCCCGCCCGTGCGTGGATCGCGGTGTCGCCGCCGACAAGCGGGCAGGCGTAGGCATCGGCGGCGGACCGCACGCCGTCGAGCAGCGTGCGGGCATCCGCGTCGGTGAACTCGAGCGGTGCCGCCACCGACGCCACGCAGGCGAGCGGCCGCGCGGCCATCGCCGCCACATCGCTCAGGTTGCGAAGCACGGCCTTGCGGCCCACGAGGCGAAGGTCCGTGCCGGCCAGGAAGTGCCGCCCCTCGACGACCGCATCGATCGCTGCGAGCACCGCCCCGCCATCGCTCCGCAGCGCCGCCATGTCGTCCCCGGGGCCGAGCAGCACGGCCGGGGAAGGCGGCGGCTCGCTCGCCAGCAGATGGGCGATGAAGGCGGACTCCCGCATCAGCGTCGCTCCCGTCCTGCGATCGCGAGCTCGACGAGCAGGTCGGCATGCCGCTGCGAGGCCCCGCGACGCCCGCGGATCACCTCGCCGCCCCGCGACGCCAACGCCGCCCGCTCGGCCGGATCGCCCAGCAGGCGGGCAAGCGTTGCCGGCAGCGCTTCGCGGCTGCACTGCACGAGTCCGCCGCCCTCAAGCAGGGCGGCGGCGATCTCCGCGAAGTCCCCCACCGCCGGCCCCACCACCACCGCCTTGCCCATCGCGATCGGCTCGAGCATGTCCGAACCGAAGAGTCCGCCGAAGCTGCGGCCGACGACCACCAGATCCGCGAGGGCGTAGGCATCGCGGAGTTCTCCGATGGTGTCGAGCAGGAACCGCCCGGTCGCCGAGCCCCGCTCGCCGCGGCTGCGGCGGGCGGCCCCGGGCAGGGCCCGCATGGCGTCCTCCGCCCACTCCGGCCGCCGCGGGGCCACCAGCAGTTGCACCCCGGAAGGCAGGGATCCCGCGATGAGCTCCGGCTCGCCCGGCGCGGTCGATCCCGCGACCACCAGCGGCTTCGCGGGATCGATCCCCATCGCCTCGGCCAACGCCGCGGCACCCGGGGAACCCTCGCCCAGCGCGGCGGCATCCCACTTCATGCTCCCGCTCACTTCGACGCGATCCGCCGGCACGCCGAGGGCTTCGAACCTCGCCGCATAGGCAGGCGTCTGCGCCGCGACCCGGTCGAGGCGGCGGAACATCGGCGACACCAGCGGCCGCACCCGGCGGTAGCCGCGGAAGCTCCGCTCGCTGAGACGCCCGTTGACGACGGCCATCGGAATGCCCCGCTGCCGGCACTGCTCGGTCAGGTTCGGCCAGACCTCGAGCTCGACCATCCCCACCGCGTCCGGCCGGAGCCGTTCAAGCAGGCGACGGACCGATCCGCTCAGGTCGAGCGGGTACTGGACGACGGCGTGGCGGTCCGCGAAGAGCTCGCAGGCCCGACGCAGGCCGGTCGCGGTGGTGGCGGCGACCACGACTTCCGGAGATGCCGGATGCCGCTCAAGCAGGCCCACGAGCACCCGGCAGGCGTTGATCTCCCCCACCGAGACGCCATGCAGGAGGATCCGCGGGCCATGCGGCGGGGGCAGCGGATCGCCGTGGCCGAGGCGAGCCTCCCAATCGGCACGGAAATGCCCCCGGCGGATCATCCGCGGCAGGAGCAGCGGCGACGCCGCGGCGACCGCGGCGAGATAGGCCGCATCGGTGAGGACGCCCATGGGGGCGAGATGGTAGGGATCGCCGCCGCCGACGCGGGCGGGGGCGTCTCCGCTCAGCGCAGGACCTTGGTGCGGCCGAGGATCCACTTGCCGTCGGTGGCCCCCACCTCGATCGCGGCCACGCGGCCCTCCGAGTCGACGTAGACCATCTTGGGGATGCCGCGGCCGGGGTTGTGCGGGGCCAAGGCGGCCTCGAAGGCCGGGCTCGACACGAGATCGAGGAAGGGCGAGGCGGACACGCCGCCCTCCCGCTGATCGAGGTACCGCCGCACCGCGGAGGCGCCCTGCTGATCGACCGAGACGGTCAGCACCTTCGCATGCTCCGACAGCTGCGGTTCGATCTCCTTGAGGGTCGAGCGGAGGCGACGGCACGGGCCGCACCAGGTCGCCCACACCTCGATGACCATCGGCCGGCCCGCAAACTCCGCCAGCGACACCTCGCGGCCGTCGAGATCCCGCAGCACGAGCTCGTGCATCGGCCCGCGCGGCCGGGCGTCCGCCTCCGCAACGGGCGGGGCGGCGTCGGCAGACCCGATCGCCGGCTCCGCGACCTCGCCCGCGGACGCCTCGGTTCCCAAGACCGCCCGCATGATCCGCTCGCAGGTCGCGCATCGACCCGAGGATCCCATCGCGGCGATGTAGCCGGCGGCGAGCAGCGGAATCGCGACCAACGCGACGATGGTTCTGGAAGCACCGGTGGACATGCGGTTTCAGGCCTCGCGTCGGGACTCGGAGGGACTCGGGGAGATCGACGATACGCCGTGAACGCTTGACGGCGATCCGCCAGACCGCTGCCGCGAGGCCCTCACCGTCCCGACCACGAGGCCAGCATCGCGGCAAGATCGCCCCCGCCGACGGTGCCGTCCCGGTCGAGATCCGCCAGCGGATCGCCGCTTCCCCAGCGGACGAGCAGCATGGCCAGATCCGCGCCGCCCACGACGCCATCGAGATCCAGATCGGCCCGCGGCGAGGCGGCCATCGCAAAGAACCCGTCGAGGTCGCCCGCGTCGATCGCCCCGTCGCCATCGAGATCGAGCATCTCCCGGCCCGGCTCGAGGGGCTCGCCCAGCCACTCGAGCAGGCGGTCGAGGTCCGCGGCATCGATCGAACCGCTGCCGTCGGCATCGCCGAGCCGCGAGGGCGGATAGGCCGTCCAGAGGCGATTGGCGGGCAGGTTGCGGAGCACCCGCTCCGGGCCCCCGGCGGGCCAGCGGACCACGATCTCCTCGACGAAGGCGTGGTCCCCCAGACCGAAGTGCAGGATCGACTCGTTCTGACCCAGGTAGGAGTTGCCGCCGACGATCACCTGCGACCAGCGCCGCAGCGGCTCGCCGCCGCGGCCGCTGCCGAAGCGGATCTCCGCCTGCGCCGCCGGCGAGTCGCCAAGGCGATGCGGGTCGAGGACCCGCAGCCGCAACCAGTTCCGCCGCTCCCCCTCGTGGTTGATGTAGACGCGGACCGATCCGCCATGGTTGTTCTGCACGAGATCGAGGTCGCCGTCGCCGTCGAGGTCGCCGACGATCGAGACGAACGATGCGTCCGCCGTACCCGTGAGGCCCACCGCCTCGGCGACGTCCTCCATCCAGCCCGGCGCGACCTGGCGGTAGAGCGAGTTGGGGGCGTGTTCGGTGTTGACGTAGAGGTCGAGCAGGCCGTCGTTGTCGAAGTCCCAGAAGAGTCCGCCCCAGCTCATCTGGTCGTGGGCGACGCCCCACTTCTCCTGCGCGAGCGTGTAGGGCCACGCCCCGCCGCTGAGCACCAGGGCGTTGGAGCCCTCGAGCGGAGGCATCGAGTTGGGGCTGTTGGTCACGTAGAAGTCCGGCCGCAGGTCCCCGTCGAGGTCGCCCACCGCAAGGCACATGGCGTCCGCCGCCACCCCGAGGCCGGTGGCCTCGGTGGCATCGACGAGCGTGCCGCTGCGGTTCAGGAACAGGCGATTCGGACCGCCGACCCATCCGCGGTCGTTCACCACATGAAGGTCGGGCCAGCTGTCGCCGTCGACGTCGGTCCAGGCGCACTGGAAGCTTGGCGCCTCCATGTCCAGATCGCCGCCCATCGAGGCCGCCACTTCCGCGAAACGACCGTTGCCGAGGTTGCGGTAGAGGCGGTTGCGGCGTCCCGCCTCGCTGTGCTGATCGTGGAAGTTGCAAAGGTACAGGTCGAGCCATCCATCGCCATCGAAGTCCGCGACGCACGCACCCTTGGTCTGGAAGCTTCCATCGAGGCCGGAACCGCCGGTCGCATCCGCGAACTGGAATCCCCCGAGGTTGCGGTAAAGGCGATTGCCCTCGCCGAGCTGCCCCAGGAAGAGGTCCTGCAACCCGTCGTTGTCGAAGTCGAACGCCAACGCCACGCTCGCGGCCGGCAGCGGCGGGATGCCGGAAGTGAAGGAGCGGTTGGCGAACTGCCCATGCCCGAGATTCTCGAAGATGCCGGGGAGGCCGTTGCTGCGTCCAAGCAGCAGCAGATCGAGATCGCCGCTTCCCCCGAGGTCGGCCAGCAGCATGCCGAAGCCGGGCACGCCGGAGTTCCAGGTCGGCCACGGGGGCATCGTGTAGGAGACCCC
>CAZQUA010000007.1:25336-29984 GCA_964596455.1 uncultured Isosphaeraceae bacterium
GCGGGGCCGTCGAGTCGACGGCTTGCGAAGCGCCGCCGCCACTCCCACGATGCGTCGTCACCGCCCGCCCCCCCGCCGTACTCGGACCATGCTGCCTCCCGACCCTGCCGCGTCCCATCCTCCGCGGTGGCGGATCTCGATCGACACCGGCGGCACCTTCACCGATGCGATCGGGGTCGACCCCGCGGGCACGGGCCATCGGGTCAAGATCCCCAGCAGCGGCCGCTTGCCGGCCCGCCTGCGGCGGACGCCCGGCGGCACGTCGCTGCACGCCTCGCATCCGCTGCCTGCCGGATTTCTCGACGGCTTCGCGATCTTCCGCCCCGGTTCGCCGAGCGCTCTGCTTCGAGTCGAGCGCTACGCGGGACCATCGGGCGAGGTGGAACTGTCCGAGGGGCCCGCACCGGAGACGCTGCCCGAGCGGATCGAGATCCCCGTCGAGCTCGACGGAGGCTTCTCCGCGGCCCGCCTTGCGATCGCCATGCTCGTGGGGGAACCGCCGGCGAGGATCTCCACGCCGCTCGAACTTCGCCTCGCGACCACCCGCGCGACCAATGCCCTGCTCGAGCGACGCGTGGCCCCGGTGCTCTTCGTCCCGACCGAGGGATTCGCGGACCTGCTGCGGATCGGCGATCAGAGCCGTCCCGAGATCTTCGCGCGGGCGATCCGCCGTCCGCTGCCGCTGCACGCGGCGGTGGTCGAGGCCCGCCACCGCCTCGAACCGGATGGCGCGGTCGTCAGGCCCCTCGATCGGGATCGCCTGCGAAGGGACGCCGCGGCGACGCTCGCCGCCGGCATCGACACGGCCGCCATCTGCCTCCTGCACGCTCCGAGCGATCCGTCCGCAGAGCAGGAGGCGGCCGCGATCCTCGGCGAGATCGGGTTCCGCCGCGTGATCGCCTCGACCGATCTCACCCGCCGGGTCGGCTACCTCGACCGAGCCCGCACGACGGTGGCGGAGGCGGCGCTTGGCGAAGCCATCCGCGAGTTCATCGACGCGGCGGTGCGGCCCGGCGAACCGATCCGCGTGCTGGCCATGACCAGCGCCGGCGGCCTGGTGCCCGGCGATGCCTTGCGGGCGACCGAGAGTCTGCTCAGCGGCCCCGCCGCCGGCGCCTGCGGCGCCGCCGCGATCGCCGCCGCCTGCGGCTTCGAGCGGGCGATCGGCTTCGACATGGGCGGCACGAGCACCGATGTGGCGAGGTTCGAGGGCGGGACGCGGCTCCGCCCCTTCGTCGAGGTCGGCGGCGAACGCCTCGGCCTTCCCTCGATCGAGATCGAGACGGTGGCCGCCGGCGGCGGCTCGATCGCGTTTCTCCGCGAGGACGGGCGGCTCGAGGTCGGCCCTCGAAGCGCCGGCGCCGATCCCGGCCCCGCCTGCTACGGCCGCGGCGGCCCGCTCACCGTCACCGACGTCAACCTGCTGCTCGGGCGGCTCGATCGCGAGCGGTTCGGCGTGCCGATCGACGAGGACGCCGCCATGCGATGCGCGGACGAACTGCATCGGGCGATGCAGGACGCCCCGGACGCGTCACCGGCACGATCCCTCGACGAGACCCTCGCGGCGATCCTCGCCATCGCCGACGAGCGGATGGCCTCCGCAATCGAGCGGGTCTCCACGAGGCAGGGCTTCGATCCCGCCGACCATGCGCTCGTGGCGTTCGGCGGAGCGGGCGGGCAGCACGCCTGCTCGATCGCGACGCGTCTCGGCATCGCCACTGTGGTGCTGCCGGCCGCCGCGGGCCTGCTGAGCGCCTGCGGCCTCCGCGACGCGTCGCGGCATCGGGTGGCGGAACGGCCGCTGTCGCTGCCGTTGCCCGAGGCGGTCGGGCGCCTCGATGCCATGCAGGCGTCGCTCCGAGCCGAGGCGATCGCGGCGGTGGTGGCCGACGGTGCCGAACCCCCGCGGGTCGCCTGCGGCCCCGCCATCGCCTTACTTCGCCTCCTCGGGCAGGAGGCGTCGCTCGAGGTGCCGCTCGAGCCGATCGCGACGCTCGCGGACCGCTTCGCGGAGGCGTTTCGGATCCAGCACGGCTACGAGCGGCCGCAGCGGGCCATCGAGATCGAAGCGATCCGGATCGAGGCAAGGGAGGCGGCGTCGCCGCAGGACTCGTTGCCGCCGCTGCCGCCGCGTCCGTCACCGCCGCCGCTGCGTCGGCAGCGGATGCGGTCCGGCGACGCCTGGGTCGAGGCCGCCGTGCACGCCCGCGAGGCGATGCCGGCAGGAATGGCGTTCGCCGGCCCCATGCTCATCGCCGACGAGACCGCCACGGCGGTCGTCGATGTCGGCTGGCGGGGCGAGGTCCGAGGGGACGGCTCGATCGTGCTGACGGCCGAGGGGGCCTCCGCGAGCGGCGGTGCCGTCGCCGCGGGACTGGCTCGCCGGCCGGAACTCTTCGCCGCTCGCCTCGCCTCGATCGCCGAGGAGATGGGCGAACGCCTGCGGCGTTGCAGCCTCTCGGTGAACATCCGCCATCGCCTCGACTTCTCCACGGCGATCCTCGATGCCGAAGGACGCCTCGTCGAGACCGCCGCGCATCTGCCGGTGCATCTCGGGGCGCTCGGCCACGCCGCCCGCGCGGTGCGGTCGACGATGCCCCTCGAACCGGGCGATGCGGTCCTGCTGAACCACCCTGCCTTCGGCGGCAGCCATCTCCCCGACGTGACCCTGCTGACGCCGCTGCACGACGCGAAGGGACGCCTTGTGGCGATCCTCGCCAACCGGGCCCATCACGCCGAGATCGGCGGGCTGCTGCCGGGCTCCATGGCCCCCACCGCCCGACGCCTCTCCGAGGAGGGCGTGGCGATCGAGCCGATCCGACTGTGCCGCAACGGCGTCGCGGACTTCGAGGCGTTCGCGGCCCGCCTTCGCGGGGCGCCGCATCCAAGCCGCACCCCGGCGGACAACCTCGCCGACCTCGAGGCCCAGATCGCCGCCAACGAGCTCGGCCGACGCCGCCTCGCCGAACTGTGCTCGCAGATCGGCACGGGAGCGTCCCTCGAGGGACTTGCCGCGATCTCCCGCCTCGGTGCCGCGGCGGTGCGGCGGTCGATCCCCTCGCTGCTGCCGCAACCGCGGCAGGCGCGGATCACGCTCGACGACGGCACGCCCATCGCGGTCTCACTCCGCCGCGAGGGCGACCGCCTGATCGTCGACTTCGCCGGCAGCGGCGGCGTGCATCCGGGCAACCTCAACGCGCCGCTCGCGGTGGTCCACAGCGCCGTGCTCTACACGCTTCGACTGATGCTCGATGCGGACCTGCCGCTCAACGAGGGCCTGATGGAGGCGGTTGACCTGCGGATCCCGCCGGGACTGCTCAACCCGCCCTTCTGTGGCGATGCCGCCCGCGACCCCGCGGTCGCCGCGGGCAACACCGAGACCAGCCAACGGGTGGTCGAAGCCCTGCTGCTCGCCTTCGGGGAGATCGCACCCGGCCAGAGCACGATGAACAACCTGCTGGTCGGCGACGATCGGTTCGCCTTCTACGAGACCGTCGGAGGAGGCGAGGGAGGAAGTCGCGGGCATGCCGGGGAGAGCGGCGTGCATACCCACATGACCAACACCCGCATCAGCGACGCGGAAGTGCTCGAGCGACGGATCCCCGTGCGGATCGAAGCGTTCTCGCTGCGGCACGGAACCGGCGGCGAGGGTCGTCGCCCTGGCGGCGACGGCCTGCGGCGGGTCTACCGGTTCGTCGCGCCGCTCGCGGTGTCGATCGTCTCGCAGCATCGCGGGCAGGGCCCTGCCGGCGTTGCTGGGGGCGGCAGCGGCGAGGCGGGTTTGCAGCGGCTGCTTCGGGCCGACGGATCGATCGAGACGCTGCCGGCGACCGCCGCCATCACGGTGATGCCTGGCGATCGACTCGAGTTGCTCACGCCGGGCGGCGGCGGCTGGGGAGCGGCCGACGCCGCAGCCGCACGGTCGTGACCTCGACACCGATGCCGGGTGGCGGACCGCTGCCGCTGCCGCATCGGTTTCTCCGAGAGCGGAAGGAGCAGAGCGTCACCGCGTCGGAGCAAGCCGCGACTGGCGCTTTGGGAGAACTGGGTGACTTGGGAAGCAGATGCGAACGAAGCTGCGGGCCGCAGCGGCCACGGCCTTCGAGCGTGGGAGTCGCCGGGCGAGGTCTCTCTTCCCGTCGCCCAACTCGGACTGCCACGAGTCGCCTCCCTCCTTGCACGATGCAGGTGAGCAGGCAGGCGCAGGAGAGGGTGCCGCTGGGGCGTCGACGAGCGTCCGAGAGGTCGCGAAAGGGTTTCACACACCGCCCGGCTTCCCGGAACCGCACCGATGCGAGCGGCCGCCGCTACGGCTCGCACAATCGTTCAGTTCCGCAGAATTCGCCCCATGATCCTTGCCTCGCTCCTCCCCGGCAGTATCTTTTTCGACGATGGCATCAGGTGCGATCGGGTGAAAGAAGGTCTTCCCTCGATCGACGGACGGGGAGCGCCTCGGGCGTGATGAGGCGTGGTTCGGTTTCGAGATGGCGGGAGACCGCTTGCGATGGGCGAAGGCAGCTGGAGGTTGTGGCAGCTGGCGACGCGGGAGAAACCGATCGAGACAGCTGAGGCGGGCGGCGTTCGCCGGCCTCGAGGGAGTGAGAGAGAAGGAACAGCATCGAGAATCGCTGCGGCCGCTCGCACCGGT
>CAZQUA010000008.1:0-17407 GCA_964596455.1 uncultured Isosphaeraceae bacterium
ATGGCGGCGGTGGCGGCGGTGAAGCGGCGGCTCCGGCCGCTGCGGGTCCGCGCCGGCCACGGCGGCACCCTCGATCCCCTCGCGACCGGCGTGCTGGTGGTCGGGGTGGGGCGGGCCACCCGCCGCCTCGAGGAGGTGGTGGCCGCGAGCAAGGCTTACCGCACCCGGGTGGACCTCTCCGCCTTCACGACGACCGACGATCGGGAGGGCGAGCGGACCGAGATCCGCCCCCCGGCAGTCCCCGATCGGAAGGCGGTCGAGGTCGCGCTCGAGACCTTCGTGGGAGAGGTCGAGCAGACGCCGCCGGCGTTCTCGGCGATCAAGGTCGAGGGCCGCCGGGCCTACCGCCTCGCCCGCGCCGGCGCCGCACCGGCCATGCCGCCCCGCATCGTGCGGATCGACCGGATCGTGCTGCTCGCCTACGAGTGGCCCTTCGCGGAGCTTGAGATCCGCTGCGGCAAGGGCACCTACATCCGATCGATCGCCCGCGATCTCGGGCGAAGGCTCGGCACCGGCGGGCACTGCGCCACCTTGCAGCGGACCGCCGTGGGCCGGTTCGACCTGTCGATCGCACGGACGCTCGACGAGCTTCCCGAGCAGCTCTCGGCGGCGGACCTCCTGCCGGCCGATTCACCGTCGTCGGCCTGATGCCATCCCCCGCCCGGCTCGATCAGGCGGTCGCCGGGCCCGGCGATTGCGAAGCGGTTCGCTTGGCGGCCGCCTCCGCCCGCCACGCCGCGAGGAGCAGCAGGCTCATCCCGGCCAGCAGCAGCACGTCCGCGACGTTGAAGACCCAGGGGAAGATCTCGCGGCTGCCGCCGGGCCACGACCAGCCGAAGGGAAGGTTGCGGCGGGGGAAGAGATGCAGGAAGTCGCGGACCGCCCCAAAGGTGATCCGGTCGTACAGATTGCCGATGCCGCCGGCGAGGATCAGTCCGATCGCAAGATGGGAGAGCCGCGCCCGCCGATCGGTCCAGAACGCGAACACCGCGAGGCCCACCACGATGGCGACCACCGTGAGCGCGATGAACATCCCCCGCTGCCGCTGCCCGATGCCGAAGACCGCTCCCTGATTCAGCACGAGATGGAAGTCGAGCAGGTCCGGCGGCACCGCCCGAACGCCCTCGTGCCAGGGCAGGCGATAGTGGGGGTCGTCGATCAACGCCCTCGGAGCCAGGTCGACCGGCTCGCCGGCGACGGTGCGGAACGACCAGGACTTGGTGGAGAGATCCGCGGCGAGGCCCGCCACGAAGGCGGCCAGCAGCACCGTCCATGCGAGCGGGCTGCGCCATGCCGGCACGATCAGCGGCACCGCGACGGCCTCCGTGGGAGCGGCCGCCGCGGAAGGTTCGGAGCCTGGTTCAGCGGATGGTGCCATGATCGAGCGGACGAAGGGTAGGGTCGCTTCGCCGCCCCCCTCCCCTCCGATGCGGGCAGCCGCACGATCGTTCTGCGAAGGGCGAGTCGCCCCGCCGAGTCCGCGTCCACACCCGGCGACCGCGGACCGCTACCTCGCGAGGCCCGACTCCACGAGCTTCGCGGCCTCGATGGTGTACTTCGCCCACGGCTTGGCGTTGAGACGCGCCTTGGGAATCGGCTTGCCGGTCATCTGGCACACCCCGTAGATCCGATCGGCGATCCGCTGCAGGGCCGCGTCGATTTCGCCGAGCAGGCGACGCTCGGCCTCGGCCATCCCGAGTGTGAAGTCCTGCTCGTAGGTGTCGCTGCCGATGTCCGCCATGTGCAGCGGCATGTTCGAGAGATTGCCGCCGCTCGACCGCAACGCCTGCTCCTCCATGCCGGTGAGCGTGCCCACCAGCTCCCGGCGCCGTTCGAGGAGCAGGTCGCGGTAGTGGCGGAGATCCGCCGCGGAGAGCTTCGTCTTGATGGCGCGGATCTTGGCGGCCTGCACCTCCGGCTCCGGCTCGGCGACCACGACCGCCTTGGGCCGCTTCGGGATGGACAAGCCCTTCGTCGAGATCATCCGCACGCGGCGGCCGTTGATGAAGACGTAGCCGGAATCGTCCGCCTTGGAGATCGCCGCGGCGATCACCGACCGCGGATTCGCCGCTGCGGTCGAGTCCTTCGGAAGCGACTTGCCGCCCGCAGACTTGCCGCCCGAAGCCTTGCCGCCAGCGGCCTTCGCGGGAACGGCCTTCACGGGCGTCGCCTTGCCCTTGCCGGCCGGCGTCGGCGACGCCTTGCCAGCGGCAGGGGCCGCTGCCTTTCCGGACTTCTTCGCCGCCGCCTTCGACCCACCCTTGGCCGGAGCCGCCTTGCCCGACGACGCTGCCTTGGCACTCGCCGCCTTGGGAGCCTTCGTTGCCTTCGCCGGCAACGCCGCCTTCGGCGAGGACTTCGCGGACGACTTCGCGGACGACTTGGCAGACGACTTGGCGGACGGCTTCGAAGCCGGCTTCGCGGGTGCCTTGGCGGCGACCTTGGTCACGCCCTTGGCGGCGACCTTCTTCGCGGCGGGAGAAGCCGAGCGAGCCGCCTTGGTCTTCTTCGCGGCCTCCTTCGCACGGCCCGCAGCGGCGGACGACGCCGCCTTCGAGGCCTTCGCCGGGGATGCCTTGGACTTGGCGGTCGCCTTGGACGCCTTGGGCGACCCCTTCGGCGAGCGTGCGGGCTTCGGCGGGGTCTTCTTTCTTGCCACGGTGTCGACGCCCTCAGATGGACGGAACAGGTCCAGCACGCTGCCGGAGACGGATCCCCTTCGTCCTCCGTCAACGAACGGACGGAAACGCGTGGGGGCGGTCTTGGGATGGTGCTGGGACCGCGGCCGATCGACCGTCCCGGCGCACCACACCGGGTGGGGGCGAGAGGGTACCGATGCGCCCCCGATTGGTCAACGACCTCCGATCCGGGATCTCAACCCGAACCGCTTCCGCTCCCGCCACCCACAAGGCCGATGGTTCGATACCGCTCGAACCGTCGCCGCACGAGCGTCTCCGGCTTCAGGCGGGTGAGCTCGTCGAGTTGGCCGACGATCCACTCCTGCAGGCGAGCCGCGGCGGCGGAGGGATCTCGATGAGCGCCGCCCGGCGGCTCCGGGATCATGTCGTCCACGAGGCCGTTGGCGAGATTGTCGCGGGCGGTCAGTTTGAGGGCCGAGGCGGCAAGGCCGTTGGTGACCTCGTTGGCCTCCTTCCACAGGATCGCCGCACAGCCCTCTGGACTGATCACCGAGTACCAGGCGTGCTCGAGCATGCCCACCCGATCGCCCACGGCGATCCCGAGGGCGCCGCCGGAGCCGCCCTCGCCGATGACCACCGAGACGATCGGCGTCCGCAGGCGGCTCATCTCCCGCAGGTTCACCGCGATCGACTCCGCCTGCCCCCGCTGCTCGGCGCCCACCCCGGGGTAGGCGCCCTTGGTGTCGACGAGGGTCACGATGGGCAGGCGGAACTTCTCGGCGAGCCGCATCGCCCGCAGGGCCTTGCGATACCCCTCCGGATGAGCGCACCCGAAGTTGCATGCCACCTTCTCCGCGGTGCTGCGTCCGCGGCGATGCCCCACGACCATCACCTTGTGGGCGCGGATCCTCGCGAAGCCCGCGACGATCGCGCGGTCGTCGGCGAAGAGGCGATCGCCATGGATCTCGACGAAGTCGCGGCACATGAGATCGATGAGATCGGTGCTCTGCGGCCGCGCCGGGTGCCTCGCCACTCGGACCGTCTGCCAGGGCGTCAGCGAGGCGTAGGTGGCCGAGAGCAGACGCTCCCGGGCCCGCCGCAGCTCGGCGATGCGGGCGTCGAACGCCGCCGCGTCGGATCGCTGCTCGAGTTGCGAGATCTCCGCCTCGACCTCGAGAATCGGAGCGTCGAACTCGAGGGAGTAGGAGCCGGAGTAGACGGTCGAGGACATGGGCGGAGTGTAGTTCCCGAGCGTCCGGCCCTGCCGCGGCGTTGACAGGAAACCGTGGCGGATCGATCCTCCCGGGGTGAGCAGCGATCCGGATCCGGCTCCGACTCGGCGACGCACCGCACTCTCGGTCGTGGGCTTCGGGAATCTGGGGGCCGCGATGGTGGATGGGATCCTCGCCCGGAGGCTCCTTCGCCCGGAGCAGATCCTCGCGACCGATGCCAGCCCGGGCCGGGTCGAGCATGCCCTTCGCCTCGGCTGCCGGGCGTCGCTGCCCTCGGCGGCGGTGCTCGAGAGCGGCCTGCTGCTGATCGCCGTGAAGCCGCAGGCGTGGCCGGCGGTCGCCGAGATGCTTTGCGGCGGCATGCGGCCGGCCGAAGGCGAGCGGCCGGCGATTCGGATGCCCCCGGTCCTCTCGATCATGGCCGGCGTCGCCCGCTCGACGATCCGCGACGGCCTCGGCGGCCGGGCCCAGGTGGTCCGCGCGATGCCCAACATGCCCGCGAGCCTCGGCCTGGCGATCACCGCCGTCGCGGGCTGCGAGGAGCTCGATTCCCAGGAGGCCGCCTTCGTGCGGCAGCTGCTTGCCTGCGTGGGCGAGCTGGTCGAGGTGCCCGAGTCGCTGTTCCACGCGGTGACGGCGGTCAGCGGCTCCGGGCCCGCCTACGCCTTCCGCCTCGCCGAGTGCATGGAGGAGGCCGCGCGAAGCCTCGGGGTGCCGCCGCCGGTGGCGAGGTTGCTCGTGTCGCGGACGATCCGCGGTGCCGGCGCCCTGCTCTGCGAGGAGGGCGCCACGCCCGCCCGCCTCCGCGACGCGGTCACAAGCCGCGGCGGCACCACCGCCGCGGCGTTGGAGATCTTCGATCGCTGGGGCCTGCAACCGACCGTCGCCGATGCGATCGCCGCCGCGGAGGCACGCAGCCGCCAGCTTGCCGACGATGCCGCGGCGGGCGTCCGCGACCCGCAGCCGTAGGCCTCGCTAGAAGTCGCGGCGGACGAAGATCCAGCAGGCGAGGCCGAGGATCACCAGCTCGAAGGCGAGGCTGCTGCCGATGATCCACGCCGCCGAGGTCTCCCGCCGTTCGGCATCGACCCGCCGGGCGCCTTCGGCGTCGGCATCCCGCTCCTCCGGCGGCTGCTCCTGACGGAAGTCGCCGAGCATCACCTCGGTCATCGTGTACTGCTGGTCGGGCTGGATCCACCGCTCGATCAGGGCGATGGTCTCCTGGTTCTTCGGGAGGATCGCCATCGCGAGCTTGAAGGGACGGTGCCATCCCTCGACGGCCTCGAACCGCTCCCGGGCCTCGGCGAGGCGGGTCTCGTTGGCGGCGACCTCGGTCTCGAGGGTCTCCCGGCGCCGTTCATCCCGCGGCCGCAGCTCCTCGGCGTCGCGGAGGGACTCGAGGCGGGCCCGCTGCTCCTCCAGCGCGATCGACTGCCGCTCGATCCGCACCTGCTGCTGCGCCGTGATCGCCCCGAGGCCGACTTCGGCGGTCTGCACCGCCCAGAGGATGAACCAGAAGATGATGGTGAGCAGCAACGCCGCGAGCGTCGAGCGGGTCACGAGGGCGACCAGCACGTTGAATGCGTAGAGGTAGGAGAAGAAGAGCGTCACCAGCGGCACCGCCGCGAAGATCGCCCAGTTCCACTCCCCGATCCGCCAACCCACGCACAGGAACACGCCGGCGCAGAAGATCGCCATCTGCAGCAGCACGAACAGCAGGCTGCCGAGGTACTTCACGAAGAAGATCCGCGTGCGGGAGATCGGCTTGGAGAGCACCATCTCGATCGACCCGGCGGACAGGAAGTCGGGGAAGATCGAGCTCGTCGAGATCAGCGCCAGGATCGTCGCCGCCCAGGTCAGCCACACGCCCACCACGAAGGTGGAGAAGATGCCGAGGTAGAGGGCCCTTGCCCACGGACTTCCCTCGACGAAGAAGGGGTCCTCGAACTCGTAGAGGCCGAAGCCGATGCTGAGGCCGCTCTCGCCGAAGCCGATCGAGGCGTAGGCGAGCATCACCAGCAGCGAGATGCCGAGGCTCACCCAGAAGAGCATGCGGCTCCGAAGCAGGCGAAGCGAGTCGAGAAGCAGCGCGGCGGTCTGCATCAGGCGGCTCCTCCCGTCGCCGGAGGAGCGGGGGGCGGGGCCTTCTCGCCGCGGATGATGCCGCCCGGAGCGGACCCGCCGCCCTCGGCGGCGACCGACTGCATGAAGAGATCCTCGAGGCTCCGCCGCACCGGCCGGACCTCATGCACGATGCGGCCGTCGCGGCGGAGGAGATCGATCAGCGGTTGGATTCCCTCCGCCTCGGCGCCCGGCAGATGCAGCCGCCAGGCGGCATCGCCCGCCTCCGCCCGGCCGCCGCGAGCGGCGATCCACGCGACCGCATCGGCCGCGAGCGGCGACGCCCCGCCCACCTCGAGCTGGTAGCCCCGCTCCTCGGTCGCCAACTCCTGCACCGAGCCGTCCCGCAGGATCCGGCCCTGGTGCATGATCGCCACGCGATCGCAGACCGATTCCACCTCGCTCAGGAGATGGCTGTTCAGAAGCACGCTGCGGTCGCTGCGGCGGGCGCCGATCAGGACGTCGCGGATCTCCTTGCGGCCGATCGGATCGACGCCGTCGGTCGGCTCGTCGAGGACGAGCAGCTGCGGGTCGGCGACCAGCGCCGCGGCAAGGCCCACCCGCTGCCGCATGCCCTTGGAATAGGTCCGCACGGGGCGATCCGCCCACCGCCGCATGCCCACGAGATCAAGCAGCTCCGCCATCCGGACGCGGCGGGGCCGGCGGGGAACCTTGGAGAGGCCGCCGAAGTACTCGAGCGCCTGCGCGCCGGTCAGGTACTCGGGGAAGCGGAGGTTCTCCGGCAGGTAGCCCACCTTGGCGAGGGTCCCGCGGTCGCCGAGCGGCCGGCCGAGCACGGTGCCGCCGCCGCCGCTGGGGCGAACAAGCGTCAGCAGGATCTTGACGAGGGTGCTCTTGCCGGCGCCGTTGGGGCCGAGCAGGCCGAAGATCTGGCCCTTCGGCACCTGCAGATCGGCCCCCCGCAGCGCCTCGACCCGCCGGTATCGCTTCGAGATCCCCTGCAGATCGATGGCCAGTTCGCTCGACGGCATGAGACGCAGTGTACGGGGCGTGCCCTCCCTGCTTGCACGCCCTTCGCTCGCCGGCTGCCGAGGAAGGCTCCTTCGACCCTACACTCTGACCATGCCAAGTGTCCGAGCCGCCACCCTCGTCCGGTCGATCGCCATCGCGACCGCCATCGCCGCCGCGTTCGCCGCCCACGCCCAATCGCCCGCCCGCCCGCCGGGACGGCCTTCGCCGCCCCCCGCAGCGCCGGCGGCCGCTCCGCCCGCGGCCTCGCCGATCCGGCTCGAGCCGCCGCGGTTCGATCTCGGGGCGGTGCCGCCCCGCTCGATCCACGAGCGGACCTTCCGCATCGTCAACGGCTCCACCGCGGCGGTGCGAATCCGCGCCGCCACCCCGAACTGCCGCTGCACGAGCCTGAGCGACGTGGTGGGGAAGGTCGTGCCTGCAGGCGGCTCGATCGAGATGACCGCCGCCTTCGACGCGCCTGCGAATCCCGGCGTCAAGGACGCGCGAGTCACCATCGCCTTCGACGGGAACGTTCCGCCGCTGACGGCGGAGATCCGCGGGGACGTGACGCTTCCCATCCGGGTCGACCCCGCCTTCGTCGATGCCCTCGAGAACCGCACCACCGGCACCGTCGAGTTGCGTTCGCTCGACGGGCGTCCCTTCCGGGTGCTCTCGGCGGGCGGTCGCCCGCCCGTGCATGTGGGCGGCGCTCCCGCCGAGCCGCAGGCGACGCAGCGACTCGTCTGGAACCTCGCCGGGGTGCCCTGCGAGACCATGCCGCTCTGGTGGATCGTCGCAACCGACCATCCCGATTGCCCGATCGTGCCGCTTCGGGTCCGCCACGAGTGCACGGGCAGCCGCGCCGACTCCGCCCGCTTCAGCCGCTTCTGGATCCCCAACGAGCAGCTCGTGAACCTCGGAAGGATCTCCGCGGCGACGGAGGTGCCCGTCCAGATCGACCACTACAACCCGCGGGGCCGGGGCCGCGTGCAGCAGCCGCAGTGGCGGGAGGTCCGATCGGTCGAGTTGAGCTCGCCGCATGTCGCCGTCGAACTGCTCGGGACCCGGCCCGCCGGCGATGGCGGCGAGGTCCTGATGCTGCGGTTCACGCCGCGGCCCGGCGCCGCGCCCGGCCCGTTCGAGTCGAGCCTGTGGATCACCACCGCCACCGGCACCGGGCCCGTCCCCGTCGCGGGCCTGCTCGCTCCCTGACGCTCCGGGGAAGCGGAGCCGCCGCGAACGCGGCATCCGGAGACGCCGCGGCATGACCGATCGCCTGACCGATCCCGATGCGGTGATCGAACTGCTTCAGCGCGCTGCCGCGAAGCTGCGGGCATCGCCCCTGCGGAGAGGCGCGACCGTCCATCTGCCCCGGCAGGGCCGTCTCGTGGTGACCGGGGATCTCCACGACCATCCCGTCAATCTGCAGCGAATCCTCGCGGTTGCGGGACTCGATCGCGGCGAGGATCGCCACCTGCTTCTGCAGGAGCTGATCCATGGGGACCGCCTCGTCAACGGCGTCGACCTCAGCCACCGGATGCTCGTGCGGGTCGCGGAGCTCGTGGATGGCCACCCGCGGCAGGTCCATCCCCTGCTTGCCAACCACGAGCTGGCCCAGCTGCGAGGCGATCCGGTCAGCAAGGGCTTCGGCGACAACACCGCCAGCTTCGACGACGGCCTCGATTGGGTCTTCGGCGACCGCGCCGATGGGGTGGCGGCCGCCATCGGCGAGTTCATCCGGGCCATGCCGCTGGCGGTGCGGACCGAGAGCGGGGTGCTCTGCACGCACTCCCTGCCCGCGGCCGCGGCGATGGACCGCTTCGACCCCGCCGTGCTCGACCGGGAGCTCTCCGACGACGACCTCGCGCCGCCGTGGGGCAGCGCCTACTCGATGGTCTGGGGCCGCGGCCTGAATCCGCGACAGATCGACGCCCTTGCGAACGCCTGGGGGATCCGCCTCTTCTGCATCGGCCACGGCCACGTCGAGCAGGGCGCCGAGGCGGTCATGCCGCGGGTGCTGATGCTCAACAGCGACCACGCCCGAGGCGCCCTGCTGCAGCTGGACCTCGCCGCACCGCCGCCGACCGCCGAGGAGGCCGCGATGAACGCCCTTCCGCTCGCCGCGGTCGAGGGACTGATCGCCGAGGCTCGCGAGCGGCGGGCCGCGGAGCAGGCGGAGCGGCAGGATGCCTGACGCGGCCGCCACCCCGCGGATCTCGGCGAGCGGCGTGCTGGCGATCGAGTGCTCCTCGCGTCTCGGTTCGGTGGCGTTTCGCGGGACCGACGGCGGGGTCCGCTTCGAGCGGGTGCCGCAGGGCGACCGCCGCGAGGAGCCGCTGCTGCCGGCGATCGATCGCCTCTTCCGCGATGCGGGCGGGTCCCGACGCGACCTGCGGGCGATCGCGGTGTCGGTCGGCCCCGGCGGATTCACCGGCCTTCGAGTGGCCACCGCCGCCGCCAAGGGGATCGCCGAGGCCCTCGATGCCGCGACCGTGGCGGTGCCATCCGCCGCGGTCGCCGCCGAGGCCTGGCGGGTCCGCCACCGCCCCTCAGGCGACAGGCCGCCCGAGGTGGTCGTGCTGCTGCAGAGCAAGCGAGAGTCCGCGTGGCTCGAGCGCCTCGCCTTCGATGGCGAGCGGTGGCTGCGGGCGGCGGCGCCCGGCCTCGCCGATGCCGCCGGGGTGCTCGGCGACGCCGGCCTCGGGACGCTCGGCGAGGCGGTCCTGCTCGCCGACGAGCATGCCCCCGAGACGCTCGTCGCGGCCTTGCGTTCGCGGGGGATCGGCCGCCTCGACCCGCCGGAGCCGGACGCGGCGGCATGCCTTGCGATCGCCGAGCGGGCCCTCGCCGACGAGGCCGCGGGGCATCCCGGCGGAGCCGCCCGAACGGTCGATCGCCTCGAGCTCGCGCCGCTCTACCCGCGGGAACCGGAGGCGGTGACGCTCTGGAATCTGCGGCACCCCGGATAACCCGGGCCGGACCCCGCCGAGGGTTCCCCAGCCTGCCCGAGCGGAAGATGCGGATTCGTTCGCCTGCTTCCCCGAAGTCGCCCCGCCTCGCGACCGATGACCTCGGAGCGTCGGGTGCGGCGGTCCTTCGCATCGCGTGCCGCCGCACGCACCCGCGTCTTCGGAGGCTCCCATGCCGAGCGAGTCCACGCCGGAATCGTTCCGGGACAAGCAGATCTTCACCACCGGCGAAGCCGCGGAGGCGTGCAGCGTCTCCCAGCAGACGATCATCCGCTGCTTCGACAACGGCCGCCTGCAGGGCTTCCGCGTGCCGGGATCCCGCTTCCGCCGGATTCCCCGCGCCGAACTGATCCGCTTCATGCGGGAGAACGAGATCCCCCTCGACCGCATCGGCGGAGCTTCGCGGCGGGTGCTCGCGATCGGCGGCGGCGACGCGATGCTCGCGTCGGTGCGGAGCCTCCTCGGGTCCGACGGATCGTGGCAGCTGCTCGTGGCGGAGTCCGCCTTCGCCGCCGGCCTCGAGATCGAACGCCTCGTGCCCGACGTGCTGCTGATCGATGCGGCGACGCCGGACCTCGATCTCTCCACGGCGATCTCGGAGATCCGCCGGCGGGAGCGTCTCGACCCCATCCGCGTGCTCGTCTGCGGCGGCGATGGCGACGAGGACCGCCTGCGGGATGCCCGCCGCGCCGGCGCCGACGCGATCCTCCGCCGCCCCGACGACCTCGCCCGCCTTCGCGAGTTCCTTCCCTCCGGCAATCTCGGCTGACCGCGATGGACACCCGCCCCCACCGTTGGAACCCTCGCAGATCCACCCCCTCGCGGGATTCGCGGCGACCTCGCCCCGATGGGGCTGAACCCCGCGGCCTCTTCCGCCGATGCCCCTCGCCGGAGGTGGAAGCGATGCACGATCACCAAGAGACGAACCCCTCGCCCGCCGCAGACCTGGTCTCGGAGGACGCCTGCCGCGTGCTTCTGTTGACCGCCGGAGGCTCTGCGGCCTCGACGCTGCGGAAGCGCCTCGCGACGCTCGGCTGCCGCTGCGAGAGCCGCACCGATCCGCGTCGGGCCGAGGCTGCGCTGCTCGCGGAGCCGTTCGACCTGCTCATCTGCGACGACAGCTTCCCCGCCTCGGTCGCGGAGTCGCTCATCCGCACCCTCCGATCGGCGGAGCCGGCCGCGTCGGCGATCTGGCTCGCCTCCTCGCCTTCGGTCGCGGAGACGGTGCAGGCGATGCGGATCGGCTTCGGCGACATCCTCTCCCTGCCGCTGCAGGGCGACGAACTGAAGCTTCGGATCGAGTCGCTGCGGAACCGGCAAGCGTCGCTGCGGAGCCGCGACCGCCGCCTCGCCCGCTGGAAGCAGGTCTGCCGTCGCCTCAACCAGGCCCGCCACGAGGCCGGCCGCCAGGCGGACGAACTTGCCGGCGACCTCGAGGAGGAGCGGCGGGACGGCCAGCGGCGGATCGACGAGGCGGTGATGGCCAGCGAGTTCCGCACGCTGCTCCGGCAGGAGCTCGACGTCGAGTCGCTGCTGCGGACCGCGATGGAGTACCTGCTCACCAAGACCGGCCCGACCAACGCCGCGGTGTTCCTGAACAACGGCGGCAGCCGCTGGGGCCTCGGCGCCTACGTCAACTACCGGATCCCCCGGACCTCCGTGGCCACGGTCCTCGACCGCATCGCGGAGCAGGTCTGCCCGAGCGTCGCCTCGCAGGACGGCATCCTGCGGTTCAGCGACGTGCAGGAGTTCGTGGAGGCGGTGGGCCCGGAGGCGGAACCGCTCGCCGATCAGGAGATCGTCTCCTTCGCCTGCCACCACGAGGGCGAGTGCCTCGCGGTGGTGGTGCTCTTCCGGGACCGCCGCGAGCCGTTCGCCGACGGTGCCGCCGGCGTGCTCGACCTGCTGCGTCAGGTGATCGCCGCGCAGATGGCGGCGATCGTCCGCATCCATCATCGGGCCACGCCGGCGTGGCCGCAGGAGGCCGTGGACGATCGCGAGGAGGGCGAGTGGGACGCGGCGGCCTGAGCGGCCGCGACCCAGCGGCGCCGCTCAGGGCGACGCGGCGGGCGGGATCCTCGCGAGGATCGTGACCCCGCCGACCACCCGATCGCCGACCTTCACCGCCACTCCGACGCGATCGGGGTCCGGCAGGATGAGCTCGGTCGTCGAACCGAACTTGATCATCCCAAACCGCTCGCCGCGGCCGAGGCGGCGCCCCGGCTCAAGCGGGCAGACGATCCGCCTCGCGATCGCTCCGGAGATCTGCTTCACGCCGATCGTCCGCCCGTCCTCGAGGGAGAGCGAGATCAGCATCGACTCGTTGAGCTTCGCCGACGCCTCGCTGCGGGCATCGAGGTAGCGGCCCGGGCGGTGGCGGGTCCACCGCACCGTCGAGGCCGCCGGCGACCGGTTGATGTGCACGTCGAGCACGCTCAGGAAGATCCGCACCACCACCGCCGGGGCCCCTTCGAGAGCCTCGTGGGACTCCTCGCGAAGCACCGCGCTGATGCGGCCGTCCGCGGGGCTCACCATCGCGAGCGGCGAGTCCTCGGCGGGGCGGCGGCCGAGCGGATCGCGGAAGAACCACGCGGTTGCCGCAAAGGCGAGCACCGCCACCGCCGCCACCGGCCACCAGCCGAGCAGCCACGCCGGGATCGCCAGCGCCGCCGCCGCAAGCAGCGCTGTCACCCACTCCCTTCGCCCGTAGCCGGAGAGGATCATCCAATCGCTCCCGCCGACGGTGTCCCGTCGGGGAGCCCTGCCACGCGGCGCCGCAGGCCGATCAACCGGTGGCCCGACCGATCAGGAAGCCGGCGACGCCGCCCACGATGGTCACGCCCAGCAGGCCGCCCGCCCATGCGTAGAGGTTCTCTGCGAAGGTCCTCGCAAGATCGCTGCCGCCGCCGGAGACGAGGGTGATGGCCACGACCCCGACCGCGGCGATCCCGAGGAACGCGCCCACCATGAGGCCCGCGCTCAGGCCCGACCAGCCCGGATCGACTTCCTCGACCACCGCCGCCGCCGCCATCGGAACGAACGGCTGCGCCGCGACGCGGCCGCCGATGATCGCCGGGGCCGCCTCGCCGGCCTCCTCGACCGCGCCGAACATGCCGCTGGTCGCCGCCGGGATCTCGACGTTGTCGTCGCTCGCGTAGATGTCCTCGAGCAGTTCCGCCCCGAGGGAGGTCTCCTCGCTCTCGCGGGTGAGATCGAGCAGCGAACTCGTCTCGCCGCGATCGGCGGCCGGCATGCCGCCGATGTTGCTGCCGCCGCTGTCGGCGAGGCCGATGCCGGTGCCGCTCGCCTCGACGGTGGGCATGCCCGTGCCGCTCAGGTCGAGCGGAGCCGACTCCTCCTCTTCCCGCGTCATCGCCCCGGAGAGCGCCGAGAAGCTCTCGCCGCTCTCGTCGAGGGCGAGGGGGATGCTGGTCTCGCCGTCGTCTCCGCCAAGCAGGTCGATCTGATCGACCTTGAACATCACCTTGTCGCGATCGCGGAACTCCTGGATCTGCCCGCGGCGGGCCATCTCCAGAACCTCCTCGACGGTCTTTCCGAGCTTCTCGGCCACCTCCTCGGTGGTGTAGAACATCTTGGCCATGGAGCGGAGTTCCTCTCGGATCGGTGGGCAGAGCGGGGCGATGGGCGGAAGGCGGGAAACGACTGCAGCGAACGGGTCCGAACGCGAGGCACCGGCCCTGCTGGAACCGGCGCCGATTCGCCCCGCCTTGCGGAGCGAACGGGTACGGTAGCGGTGCCGCCGAGTCGCCGCAACGACCGCAACCGCCGCGTCCGCTGCGGCACGACCGGGGCGGGGGCCCGCCGCGAGCCGCTGGGCCCGACCCCCTCGGCCGAGCCTCGGAAGAAGAAGGGCCGGGCCGCGGTCAGACTGTGGCCAGACTGTGGCCGACCCCTCCGGAGAAGCGCGAGATGCCGGTCCCTAGAACGGTGCCGAAGGCGACCCAAGCGCCGCGATCGGCCGGAGCTCGACCATCCGCACGCGGCTCCGATTCGGATCCCGCTGCGGACGCGCCGGGCGAGACGTGGAGCATCGGACCTCGCCGCGCCGCCGAGGTGGCGGCCGCGATCGAAGCATGGTTCCCCCGCCATCGCCGCGATCTGCCTTGGCGGCGCCGCCGCAGCGCCTACGGAACCCTCGTGAGCGAGTTCCTGCTGCAGCAGACCCAGGTCTCCCGCATCGCCGAGCGGTACCCCCGATTCCTCCGGCGATTCCCCTCGATCCGCAGACTTGCGGCAGCGCCGCTCGAGGCGGTCCTCGCCGAGTGGCAAGGACTCGGCTACTACCGCCGTGCCCGCATGCTGCATGCGGCGGCGGCCGAGATCGTCGCCCGGCACGGCGGCCGAGTTCCCCGTGATCCGGCGGTGCTCGAGCGCCTTCCCGGGATCGGCCGCTACACCGCCGGCGCCATCGCGTCGATCGCCTACGGCGAGCGGGCCGCGATTGTCGACGGGAACGTGGTTCGCGTGCTGCTTCGCCTCGAAGGCCGCCCTCTCGCCTCCGACGACCGGGATGCCCTGAAGTGGGCCTGGCGGACCTCCGCAGCGCTCGTCGCGGCGGCCGCGGATCCGGCGACCCTCAACGAGGGATTGATGGAACTCGGCGCCACCGTCTGCACGCCGATGGCGCCGCGGTGCGGCGACTGCCCGCTCCGCAGCGGCTGCCGCGGACTCGCCGGCGGCGATCCCGCGTCGATCCCGAAGCCCAAGCGTCCTCCGCCCCGGCGCCGCATCGACCACCACGTCGTGCTGCTCGAGCGGGAGGGACGCGTGCTGCTCTCCAAGCGTCCGCCGGAGGGCTTGTGGGCGGGCCTGTGGGGACCGCCCGGCATCGATGCCGCTCCCCGCCGCGGCCGGCAGGCGATCGCCGACCTGCTCGGCGTGCCCGCGGCGCTCGTCGAGGCGATCGGCGGCTTCCGGCACCTCACCAGCCATCGCGAGGTGCAGGTGCATCTGCATCGCCTGCAGGATGCCCTCGCCGCAACTCCTCCCGCCGGATGCCGCTGGGCCGACGAGGCGATGCTGGCAAGCCTTCCCCTCGGCAGCCTGCAGCGGCGGGCGATCGCGCTCGCCCGCGAAGAGGCTCTCAGGCGTTCCCGATCCGCGGCAGCGGCGACGCCTCCTCGCGGCCGGCCGTCGGCGGCTTCGCCTCGGCCTCGCCGGAAGTCGAGGGATAGCTGATCCGCCCGTGGCGGATGGAGAGCAGGCTCTTGATGATCGAGTCCTCGATCGCCCGCAGCTGCCGGAAGGTCAGCGAGCACTCGTCGAACTGGCCGTCCTCGAGACGCCGCCGCGCGAGCGTGCGGACGAGGCTCTCGATGCGGCTCGCCGTCGGATCGCCGATCGAGCGGGAAGCGCTCTCCGCGGCGTCGGCAAGCATCAGGATGGCCGCCTCCGGGGTGCGGGGCCGGGGCCCGGGGTAGCGGAACTCGAACTCCGCCACCGGCGGCTCCTCCTCGCCAAGGGCCTCGGCGCGGCTCTGGGCCGCCCGAAAGAAGTGCTCGACGAGGGTCGTGCCGTGGTGGCTCTCGATGAAGTGGTCGAGCACCCGAGGCAGGCCGTGCTCGCGGGCGAGGGCGATGCCGTCCTTCACGTGCCCGACGATCACGAGCAGGCTGAGCTTGGGGTTGAGCTTGTCGTGGCGATTGGGGCCCTCGGTCTGGTTCTCGATGAAGTAGTCGGGCTTGTTGACCTTGCCGATGTCGTGGTAGAGCGCTCCGACGTAGACGAGCAGGCCGTCGGCGCCGATCGACTCCGCGGCCGCCTCGGCGATCGTGGCGATCTGCAGCGAGTGGCTGTAGGTGCCCGGGGCCCGCTGCTGCAGCATCCGCAGGAGCGGCTGGCGGGGATCGCGAAGCTCGCTGAGGGTGAGGCCGGTCGCCACGCCGAAGAGACGCTCGATCGACGGCAGCACTCCGAGCATGAGGAAGCCCGCCGCCACGGCGCCGCCGCCGGCGATCAGCGAGCGTTCGATCACCTGCGCCGCCGCCCCCGCCACCCCGGGCGTCTCGAGCACTCCCAGCAGCAGGAACGAGGCGATCGCCGTCCCGCCCGCGGCCGCGCCCGCCCGCATCAGGCACGCCCGATGGCGGAGTTCCTTGAGCATCGCCGACGCCGCCAGCGCCGGCGCCGCGATCGCCGCGGCGGCCGCGATCCCCTGCCCGAGGCAGGCTGCCACGAGGGTCGCGAAGAGCAGCGTCACCGCGACCCCGAACCCCCGGTGGTAGCAGACCGTCGCCACGATCGCCGCGGAGACGCCGCAGAGCGTGGCCAGTCCCGTCGCCGCCATCGGGAACTCGATGCCCCCCGCCACCGCAACCGCCGCGACGCCGAGGGTGAGCACGAGCAGGCCGGCCATCCGCGAGGCGTTTCTCGCCACCGCCGGATGGAGGATCGAGAGCCACGCCGCGAACAGCGCGGCCGGCAGGGCCAGCAGGCCCGCAAAGCCGACCCACCGCCACGCCGATCGATGGCCGGCACGCCGCTCCTGCTCCCGAGACTCCGCGAGGAGCGAGGCCTGCTCGCGGGTGGTGCGATCGCCGCGGGCGACGATCACTCCGCCCCGCTCCTGCCGCCGCATCGAGGGCGGCACCGCGGCGGCGGCGGCAGCGGCGGCGGCGGCGGTCCGCTCCTCGTCGAAGAGCAGCGTCGGGCGGGGTTCCCTCAGCACCGGCGCCGCGGCAAGGGCCGCGAGCGCCCGGGGGAAGCCCGCCCGCTCGGCGAGGCGACGCACCGGCAGTTCGAGCGACTGCGAATCGCCCGAACCAAGGTCGATCGCGGTCCGCAGGCGGACCGGCCGCAACTCGTCCGCCGAGAGCACCTCGCGGCGAAGGGTGGTCGCGAAGATCTGGTACTCGCTTGCCGAGAGCAGCGGATCCTCGGCCCACAGCGACTGCAGGAACGCGGCGGTCCATCGACGCCACTCCGCGGTCCGCTCCTCGTCCCCGCCGAAGGCCTGCAGTTCCGCAAGGGCCGCCTCGTCGAGGGCGAACACCTCCTGCAGGCGGGGATCGATCTGCGAGAGATCCTGCCGCTCGAAGGTCGCCGCCGGAAGACCCTCGATCGCGGCCCGGATCGGATCGAGGTAGGCCGCGTTGGGCCGGTAGATCCGCGGCGCCGCCCGGCGGGCCTCCTCCCGCTTGCCTGCCGTGGCGGCCTCGTCGACCACTTCGTAGGACACCGGGTTCAGGCGATCGCGGGTGGCGATCTCGCCCACCACGACCTCCTCCCGGGCGGATGCCCATGCCGCGAGCAGGGTGCCGAGCACCGCCACCGCCGCCACCAGCACCGCACCATGAAGTCGCTCCGGACGCTGCAGCAGGCTCCGCGGGTCGAAGCCGGTCTCCGGCAGAATCCGCCGGATGCCCTCCCGCCGGGAACGGGCGGTGCCCTGGGCTCTGGAACCGCGGGGCTTCGACATCGGGAGGGAGCTCCAGGACCCTGAAGGCGTGCCTTG
>CAZQUA010000008.1:17507-29614 GCA_964596455.1 uncultured Isosphaeraceae bacterium
GCAGGGTACGCCGGTCATCCGCCGCCGGGGGACCGACCCGATGGAGCAGGGTCGGCGAAATCCGGCTCGGACTCCATTCCCGCAGGGTCCGGGAACCTGAGCGGGAGCGGGCCACCCGGGCGGCGCCGTCGCGGCGGATGGAGCGGTATCCTCGCGCCATGGGTCTGCCCGTCCTGAACGTCCGGTCGTCGGCGGCGATCGTCGCCGTCGCCCTCGCGGCGGGCGGAGCCTGCGCCCCCCAGATCGAGTCGACCCCCGCCCTCAACCTGCCGCTTCCCGCGGGCAGCGTGGACGCAGTGTGGGCCACCCGCATGCTCGACGAGTCCGAACGGCGGGAGGTGCTCTCGGCCTTCGCGTCGCTGCCCTACGGCGAGATTCCGCCGGCGGCGGCCGCCTCGGGCGAGCGGTGGGAAGACGTCGACCGGGCCGCGAGGGAGGCTCTGCCCCGCGCCGGCGCCGGGAGTCTCGCAGTCGAGCTCGATCCGCCCGAGGCGGCGGACGTCTTCGCCGCGAGCGGGGTCACCTACCGCCTGATCACCCTCGGCGACGAGCCGGGACGCCTTCGGATCGAGCGGCGGGACGGTCCTTCGCCCTATGCCGCGGCTGCGACGGTCGGACTGCTCGCGGACCGCGGCGATCTCTCGCGACGGATCCTCGAGGAGTTCGCCGCCTCCATGCGGTCCTTCTCCACCAAGCCGCTGCCGATGGATGCCGCCGTCGGCGTCCGGGGGAGCGGCCGCTCGCTCCCGGCCCCACCATGATCGACTCGTCGCTTGTCCTCGGCATCGATCTCGGCGGCACGAAGATGCATGTGGGCGTCGTCGATCCCCGCGGCCGGGTGCTTGGGGAGTGCCGCCGCAAGACCCGGGGCGGCGAGGGCCTCGCGGCGGTGATCGACCGGATCGTCGAGTCGTGCGAACGGGCCTGCCACGAGGCCAAGGCCGATCTTGCCGGGGTGGCCGCGGTGGGCATCGGAGCGCCGTCGGCGATCGACTCGACCGGCAGCATCGTGCTCGCCGCGGTGAATCTCGGATGGAAGGAGGTGCCGCTTCGCGAACTCCTCCAGAAGCGACTGCGGCGTCCGGTGGTGCTCGACAACGACGTCAACGCGGCCGCCTACGGCGAGTCCCGCCTCGGCGCCGCGAGGGAGATCTCCGATCTGCTCGCGGTCTGGGTGGGAACCGGCGTCGGAGGCGGCCTCGTCATCGACGGCCGCATCCATCGCGGCTGCTTCGGCACCGCCGGCGAGATCGGGCAGATGCTGCTCGATCCCACGGCGCCGCTGGGGCAGCGGAGCGTGGAAGAGGTCTGCTCGCGACGGGGCATCGTGCATTCGCTGCGGCGGGCCCTCGCGGGCCGAAGCGACCTGCCGCTGGCGCAGCGCCTGCAGGAATCGCCGGAGCGGTCGATCGGCTCCCGCAGCGTCGCCGAGGCGTTCGAGAGCGGCGACCCCACGGTCCGGGCGGTGATCGAGCACGCCGCCGACCGCCTCGGGACGGTCTTGGCGAACCTCGCGACGGTGCTCTCGCCGGAGGCGGTCGTCGTGGGCGGCGGCCTCTCCGACGCCCTCGGACGGCCGTGGATCGCACGGATCCGCGCTGCGTTCCTGCGAAGCGTCTTCCCCGAGGCGATGCGACGCTGCAAGGTGCTTCCGAGCAGCCTCGGCGATCGGGCGGGCCTGCTCGGGGCGGCGCTGCTGGCGCGGGACTCCATCGCCCCGCGCGCCCCGCGGGCCCCGCGGGCGTGATCACGCGGTGACTGCGCCGGGAGTGCGGTGGGACTGCACAGGCGGGACGGGAACGCGCGTGGAGGGGCTCGAACCCCCAACCCTCGGCTTCGAAGACCGATGCTCTATCCAATTGAGCTACACGCGCGGGGCGACGGAGTGTAGCGGGCGAAGCGGCCGCGTCGCGGCATGGGCGGAGCCGCCTCCGGCGATCCGCTACCTTGCCCCATCCGCCGCCCGCAGCGGCCCACCGGAGACCACGCCATGGCACTGTTGGAAGGCAAGAAGGGCCTCATCGTCGGCATCGCCAACGAGCACTCGATGGCCTACTCGATCGCAGAGAGCCTGCTCGCCCACGGGGCCACCTGCGGCTTCACGCACCTGCCCGACGCCAAGATGGAGCGGCGCCTGAAGAAGGCCCTCGAGTCGCTCGGCGTCGCCGGGGCGTGGACCTCGCCGCTCGACGCCGGCAGCGACGAGGACCTCGATCGGGTCTTCGCGGAGGTCGGAGGGCACTTCGGCTCGATCGACTTCCTCGTCCATTCGATCGCCTTCGCCGACAAGGACTGGCTGAAGGAGGGCGCCTTCGCGGGCACGCCCCGGCGCGTCTTCACCGAGGCGATGGACATCTCCGCCTACACCTACGCGGCGATGGCGAACCGGGCCGCGCCGCTCATGGCCTCCGGCGGCGCCATGCTCGCCCTCAGCTACTACGGCGCCGAGAAGGCGGTGCCCGGCTACAACGTGATGGGCGTGGCCAAGGCCGCGCTCGAAGCCACCAACCGCTACCTCGCGATGGAGCTCGGTCCCCGGGGGATCCGCGCCAACGTCGTCAGCGCCGGGCCCCTGCGGACCCTCTCCGCGATGGCGGTGGGCGGCTTCAGCGAGATCCTCGGCTGGGTCGAGCGGAAGGCGCCGCTGCGGCGGAACATCGAAGGCAAGGACGTGGGCGACGCCGCGGTCTACCTTCTGAGCGACCTCTCCCGCGCCGTGACCGGCCAGGTCCTGTACGTCGACAGCGGGTACAGCGCCATGGGGCTGTAGGCGGGCGGGCCGGCGGAGGCCGCACCGCTGCCGCCGCATCGGCAGTCCGGACGGACGCCTTGGACTGAGTGGACACAGTGGTCGGTCGCGGGCGGCACGCCCGATCGCGTCGATCGCATGGCTGCGGCGAAGTCGGGATCCAGCCAGCCTCGGCCCATATCGTCCTTCCGGTCCCGAGCGTCCGTAGCGTCCATCGCGTCCCTACCAACCTCCCCCACCCCCATGTCCGCCCACCTCCCCCGCCGCACCTTCGCGATCATCTCCCACCCCGACGCGGGCAAGACGACGCTCACCGAGAAGTTCCTGCTCTACGGCGGTGCGGTGGGACTCGCCGGCAGCGTCACCGCCCGCAAGAACCAGCGGGCCACCACGAGCGACTGGATGGAGCTCGAGAAGCAGCGGGGCATCTCGATCACCTCGACGGTGCTGCAGTTCGACTACCGCGACTATCGCGTCAACCTGCTCGACACCCCCGGGCACAAGGACTTCTCCGAGGACACCTACCGCGTCCTCACCGCGGTCGATGCCGCGGTGATGGTGATCGACGCCGCCAAGGGCATCGAGCCGCAGACCCGCAAGCTCTTCGAGGTCTGCCGGATGCGGGGCGTGCCGATCGTCACCTTCATGAACAAGTGCGACCGGCCCACCCGCGAGCCGCTCGAGCTGCTCGACGAGCTCGAGTCGATCCTCGGGATCGCCGCGTGGCCGGTGAACTGGCCGGTCGGCTCGGGACCGAGCTTCCGCGGCGTCTACGACCGCCGCGAACGCCAGATGCACCTCTTCGACCGCACCGTCGGCGGGAGCACCCGCGCCCCGGTGCGGGTGCTCGGCCTCGACGACCCCTCGCTCGCCTCGCTCCTCGACGAGGACACCCTCGCCGCCGCCCGCGAGGAGATCGAGATGCTCGATGGCGCCGGCGCGGAGTTCGAGGCCGAACGCGTGCGCCGAGGCGAGCTGACGCCCGTCTACTTCGGCAGCGCCATGAACAACTTCGGGGTGCAGCTGCTTCTCGACGGCTTCCTCGAGCACGCCCCCGGCCCGGGCCCGCGGCGGGCCGGCGAGCGGGTGGTCGAGCCGAGCCTCCCGAAGTTCAGCGGCTTCGTCTTCAAGATCAGCGCCAACATGGACCCCAAGCACCGCGACCGGATCGCCTTCGTGCGGGTGGTCTCGGGGCGGTTCGAGCGGGAGATGAGCGTGATCCACCTGCCGAGCGGCCGGAGGGTGCGGCTCTCCAATGCCCGCAAGCTCTTCGGGCAGGAGCGGGAGACGGTCGACGAGGCGCTGCCGGGCGACGTGGTCGGCATCGTCGGCCACGACCTCTTCGGAATCGGCGACACCCTCACCGAGGATCGCTCGATCGAGTACCGCGAGATCCCCCGCTTCGCGCCGGAGTGCTTCAGCTACCTGCACAACCCCCAACCCTCGAACTTCAAGCGGTTCCGGCTCGGTCTCGACCAGCTCCTGCAGGAGGGCGTGGTGCAGGCGCTCGAGGTCTCCGGCGGCGACCGCAAGGTGCCGCTGCTCGCGGCGGTCGGCCCGCTGCAGTTCGAGGTGGTGCAGCATCGCCTGCTTGGCGAGTACGGCGCCGAGAGCCGCTTCGAGCCGGCGCAGTGGCAGATCGCCCGCTGGGTCCGGCCGGTCGCCGGGGAGGCGGATCTGCCGATTTCGATGCCCCTTCACGGCGCCGCAAGGGCGACCGACCCGGAGGGCCGCACCGTGCTCCTCTTCGCGAGCGAGTGGAACCTGCAGGACTTCCGCAAGCGGAATCCCCGGCACGAGCTCGGCAACGTGCCGTTCGGCTTCGAGGTGGCCGCGTCGTCCCCAGGAGCGATCCCATGAAGGACAAGAAGCGGATTTCGCTGCTCCGCGAGAAGATCCAGAAGCTGCGGCAGCGTCTCGCCAACGCCCGCAAGCAGCCCGACGATCCCGCCGAGCCGCAGCGGATCGAGGCGGAGATCGCCTCGCTCGAAGCGGAGATCCGCCGGCTCGAGGGCGGGTGAGGCCGCCCATCCCGACCTGCCAAGAGCGGCGTCGACGCCCGAGGATGCGGACGCGAATCGCCGCCGTTCCGCCGCAGCGCCGCAGAGGCACCGTGCCTCTTCAAGACGACCTGCCCGGCCCCCTCCCCCGCTCGCGGGGGAGGTCCCGAGCGAAGCGAGGGGGAGGGGGTGCCGAGGTCACTCGGTTGCGGGTTTCCACTTCTCGGCCCACGCCGCCGAGCCGGCCCCCTCCCCCGCTCGCGGGGGAGGTCCCGAGCGAAGCGAGGGTCCACCGCGGCACGCCTCGCGGGCCGCACGGACATCGCGCGATGCGATGCTGGCACCGGGCCGGACCCGCGAGGCGTCCTTGGGTCCCATCTACACTGCCCGCCCCGTAGAGACCCCGCGAGAACGATCCGATGAGCCACGCCGCCGCTTCGCCGACCCGCGTCGAGACCGACGCGATGGGCCCGATCGAGGTGCCCGCCGACCGCTACTGGGGCGCCCAGACCCAACGGTCCCTGCACCACTTCCCCTTCGGCGACCGCATGCCGCTGCCGGTGATCCACGCCTTCGGCCGACTGAAGGCCGCCTGCGCCGAGGCGAACGCGGAGCTCGCCGGCCTCGATCCGGGACTCCGAGACCTGATCGTGGCCGCGGCGAACGAGGTCGCGGAGGGACGCCTCGACGGCGAGTTCCCGCTCAAGGTCTGGCAGACCGGCTCCGGCACGCAGAGCAACATGAACTGCAACGAGGTGATCTCGAACCGCGCCATCGAGATCGCCGGCGGGGCCCGCGGCTCCAAGAAGCCGGTCCACCCCAACGACCACGTCAACATGAGCCAGTCGAGCAACGACACCTTCCCGACGGCGATGCACCTCGCCGCGGCGATCGAGCTCGAGCGCGTGCTGCTGCCGGCGGCGGGCCGCCTCCGCGACGCGCTCGATGCCAAGGCGGCGGCGTTCCGCGGCATCGCCAAGATCGGCCGCACCCATCTGCAGGACGCGGTGCCGCTGACCCTCGGGCAGGCGTTCTCGGCGTTCGTGGCCCAGCTCGACCTCGCGATCGCCGGCCTCCGCGCCGCCCTCCCGGGCGTCCGCGAGCTTGCGATCGGGGGCACCGCGGTCGGCACCGGCCTCAATGCCCCCCGCGGCTTCGGCGAGGCGGTCGCGCGTCGCCTCGCCGAGGCGACCGGCATCGCCTTCACCAGCGCCCCCAACAAGTTCGCGGCGCTGGCGGGCCACGAGGCGATGGCCGCGGCCCACGGCGCCCTCGCCGTGCTGGCGGGATCGCTCATGAAGATCGCCAACGACGTGCGGTGGCTCGCAAGCGGCCCCCGCTGCGGCATCGGCGAGCTGCGGATCCCCGAGAACGAACCGGGCTCGAGCATCATGCCCGGCAAGGTGAACCCCACCCAGTGCGAGAGCATGACGATGGTCTGCGTGCAGATCTTCGGCAACAACGCCGCGGTCCAGTTCGCGGCAAGCCAGGGCAACTTCGAGCTCAACGTCTTCAAGCCGGTGATCGCCTTCAACCTGCTGCACTCCTGCGAACTGCTCGCGGGGACCTGCGAGGCGTTCCGGGAGTTCTGCGTCGAGGGGATCGAGGCCGACGAGGCGCGGATCGCCGACCTGCTCGAGCGGAGCCTCATGCTCGTGACCGCTCTCGCCCCGACGATCGGCTACGACCGCGCCAGCCAGATCGCCAAGCACGCCCATGCCCACGGGACCACCCTGCGGGAGTCCGCCGCGGCGCTCGGCTTCGTCGACGAGGCGACCTTCGATCGACTCGTCGATGCGAGGGCGATGACCAACGCCGATTGAGGCGCCGCCCCCTCCCGCGGCGGGGAAGGTCCACCTCGATCGGGGCAAAAATTCTCGCCGAGGACGCTCGCCCCAAGATCCGGGGCGTCGAGGCGGAGGCCACCACAGGATCCGGTGGTCGATGGCGGCGGCGGCGTTCGGCGACCCTTCCGCTGCGAAGTTATCGCCTCACCGCGGGCCTCGGCACGCTCCGATCCCCATGCACCTCGCCGAACTCGCCGGGCAATCGACCCGGCCGGCGGAACGGTCACCGGAGATCCGACGCATGGACGCGAGCATCGAGCGACTCGAGCGAGAAGAGGTCGTGGAGGCCATCCTCGAACTCAATCCCGGCAGCACCCGCTCGTGGCTGGAGGAGTTCGCCACCGAGGAGCTGCGGAGCTACCTCGCCCATCTCGACCACGCCCTGCAGCCGCGAGGCCGCAGCTGGCACCGCCCGGCGGGGGTCCCCGCCGCAGTCCATCGCCGCGCCGCCTGAGCCGCCGCGGCACCGGCCCCGGCGACGCTCGGCCGACCCGGAACCCCGGAGGACGCCGCCGCGGGATCACTCCTCGCCGCGACGGAGCACCTCGTCGAGGCGACGCCGGAGCAGGCTGACCCGCAGCAGGCTCCGGACTCGGGTCAGCAGTTCGAGCTTGTTGACCGGCTTGGTCAGGAAGTCGTCGGTGCCGCTCTCCACCGCCCGCTCGTAGTCGGCGAGTTCGTTGAGCGCGGTGACCATGATGACCACGGTCTGGCGGGTCTGCGGATTGCTCTTGATCCGCCGGCACACCTCGAAACCGCTCATCCGCGGCATCATCACGTCGAGCAGCAGCAGGTCCGGCCGGTGCCGCTCCACCGCCTCCATCGCCTCGACGCCGTCGCGGGCGACGAGGACCTCGCAGGGCAGGTCCTCGAGATAGGCCTGGATCAGTTCGAGGTTCTGCAGGTTGTCGTCGACGAGGAGGATCGATGCCGCCGAGAGATCGATCGGCTCATCGATCTCGCTGGCGAGGCCGGCGAGCGGATCGGCGGGTTGCGACGCGTCTCCGGGAAGGCTCATGCGAGGACTCCTGAGGGGTCTCGGGCGGAATGCCGCGGGCGGCGTGCCTCGGGGGCGTCCGCGGGGGCGGCCCGGCTCGCTGCGAGCCGCCATCCGGCCCGCCGCCGGTCCCGCCATGGGAACGAAGGCCGGGATCGTGGCCTCACCGGGCGACCAACTCGCCGGATCAAGGCCGTCGGAGCCCGGGCAGGCATCGTCGGGGCCGCCGGGTGGCGGATCGTACCGGGGTCTCCCGATGCCGGCGGCGGTGCGTCCCACGGCGGCCGCGGCCCGGCCTCGGTCGATCCCCCGGCCTCCGGATCTGTGGGAACTTCCCGGCCCCAAACGGCCGCGGGACCCGGCATGGCGGGTCCCGCGGCATCGATCGGGGAAGTCGGGGCCGGGTCGGGGCGATCAGCCCTTCTCGACGAGCGCGGCCTCGATCTCCTTCTTCAACTCGTCGAGGAGCTCCGGCGAGAAGCCCACATGCACCGCCCGCACCATGCCGTCGGGGCCGATCACGACCGACGCGGGAATGCCGGTGAATCCGTAGGCGGAGATGGTCTCGTTGTCCGGGTCGATCAGGGTCGGCATCTTCAGGGCCTTCTCCGACCAGAACGCCTTGACCGCCGCGAGACGCTCGTCGCCGCTGGCGTTCTCCCACACGTTGACCGCCATCACCTTGATCGGCTTGCCGCTCTCGCCGGCCCATGCGAACAGCTTGTCCATCTCCGGGAGGCCGCGGATGCAGGGCCCGCACCAGGTCGCCCAGAAGTCGAGCACCACCACCGATCCCTTCAGGTCCGCAAGGGCCACCTTCTTGCCGTCGAGATCCGCGAGGGTGAAGTCCGGAGCCTTCTCGCCGACCTTGATCGGCTGCGGCTCCATCTCCTCGAGCGTCGAGACGGCGGTCATGCCCTCGCCGCTGAAGGCGATCGGCGTCGCGAGCGCATCCGCCACCTTCGGCTCCATCGTGAAGACGAGGTCCATGAAGAAGTCCATGCCCTCGGGAAGGCCCGGCGGGCTCACCTGGGCGTGCAGGCGGGAGAGCAGGCCGTTGGCGCGGGGCACCTCGACGAGCATCGAGCCGCCCTCGGCGGAGACGAGGAAGAACTCGGCCTCGTCGGTCCCGCGGTACGCCTGCAGCTTGGGCGCCTCGAAGAGGCCCATCCCGAAGACCCGGTCCATCTCGAACGCCTTGCCGTACCGAAGCGGCAGGTGCGGCACCGGCAGCTCGAACATCGGGATCACCCCCTGCAGCGAGGCGATCGGATCGTCCTTGAACGGGACCTGCAGGTACTTGTCCTTGACCGAGGCCTGGGTCAGCACCACGCGGTCGCCGACCACGAAGATCATCGCCTCGCCGCCGAGATCGATGCGGGCGTCGGTGCCGGGGCCGAAGGCGACGCCGAGTCCCTGCTCCTGACCGCCCATCGGCGAGGACACCTTGATGGCGACCTTGTCCTCGAGGGTCGGGGCGTTGCGGTACCGCTCCGCCATCTTGCCGAGGCGGGACATCCCTTCGCTCAAGGCCGCCTCGCTGCGATGCTCGTCGGTGAAGCCGGCGGCGAGGTCGACCTTCTCCTGCATCGGCATCGCGAACTCGGCCCCGCCGGGCTGCATCCCCTGCGCGAGGGCCGAGGCGGAGATCGGCGACGCCGCGAGCAGCGTCGCCACGAGAAGAGAGTCAGATCGCATCGGGGGTTCCTTGCAAGACGGCGCACCGCACGGGTCGGGGTCGCCGGATGCGGCCATCCGCCGCGGGCACTTCGGACACGGGCTGCGGAAACGCTCCGAAGCCGCCGGTCATGACACGCTCGGCGGAGCTTGGCGTGGCCTCTCGCTCCGCACTCTGTCGCTCCATCGCTCCGCCACCGTCGCTCCGCCGCCTCGGCGCGGGTCCGCCGCCGCCTCGACGGTCAGGACGGCTCGCCGGAGCCTCCTGATGCCGTCGCCGCGGGGTCCGCGGACCGGTCGCCGATCGCCCGGAGGAGGGAGTGTATCGACGAATCCAGCAGCGGATGCCGCAGGCGGGGTGCCAGTTCCGCGAGCGGCTCGAGCACGAATCGCCGGGTGTGCATGCGGGGATGGGGCAGGACGAGACCCGCCTCGGACAGGATCAGGTCGCCGTGCAGCAGCAGGTCGAGGTCGAGCGTCCGGGGGCCGTTGCGGGTCTCCCGATCGCGGCGGCGGCCGTGGGCCCGCTCGATCGCAAGCATCGCCTCGAGCAGCCGCCGCGGCGGAAGATCGCTTCGAAGCTGCGCCACCGCATTGAGATAGGGACCCTGCCCCGGCGGCCCCTCGGGAGCGGTCTCATGGAAGCGGCTCAGACGCTCCACCCGTGTTCCCGGCAGACGATCGAGCTCGGCCGCGGCCTGCCGCAGGGTGGCGGCACGGTCGCCGAGGTTCGATCCCATCCCGATGAAGATCTCGCTCGCGGTGCCGGCCGCCGGAGCGGTCCCTGCGGCGGCAGCCGCGGCAGCGGAGGAGCGGAACCGTCCGTCCATCATCGCTGCTCCCAAAGAAGCGGCGCGTCGTCCTGCCCGAGCAGCCGCAGGCGGAGCATCATCAAGGCGGTTCCCACGGACCGCTCCCGGACCGTCTGCCGATCGCCGGGAACGAGGATCCGCCGAACCTGCTCCAGCGGCGACCCGCCGGAGCGGTCGGACAAGCCGACGAACACGGTGCCCACCGGCTTGCCCTCCACGGCGCCGCCGGGCCCGGCGATGCCGGTGACCGAGAGGGCGTAGGTCGCGTCCGCCGCGATCGCGGCCTGCCGGGCGAGCGTCGCGGCCACCTCGGCCGAGACCGCCCCGTGGCGTTCGAGCATCTCGCGAGGCACGCCGAGCTGGCGATGCTTCAGTTCGTTGCTGTAGACGATCCAGCCGCCAAGGTGGTAGCGGCTGGCCCCGGCGCTTTCGACGAGCGTCGCCGAGAGCAGGCCGGCGGTGCAACTCTCCGCGACCGCCACCGTCGCCCCGGCGGCGGCAAGCTGCCCGCCCACGGCATCGGCCAGCGTCTCCGACTCCTCGCCGTAGGCGTAGGGCGACCAGCGGCGGCGGATCTCCGCGGCGGCGGCGGCGATCGCCCGCTCGCACGCCTCCGCCTCGCCGACGCTTCGGATCCGCGCCGAGACCCGTCCTCCGGAGGCGGTCGTCCCCACGCTCGGCTCGGCGCCTCGCCGCATCAGATCGGCGATCCGCTCCGCAAGCAGCGACTCGCCGAGGCCGAAGGCGTGCACCGCTCGCGTCCGCACGCAGCGGCCGCCGGCGATGCCGACGAGGCGCGGCGCCACCGACGCCGCGAACATCGGCGACATCTCTCGAGGCGGCCCGGGCAGGCAGAACGCCAGCGACTCTCCGATCCGTCCCGCCAGGCCCGGCGCCGTGCCATGGGCGTTGGGAAGGCACTCGCCATCGCGGGGCCGCAGGGCCTGCCGGCGGTTGCTTGCGGGCATCGGCCGCCCGCGGCCGGCGAACCAGGCCTCGATCTGCGCCAGGGCCGCCGCATCCTCGACGAGCGACCGATCCCCGCCCGCCGCCGCGAGGCCCTCGCGGGTGAGGTCGTCCTCGGTCGGCCCGAGGCCGCCGGTCGAGATCACCACCGCGTTCGACGCGGCGAGTTCGCGGAGGGCGGCGGCGATCGCCGCCGCGTCGTCGGGCACGGTGCGGTGCTCGCGGCACTCGATCCCGATGGATGCCAGCTCGCCGGAGAGCCAGGCGCTGTTGCGATCGACCGTCTGCCCGAGCATCAGTTCGTCGCCGATCGAGAGGAGGCCCGCGGTGGCGGCGTTCATCGGGTTCCTCCCCGCCGGGGCGATGGATCCACCGCGCGGACGCCGCCTCCGGCCACCGCGCCGACCAGCACCCAGGGCGACGGACGATCGCCGATCCCGACCGCGTCGCGATGGCGACGCACCGCGGCGAGGACCGCCTCGCCCGAGGCGTCCCGCGGCCCCGGCACCGGCATGACCCCGCGGAAGAGCAGCAGCCGCCGCAACGCCCCGCCCGGCGGCCCCACCGCCGCGATCGGCACGATGAAGCCGCCCTGCCCGAGATGCCGCACCAGATCGGTCTCCTCGGCGGAGACCACGACGAGGCCGGCCCGCAGGTCCCTTGCGAGATGCCACGCCGCATGGGCGATCGCCGCCGTGGCGGCGGCGTTCCCGGGAGTCGGCGGCGATGGCAGCGGGGACTCCTCCGCCCACCGCTCGGCGCGGCGGAGGATCGATGCCGCGGTCCGCACCACCAGGGGCGGATCCGCGCCGATCGCGGTCTCGCCGCTCAGCATGATCGCGTCGGCCTCGTCGAGCACCGCCCGGGAGAGATCCCCCACCTCGGCGCGGGTGGGCGTCGCCGCGGCGACCATGCTCGCGAGCACCTCGGTGGCGACGATCGCGGGACGCCCGAGATCGTGCGCCGCCGCGAGGATCCGCCGCTGGAGCGGCGGCACCGCCTCAAGGCCCATCTCCGCGCCGAGATCGCCGCGGGCCACCATCACCGCATCGCTCTCCG
>CAZQUA010000009.1:0-26638 GCA_964596455.1 uncultured Isosphaeraceae bacterium
GCGGGGGACTCCTCGATCTCTGAAGAGGATCGTTGAACAACTCCCGAAGGAGTTCAGAGGGCCATTCCACCACCGCATCCAACCCAACACTCACCGAATCTTGCCGGAAACAGACCCTACCTCGACTCGAACGATTCCGCCAACACCTCCCCCGCCACGGGCACCGTCGGCACGCCGAGGCGGTCCTCGACCGCCACCGCGATCCCCCTCGCCTCGCCGGCGTCGGCCGCGAGCACGAAGAGGGTCGAGCCGCTGCCGCTGAGATGGACCGGCCGATCGGCCGCGGCTCGACAGGCTGCCGCCAACTCCCGCAGCGTGGGCCGCTCGAGGAACGCCGCCTCCGCAAGATCGTTGAAGATCGCCGCTTCCCCCACCGCGACGGAAGCGTGCGCCTGCCGGGCGATCTCCCGCACCCTCGCCGGATCGAACGGCCGCGGCGGCAGGAGGTCGAACCGCCGATACACGGCTCCGGTCGGACAGGACTCCTCCGGGAGGATCAGCACCGCGTGAAGAGGGGGCGGCGGCCCGAGGGGCTCCACCCGCTCGCCCACGCCCTCGACGAGGCCGCTGCCGCCTTCGAGCAGGAACGGCACGTCGGAGCCGAGCGAGGACGCAAGGCCGCCCCGCGTCGCAGGATCGAGCTCGAGCCGGAAGAGACGCTCGAGGCCCCGCAGCATCGCCGCGGCGTCGCTGCTGCCGCCACCGAGGCCGCCGCCCACGGGAATCCGCTTGCGAAGCCGCATCTGCACCGGCAGGCTCCGTCCAAGCGTCCGCTCGAGGGCTTGGTGCGCCCGGACCGCGAGGTCGGCGGTGATCGGCCAGTCGATGGCGGTGCGACGCCTCGCCTCGGGATGCCACTCGATCGCGAACCGCGAGAGGCTCCCCGCCGGAAGGCGCCGCAGATCCAGCTCGTCCCAGAGGCCGACCGTCACCATCCAACTCGCGATCGGATGCATGCCGTCGGCACCGGCGGCCCCCACCGCCAACGCCAGGTTCAGCTTGGCGGGGGCGCGGAGGTGCAGGCGTTCGGGCAGGCTCGCCTCGGGCATCGCGGCAGCATAGATGCCGCCGCCGGTGCGATCAGGTGAGTTCGACGGTCCAGTAGGCCTCGTCGAGGAAGGCTCGCCACGACTGGTACTTGGGACTGCCGAGGCGAACGGTGATCGCGGGGTTCCGCCGCGGTGCCCGCGGGACCCGGATCAGCTTCATGCGAGCCTGGTCGGGGGTGCGGCCGCCCTTGCGGGCGTTGCAGCGGACGCAGGCGCAGACGAGGTTCGTCCAGGAGTTCTCGCCGCCCTGCACCCGCGGCACCACGTGGTCGAGGGTGAGTTCGCGGGTCGAGAACGCCTTCCCGCAGTACTGGCAGCGGCTGCCGTCGCGGGCGTAGATGTTGCGGCGGTTGAGCTTCACGCCTTCGCGGGGAAGGCGGTCGTATCCGAGCACCCGGATGATCTTCGGCACCGCGATCACCACGCGGGTGGTGCTCACCCAGTCGTGCTCCTCCGCCTCGACCTCCCGCTGCAGGCGGCCGAGGTCCGCCCAGGTCGCGAAGTCGTAGTTGCGGTACACGCCGTTCTCGAGGGCGATCACCTCCGCGACCTGCTTGGCGAGCAGGCTGAAGGCGCGGCGGGCATCGATCACCCGGATCACCGCATAGAGGCGGTTGAGGACGAGGACCTTCGCATCGAGCCCGCCGGAGGCCCCCGCGGCGATCGTCGCCGGCCCGCTCAACGGCGTCGCCTCGCGGGGCGGACGGCGCCGCAGCGATCGCCTCCATCCGCGTGCCTCTCCGCCATCGTCCGGCTCGTCATGGCGGAATCGTAACCCGTTCGCGGCGACGCGAGCAACGCCGCCCCCGTGGAAGCGGCAAGGTTCGATGAAGATCGCCGTCGATCCCGCTCAGTCCGCGGCGATCCCGACCGCCGCCGCCTGCGATCGCCAACGCCGGTCCCGGATCGCGACCGGCACCGCCTCGGGCCGCATCGCCATCGCTTCTCGCAACGCCTCGAGCGGCAGCTCGCCCTCGCCGATCGGCACGACCTCGAGGTCCGCGTCGCCGCGCCTTCGCAGGTCCTCGAGGATCAGGATCGAGGCGAGCGGCGCCAGCGTCGCGAGCACGCGGGGCAGGAACTCCGCCGCCGACTCGACGAGCTCCGGCGTGAGGAGATCCGCAGGCGCCAGCGCCAGGCCGAACCGCTCCCCGCGATGGCGACGGAGGAAATCGATGGTGCCGGCGAGGTCGCTCAGGATCTGCCTCGCATGGGGACGCCACAGCAGGGTGCGTTCCGACGCGGCGAGCGGCCCCACCAGGCGGTCGCACTGCTCCTCGAGCCGCCGCCGCCCCGGCCCCATCCAGTTGCGGGGCTCCTCGGCGAACTTGTCGGCCGCGAGCGAACCGCTGCGGACGATCGCCATCGCCGCAGGCCATTCGCCCGGCGGCGGCAGCGGATCGTCGAACGGGTCGCCTCCCCACTCCGCGAACCCCGCCGACGCCGCCCCCGATGCGGCCTCGCGAAGGGGTCTCCACGCGCCGCGGGGCGGTTCGCCCTCGTCGAGAAGCAGCAGCATCGCCGCAGTATCGCACGCTTCCCGATGCCGCGGCGGGGCGGGCCGTAGCATCCCCGCATGCCCGACGACGCCTCCGCCGACGACCTCCGCTCGCCATCGGCGTTCCTGCGTCGCCATGGCGGCGAGGCGATGGAGTGGGTGGCGGCCTACCTCGAGCAGGCCGAATCGAGACCGGTCCGGAGCCGCGTCGAGCCGGGCGAGCTTCGCCGGCGGCTTCCGGCCTCCCCGCCCTCCGAGGGCGAGGCGTTCGAGGCGGTGCTCGAGGATCTCGACCGCCTGATCCTGCCGGGGATCACCCACTGGCAGAGCCCCAACTTCTTCGCCTACTTCCCCGCCAACACCTCGGGTCCGTCGATCCTCGGCGAGCTGCTCTCGGCGGGCCTCGGCGTGCAGGGGATGCTGTGGTCCACGAGTCCCGCCTGCACCGAACTCGAGAGCCATGTGCTCGACTGGCTCGTGGAGATGCTCGACCTGCCGAGACGCTTCCGAAGCGACGGCGCCGGAGGCGGCGTGATCCAGGACACCGCCAGCAGCGCTTCGCTCTGCGCCCTGCTCACCGCCCGCGACCGCGCCACGGGATGGCGGAGCAATCTCGAGGGCCTTGCCGGCCTGCCGAGGATGACCGCCTACGCCTCCGAGCACGCCCACTCCTCGATCGAGAAGGCCATGGCGATCGCGGGCCTCGGCCGGGCGAATCTCCGCCTCGTGCCTGCCGACGCCGAACACGCCATGCGTCCCGAGGCCCTCGCCGAGGCGATCGCCCGCGACCGCGCCGCCGGGCATCGCCCGGTCTTCTGCGCCGCCACGGTGGGCACCACCTCCTCGGCGGCGATCGATCCGCTGCGCCCGATCGGGGAGATCTGCGCCCGCGAGGGCGTCTGGCTGCACGCCGACGCGGCCATGCACGGAACCGCGGCGATCTGCCCGGAGTTCCGCTTCATCCACGACGGCCTCGAGCTCGCCGACAGCTACTGCTTCAACCCCCACAAGTGGATGTTCGTGAACTTCGACTGCGACTGCTTCTTCGTCGCCGATCGCGCGTCGCTGGTCCGCACCCTGAGCGTGCTGCCGGAGTACCTCCGCAACGAGGCCACCGCGAGCGGCAAGGTGATCGACTACCGCGACTGGCAGATCCCCCTCGGGCGGCGGTTCCGCGCCCTGAAGCTCTGGATGACGATCCGCCACTTCGGCGTCGAGGGGCTGCGGCGGGCCATCCGCGACCACGTCGAATGGGCGAAGGCGTTCGCGGCCTCGGTCCGCGAGGACCGCCGGTTCGAACTCGTCGGCGAGCCCCGCCTGAACCTCGTCTGCTTCCGCCTTCGCGGCGACGATTCGCTCGGCGAACGCCTGCTCGATCGTCTCAACGCCTCCGGCGAGCTCTTCCTGAGCCACACCCGCCTCGATGGCCGCTTCACGCTGCGGATGTCGATCGGGCAGACCTCCACGCGTCGCGAGCACGTCGAACGGGCGTGGCGGCGGATCGCCGCGGCCGCGGACGAGGTCACCAGTGGCCGTTGCGAGGCACCGCCATCTCGCCCCGCCGCACCGTGAGCAGGACCACCTCGGGATCGCAGTGCAGGCGGAGCGGGAACCACGCCCCGACGCCGTTGGTCACGAAGAGGGCGCTCTCCTGCCGCGTGTAGAAGCCGCTGCGGAACCGCTGCCCGATCGCGAGGCTCTGGTCGGGCCGGCCCCGCCTCGCGACTTGGCCGCCGTGGGTGTGCCCCGCGAGGGTCAGGGCCACGCCCCGCCGGCAGGCCTCCGGGAACGCCTGCGGGTTGTGGCTCAACAGCAGATGGACCTCGCCCGCGGTGCGGTTGCAGACCGAGTCGACCCGCACCCGGCACTCCCGGACGCCTCGCCCCCAGTCGATGCCGGCGACGGTGAGGCCCTCCGCCTCGCCGGCGATCCGGCGGGACTCGTCGAGCATCACCTCGATGCCGGCCTCGCGGGCGAGACGCACCAGGCTGCGGGGATCGTCGAGATGATCGTGGTTGCCGAGCACGAGATGCGTGCCGAGGGGTGGGGCGATGCCGCCGATCGCCTCGAGCAGCGGCGCCGCGCCCTCGAGATCGAGATCCACGAGGTCGCCGGTGAAGGCGACCAGGTCCGGCGACTCCGCCCGCACCAGTTCGACCACGGCCAACGCCCGCTCGAGCGGCAGCAGCGAACCGAGGTGCAGGTCGCTGAAGTGGGCGATGCGGGCGCCGTCGAAGGCATGCGGCCATCGGGGCAGCGAGAGCTCCGCCCGCCGCAGCCGGATCTCCTGCGCGAGATGCCGCCGCGTCAGCTGCCCGCCGCTGAGGGTCTCCGCGGCGCGGGTCAGCAGCAGATGCCGCCATCTCGCCCGCCGGTAGCGGCCATTGCGAGGGACGGGGCCATCGGGTTGCGGCGGGATGGTCGCCATGAGGGAGGGGACGGTACGCGGTCCGCCGCCGCAGGGTCGATCGCCGAACGCAGGCGGCCCCGCGGGGACCCTCGTCAGAAGTCGATGCGGACGCCGGCGAAGAGGCCCTGCAGGCCCGCGGTGGCGCGGTCGCCTGCAGCGGCCATGCGGAAGTCGAGCAGGCGATAGCCGAACTGGATCGACGCCGCCGGGCAGAAGGCGACCTCGAGGCCCGCCTCGACCTGCGCGAACCAGCCGGCATCGCTGAAGAGCGCCGGGCCCGCCGCCGCGTTGGCGTAGACCGAGAGCGCCTCGATCGCCCGGAACCGCTCCCCCGGCTCCCAGCGGAACCGCATGCCCCCGCCGATGCCGACTCCGAGGGCCGCGTGGTCGAACGACTGCGTCTCCATCCCCTGCGGGGTGACCGACTGCGAGAGGGAGAGGTAGCGGACCGTTCCGATCGCCTCGAAGGCGAGGTCGACCGGATGGGCGGGGCCGCCGATGCGGCCCTCGCCGCCCCACAGGGTCTTCGGGGAGGAGAAGGGCCGGTAGAGCGTCACCGCCGCCTGGCCCGCGATCGACCAGAGGTCCACCGATGCATCGGCCGCGGTCGCCGCGGCGAGCGGCGCCAGGCCGCCGATCGCGGCGCCCGCGGGAAGCGTGGCGGAGCCGGAGGCGGCGAAGGAGAAGCCCCCGACGCTGAGCCGCAGCCATTCGTTGTGCCAGGAGAGGTCCCCGAGGAAGGTCGCCTCGAGGTCGTCGAGGCCGAGTTCGCCGCTCTCGAACTCGGTGCCGTCCCCCCACACGAGATCGCCCTCGTAGCGGGGCAGCCACGCGCCGACGAGCAGTTCCCAAGCGCCCGCCGCAGGGGCGGCCGCGGGAAGCGGCGGCATCGGAGCCCTGCCTGCATCCGGCGGCGGGTCCGCCGCCGCCGCGGCCGCGGCGAGGACGCAGGCGACCGCCGCCGCGGCGATGCCGTGCCCGTGCGGCGCCATCTTCCTCCTCATGCGCCAACGGCCATCGGTCGATCTCACCAGCGGCTGCTCCCATCGCCGCGGGATCGCGACCGCCGCAGTCTACCCTTGGCGGTGCGGCCGGACGCCGGACGCCCGCGGGCCTCCGACGCGGCGGCCAAGGCCGCTTCGTTTCGCTCCCCCCACCGGCGAGAACCGACGATGCCGACATCCGACGAGACGAGCCGGATCCCGCTCGGCCCCCGGGCGTGGGTGCGGGAGGAGGATCTGGTCTTCCGCTTCATCCGCAGCGGCGGCCCGGGCGGACAGAACGTGAACAAGGTCTCGACCGCGGCCGAGCTGCGGGTCCCGCTCGACTCCATCGGCGGCCTCGACGAGGACGCTCGCGAACGCCTGCGGGGGCTCGCCGGCCGCCGCCTGAACGCCGCCGGCGAGATCGTGCTGAGGGCCGAGACCTCCCGAAGCCAGCGGGAGAACCGGGAGATCTGCATCTCGAAGCTGCGGGATCTCGCCGCGGCCGCGGCGCGGCGGCCGAAGGTCCGACGGGCCACTCGGCCGACCCGCGGCTCGCAGCAGCGGCGTCTCGAGTCGAAGTCGGTGCGGAGCCGCATCAAGACCTCGCGTCGGCGCGTGGAGGAGTGAGCTCGCCCGGCGGCGGATCGATCAGCCTGCCATCAGGCCGAGATTGAGAAGCACCACCACCCCGTTGTTGATCCCGTGGGCGATGATCGCCGGCACCACGCTGCCGCAGAGTTCCCTCGCGATGCAGAACCCGACCGCGAGCGAGGCGAGCACCGGGATGAACGCGATCCCCTGGGGGTGGACCGCCGCAAAGAGCAGCGAGCTTGCGATCGCCGCCGCGGCGAATCCGGCGACCGGCCCCCACGTGCCGAACCACTCCCGCAGATGGCGGTAGAGCACGCCGCGGAAGAGGATCTCCTCGATCGGAGGCACGATCAGCGCCGCGAGGACGAAGAGCGCCACGCCGCTTGCGAGCCCCGCCCCCGCGAGCTCCTCCTGCAGGGGGTGCGAGGGCGCCTGCGGCGAAGCCCCCGCCGCTTCGAGGGCCTTCGTGAGGAGGGCCGCCACGACCGCGCCAACGAGCAGCAGCGGCAGGCAGATCGCATAGGCGGCGAAGCCCTCGAGGGGCACCCGCCACGCGGGCCGCTCCCACCACAGCCCGAGGTCGCGGGCCATCTGCCTCGCGGGGATCCCTCGAAGCAGCGGCCACCCCAGCGCTGCGAGGCTCGCCGCCATCACCACCCCCATGGCGAGGAGGCTCCGCTCCGCGACCACGAGATCGAGCAGCACCTGCAGGCCGTTGAAGAGCAGCAGCCACAGCAGGAAGGTCTCCACGTAGACATGGCCCAGCCGCCCGCCGGCAAGCGACGGATGCACCCGGGCGGTGATCCGGCCGGTCGCGACGAGCACCACGACGACGAGCAGCAGGACGCCGCCGAGCAGGCCGACTCCGCCGAACCACACCGCCGCCCCGACGATGGTGAGGAGGCCGATCAGCAGCTGCCGCTGCATCTGCTCCCGTCGCGGCGACCCCGCCGGCTCCGACCAGAGTTCTGCGACCTCGCCGTACCAGCCAAGCGAACGGCGAAGCGCGGCCCGCTCCGCGTCATCCGCAGGACGGATCGCCTCCCCCCGCTCCGCCGCCGCAAGGGCCGCGGACACATAGGAGAGCGCGATCGCGAGGTTCGGGTCCGAGTCGGCCAGTTCCTCCGGGTCCGGCAGACGCGCGGCGGCGGAGGGATCGAGCTGCCCCGCTCCGTCCCCCGGGGCCATCGCCTCGGCCGCGAGCACCGCCCCCGCGATCCGTCGGCGGGCATCGTCGAGTCCCGCCGCGGTCCCCGGCGCCCCCGAGAGATCGAACAGGCGGTCCCGCTCCGCGGGCGGCACCGCCCTCGCCGAGACCAGCAGGATTCGCCCCGCCAACTCCTCCGCAAGGGTCAGCGGCGGGTCTGCCGCCCCCGCCTCGCCGGCGGCATCATCCGCCCCGGACCGGCTTGCATGGACCGCGACCATGCCGACGGCGATCGCAAGAATCGCCGCCCAACAAGCGAGGACGCTCGCGAGGGGAGCGATCCGGGCCGTCCGCCGTGCGTCCGAGGGGGCCTCGAGGCGGTTCGACGGCAGGGGCGGATCGGGCACCGCCGCAGAATACGCCAGGATGCCCGCGTCCCTCGCTCGGCCCGGCGGCAGGGCCGCAGACCGCCCCGTGGAAGGCGGAGTGATCCTTGACACCCCCCCGGCGGTCGATATCGTGTCCGATTCGCGCCGGTTTCGACCGCCGCCGCTTTCCCGGAGCTGCCATGCCGCGTCAGACCTTTCATGCCAAGCCCGGTCAGGTCCCCCTGGTCTGGCGTCACGTCGATGCCGAGGGGCAGGTGCTCGGCCGCCTCGCCACCGAGGTGGCCACGGTCCTGATGGGCAAGCACCGCCCCGAGTACACCCCGCACGTCCTGTGCGGCGACGGCGTGGTCGTGACCAACGCCGCCAAGGTGGTGCTCACCGGCAGCAAGCTCGACCACAAGACCCTCATGAAGTACTCGCGGTACCCCGGCGGCCTGAAGGTCCGCACCTACCGCGAGGTGATGGCCAAGCGACCCGAGGAGGTGGTGCGGGCGGCGATCATCCGCATGCTGCCCCGCGGTCCCCTCGGCCGCCGCATGATCAAGCGCCTGCGGATCGTCGCCGGCGGCGACCACGGCCTCTCCAAGGCGACGCCGCTCGGGACCCCCGCGAAGGCCCTCGATCTGGCCGCCTCCGCCTGAACCGCGGCCTTCCCTGTCTGGTCTTCTTTGCCTCGCCTTCCTTTCATGATCGCCTGATCCTGAACCTTCCCCCTCCGTTCCTGCCGCCACCGACTTGACACCATGAGCACCCTGACCGCCGGTTCCGCGATCGAGAGCACGCCCGCCGAGCCCGCCCCCGTCCGACGGGCGGCGAAGGGCCCCGACGCGGCCGGATGGTATTGGGGCACGGGTCGCCGGAAGACCGCGATCGCGCGGGTGCGGGTGAAGGCGGGCAGCGGCCGCTTCATGGTGAAGGCCAAGCCGATGGATGAGTTCTTCGCCGAGCTCCGCGACCGCAACGACATCAATGCGGTCCTCGAGAAGACCGGCACCCTCGGGAAGCTCGACATCCATGCGGGCGTCCTCGGCGGCGGATTCACCGGCCAGGCCGGCGCCATCGTCCTCGGCCTCGGCCGGGCGCTGCTGAACTACGACCCGTCGCTCGAGCCGATCCTCCGGGAGAACGGCTTCCTGACCCGCGACTCCCGCAAGGTCGAGCGGAAGAAGTACGGTCAGGCCGGTGCCCGCCGGCGCTTCCAGTTCTCGAAGCGCTGATCGCCGCCGACGCCTTCAGCGACTCGCCCTTCCGCCCCGGCAGGAGCGGTGCGTGCCCGCGGCCCCGAGGGCCGGCGGCGACGATCGATCGGCGCGTTCAACGTCCCGGCCGCTCGGCTCGCACGGCCGCTCGCAGGAGGTCCTGCGCCGCCTGAAGGCGATGCCGCAGTCGAGGTTCGAGCAGGCCTTCCCGCTTGGCCATTTCCGCGGTGGTCTGGGGCGGCCCATCGCCCCAACCGTGACGGACTTCCAGAAGACGGCGGTCCTCGTCGCCGAGCCGGACGACGCCATCCCGCCATTTGGACGCCGCATCGACGACGGCGGCCCACGAAGCGATCCGCAGCCGCGGATCGCTCCATCGCAGGGACGCATCCCGGTGCCGGGCCGCCGCCCGCGTGGCCGTCAGTCCGGCGCAGGCGCTCTGCAGGCGGGGATCGAGCGCCAAGGTCAGCACCCCTCGCAGCGACGGCTGCCGCAGCGAGCGGCGGTCCCGCCCCCGGGGGGCCTCGAAGCGATCGAGGACCTCGGCGGCGGTCGCCATCGACAGGTCGAGCAGGCCGACGATCTCCGGCACCGTCCGCGACCGCAGCGGGAGGCCGAGATGCTGCTCGATCCGCGAGACCATCAGCGGCAGCAGGCGGCGGCACACCCGCTGCCGCAGACGCACGGCCTTGCGAAGCTTGGTTTCGATCCCATCGAGCGCCGCTTCGCGGGGCGTGCTGCCGAGCAAGGCGATCCCGTCCGCGGCCCCGTTCACGATCCAGGCTTCGATCGCGAGGATCTCCTCCGCGCGGCCGCAGCCTTCCTCGGGATCCGCGGCCTCGACCTCGGCCAGCAGCACTTCGAGGGGCCCCGCCGCGAACCACGCCTCGGCGAAGCCGCCCGTCGCCGAATCGCTTGCCAGCAGCACGCTGCCGGCATCGGGGCGATCGAAGGTGGGGAACCGCCGCCGCGGCAGGATCAGGCGACGAAGGCGATCGGCCCGAAGCGAGCGAAGCATCCTCGCCACCGCCTCGCCGCTGCGGCCGTGCCGCCGGGCGATCTCCTGCGGCGACACCAGGCTTGCCGCGGCCCGCTGCAGCAGGCGTGCAAAGCGGTCGCGATCGAGGCGGTGCCGCCGTCGCGGCGCGAGATCGACGCAGGCCCGCCGCACGGCGTCGATCGACCGGCGGAACCGCTCCGCCACCCGCCGTGCCGCCGCCGTCGGCGTCTCGCCCGCGTCGATCGCCGCAGCGAACGCCTTGCGGATCGCCTGCCGCTCCGGCGGATCGAGGCGGCGAAGGATCCGCCCGCGACGGCTCCCGGCCGCCGCGAGGCGCTCGCGATGCCGCGAGAGGGCCTCGCGGAAGCAGGCGAGCTCCACCTCGCCGCCCCGCTGCACCCAGTGGCAGCAGAGGCCCTGCTTCCGCCAGCGATGCAGCGTTCGCCGCGAGATGCCGGTCTCCGCCGGCACCGCCGCGAGCGGCACGCTGCCTCCAGGTCGCTCGTCCGCATCGAGCGGCATCGCCTTCGAGAAGGCCAGGACCAGCTGCGGCAGGTCCGCCAGAAGCGACGATCCGTCGAGCAGCTCGCCCGCTTCCGCGGGGCGGTAGCCGCTGAGGCGGAACACCACGAAGTCGCGGGGATAGGCCTGCGAGGGGTCGATCGACTCGACGAGCCGCTCCGCCTGCTTCATCACCCGCCGCCGCACCGCCGCCGACGCGAAGGCGTACTCCCTCGCGAGGCCGGCGACCGCCGCGAGGCGATAGCGGCCGCGGTCCGGCATCACCGCGGCGGCAGCAGCTCGATCGGCCGAGGCTGCGGCAGCAGGCCGAAGCCGGACGCGAGCGAGAAGAAGTGGCTCGCCGCCTCGAGTTCGGCCGCGCCGAACTCGTAGCGGAGCAGTTCGCCGAGGTAGATCTCCGCATCGAGGCGAGGCCATCCCCGCGCGATCGCGGCCCGGTGCACGATCGCGGGGATCCGCAGGGCGTTGTGGCGACGCTGCCGGTCGAGCACCGCGGCGGCGGTGCGGACCCGTTCCAGCGCCTCGGGGTCGAGGCTCCGCCGGCACATCCACGCGGCGAAGACGAAGGGACGCCCGGTGCTCTCGAGCCACGCCTCCCCGAGATCGAGCTGATGCGGATAGAGGCGATGGTCCGGCGCCGCGGTGACGACCTTGTCGCCGATCAGCAGCATCGCCTCCGGTGCTGCGGCGAGGCGGCCCGCCGCGGCCTCCTCGCGGGCGTCGTAGGGGACCAGCTCCACCCGCTGCCCATGCCGCAGCTGCATCAGCACCTGCAGCAACCGGACCGAGGTGTGGCTGTCGGTGTCGGCATGCACCGCCCGCACCTCGGCGATGGGCACGCGACTGTAGAGCCGCACGGTCATGGTGCGGCCGCGGCATCCGAGCATGCCCACGGGCACGATCCACAGCGGCTCCGGGCTCCGCTGGTAGTCGACCATCGAGACGAGGGCCATCTCGACCTCGCCTCCGATCAGGCGATCGAGCAGGGCGCTCGGCACCGCCGCCTCGAGACGAAGCGAGGCGAGGCGGTCGAGGCCGTCGATCAGGGGCAGCGTGTTGAGGTACGAGACCACGCCGATGCGGCAGGCGGCCGGGGAAAGGGGCGATCCGGCGGAGGCTTCGGCGGCGATCGTCGCAGGCATCGGGTCATGGTACGGAGCGAGGACGCTCGCCGCCGGGCCGCGGCTCGATCACCGCGGCGAGGCGGCCGCTGCGGGGTCCGTCGCGGCGGTAGCTGAAGAATCTCGCTTCGTCGGCAAAGGTGCAGAGGGGCGTGCCGTCGATCCGCTCCGCGGGCACCCCGGCCCGCTCGAGCTGCGCCACCGCCGTCGCGAAGAGATCGAGATGCGGCCGGCCGCCGCGGCGGCCGAAGACGCCGCCCCCGCCGGCGGCCGCAAAGGCCTCTTCGACCTCCTCGCCGACCTCGTAGGCTCCGCCGCCGATCGCCGGGCCGATCGCCGCGAGCAGGCCCTGCCGATCGGCTCCAAGCGGCTCCATCGAATCGATCGCGGCCCCGATCACCCCGGCGACGAGGCCCCGCCATCCCGCATGCACGCTCGCGGCGACGCCGCTTCGCGGGCAGGCGAGCAGGATCGGCAGGCAATCGGCGGTCCGCACGCTCAGCAGCTGCCGCGGCGTCGCCGAGACCACCGCGTCGGCGACCGGGATGCCCAACGTCGCCGGCCCGGACCCGGCCGAGAAGACGGCGGCGCCGTGCACCTGCTGCGTCGCCACCCACGGCAGGCCCTCGGCGCCGATCGCTGCGGCGAAGCGGCGGCGGTTCTCGTCGATCCGATCCCGGGCATCCCGCTCCTCGGCGGCGGCGAGTCCGAGGTTGAGCGACTCGAAGGGAGCCTCGCTCACCCCGCCCTGCCGCGTGGAGAAGCCGTGGCGGAAGCCCGCATCCGCCAATCGCGGCGACTGCAGGACGACCAGGCCTCCGTCGGTCGCGATCGCGGCGAGGGGCGGCATCGGCGCGGACGGCCTCAGCGGCTCCAGGACTGCAGCAGGATCGCGAGGTCGACCCCATCGACGCTGCCGTTGCCATCGAGATCGCCGGGGCCCTCGCCGCCGAAGTTGGCGAGCAGGATGGCGAGATCGGCGCCGTTGACGATGCCGTTGCCATCGAGGTCCGCCGCCGGCGGCGTGGCGGGAAGCAGGGCCACGACGCTCCAGGCTCGAGCGCCGTCGCCGCGAACCGCCTCGAGCATCGCCTCCGCGGGCTTGCCGCCGATCGGGCCGATGGTCGCCACGACCTCCACCATGCCGCCGGGCGGCACCGCCGCGGCGGAGGCCGGCTCGATCGACGCCGCAAAGGGCGAGTCCACGGCGAAGGCCAGATCCGAGGCCTGCTCGCCGGTGTTGATGGCAAGGAACTCGATGGTGGCCAGGCCGTCGGCCCCGGCGACGGCCTCCGTCGAGTCGAGGGCGATCGCGACCCGCGGATCGGCTTCGGCCGCAACGCCCTTGCCCTGCTCGAGGCCCGGGCCCCACACCTGCCGCCACAGCGAGGGATCGCCGCCGGTTCCCGCGTGCACCTCGAGGAACTCCAGCATGAGGCGGCGGGTGATCCGCAGCTGCGCATCGCGACTGATCGAGCCGGAGTCGCAGAAGATGATCGAACTGTCGATGAAGCCGCAGTGGAAGCCGCCTTCGATCGTGAGCAGCTGCCGCGGCCCGGGGGCGTTGGCGTACATCGGTCCGCCGCTCGGGCCGGGCGGCACGATGGTGTCCTGCGATCCCACGATCAGGCGAAGCGGCGCCTCGATGCCCGCCGCCGCGGCGATCGACGAGGGGTTGGTGTCCGCCGCCGCGAGCGGCACCACCGCGAGGATGCGGGGATCCGCGGCCGCAGCGAGCATCGAACTGCCCCCGCCCATCGAGTGCCCGCCGACCGCGAGGCGATCGCCCGCGACCGCGCCGAAGTAGGGACTGCCCGGATCGAGGCCCGCCTCGATCAGGTGGTCGAGGCAGTGGCGGATGTCGTTGGCGAAGTTGCCATGGCTCGGGAAGAGGCCGCCCTCGCTCTGGCTGGCGATCGCGAACCATCCGTGGCTGGCGAGATGCGCGAGGGTGGACTGGTAGAGCGTGACCGCCGAGAGGAAGCCGTGGCCGAAGGAGAACACCGGGTAGGGCCCGCCCGAGGGATCGAACGCCGCCTCCACGCCCGGGGCGAGCGCCGGGTAGTGCAGCGTTGCGGTGAAGGTGCTGCCGTTGGGCCGGGTGACGGTCACGCTGCGGCGGCCTGCGGCGAAGGGCCCGGGTTCGGAGAGGTCCGCGGCGGCGGGCGAGGCGATCGCGGCGGCCGAGGCGAGGAGAACCGCGATCAGCGGGCGTGCACGCATGGGGACTCCTTCATCGATGCCCGGACGGGACGAAGGGCAACCGTAGGCTGCTCCGCCATCCGGAAGCATGGCCTCGGATCCGCCGTTCCTCAGGCGAAGACCGGGACGAACCGGAAGGCCCGCCCATCGAAGAGGCCGCGATCGCCGAGCTTGAGGGCCGGGATCACGAGCAGGGCCATGAAGCTCAGGGTCATGAACGGGGCCCGCAGCGGCGAGCCGAGTCCGCGGACCACCTCGGTGATCGCCTCGTAGTCGCGGGCGATCGCCTCGAAGGGGCGGTCGCTCATGAGGCCCGCGATCGGCAGCGGCAGGCATCGGGTCCCGCCGCGATGCGCGACCGCAAGACCGCCCTTCGCCGCGAAGACCTCGTTGACCGCCGCCGCAAGGAGCGTCCGCGAGCCGCCGACGGCGACCACGTTGTGGCAGTCGTGGGCGACGCTCGCCGCGATCGCCGCCTCGCCGATCCCGAAGCCGCGGATGAAGGCCACCGCGGGCGGGGCCTCCTCGTAGCGGTTCGCCACCGCGATGAGGGCGAGGTCCTGCGAGGGATCGGCTTCGGCGACGCCGTCGCGGACCGGCGCGATCGCCCGCCCCTCGCCGGTGACGAGCTCGCCGTCGGCGGGCTCGATGGTGCGGACGGCGACGGAGGCGCCGACCGCCGGGAGCGAGAAGTCCGCGGCGGTGAAGGTCGCCTCGCGGAACCGATTGGGGGTCTCCACCGGCAGCGGCGACCAGCGGTCCCGGCCCGCCTCGAAGACGATCTCGCCGCCGATCGAGGTCTCGATCGCCTCGAAGGCCTCGAGATCCCGCAGGACGGCGAAGTCGGCGGCATCGCCGATCCGCAGCTGCCCGCAGGGGATGCGGTAGTGCTCCACGGGAACCACGCAGGCCGCACGCAGCGCGTCGAAGCGGTCGATGCCCTTCGCGACCGCCCGCGCCACGAGGCGGTTGACGTGCCCCGCCGCGAGCACGTCGGGGTGGGCGTCGTCGGTGCAGAACATGCACTGCCCGGGGAACTCCCGCAGCAGCGGCCAGAGCGCCTCGAAGTTGCGGGCCGCCGATCCCTCGCGGATCGCGATCCGCATGCCGAGCGACGCCTTGTGCCGCGCCTCCTCGAGGCTGGTGCACTCGTGGTCGGTCGAGATGCCTGCGGCGGCGTAGAGGCGAGCCTCCTCGCCAGCGAGCTGCGGAGCATGCCCGTCGACCGGCTTGCCGATCGCCACCGCCGCCGCGATCTTCGCCATCACCTCGCGGTCGCCCGAGATCGCTCCCGGCCAGTGCATCATCTCGCTGAGGTAGCCGATCCGCGGATCCGCAAGCAGCGCGGACACCGCGGCGGCGTCGAGGACCGCGCCGGCGGTCTCAAAGGCGGTGGCGGGCACGCAGGAGGGAGCGCCGAAGCAGAATCGGAACGGGCGGCGGGCGGCGTCCCGCAGCATGAACTCGACGCCCGCCACGCCGAGCACGTTGGCGATCTCGTGGGGATCGCTGACCGTCGCGACGGTGCCGTGGCGGACCGCCACCCGCGCGAACTCGCTCGGGGGCATCATGCTGCTCTCGACGTGCACATGGGCGTCGACGAATCCCGGCACGAGGAAGCCGCGGGACCCGCCGTCGCCCGGCGGACCGAAGGCGGCGATCCGCCCCTCCCGCACCGTGACCGACCGCAACTCGATCGTCCTCGCATCGAGGTCGACCACCCGGGCCGTGAATCGCCGCTCGCTCATGCCTGCACCATAGCCATAGCCGCAGCCATAGCCGCAGCCGCCGCGTCGGCCGCCGCGATCATTCGCCGAGGAACCAGCGGCGGCGGACCTTCGGCCCGTAGCCGAGCCCGAAGCGAGGCAGCGCCACCTCCGCGATCACCCTCGCCGCCTCCGCGGGATCGTCGGTCACGGTGAGGCGGTCGATGTCCGCCGGGTCGATGGTGCCCTCGGCCGCCATGGTGTCGCGGAGGAAGTCGAGCATCGGCTGCCAGTACGACCGCCCCATCAGGACCACGGGAAAGTCGTGGATCTTGCGGGTCTGGATCAGGGTCAGCGTCTCGAAGAGCTCGTCGAGGGTGCCGAACCCGCCGGGCAGGATCACGAAGGCGTAGGAGTACTTGACGAGCATCACCTTCCGCACGAAGAAGTACTTGAACTCGATGCAGAGGTCGATGAACGGGTTCGGGGCCTGCTCCATCGGCAGGATGATGTTGCAGCCGATGGAGCGGCCGCCCACGTCGCGGGCCCCGCGATTGGCGGCCTCCATGATGCCGGGGCCGCCGCCGGTCATGATGGTGAAGCCCCCGAGGGCGAGGCGACGGGCGGTCTCCCGGGCGAGCTGGTAGCTCGGATGGTCCTCCTGGAACCTCGCCGAGCCGAAGATGGTCACGCAGGGGCCCACGAAGTGCAGGCGGCGAAACCCGCGGATGAACTCCACGAGGATCTTGAAGGCGCGGACCGCCTCGAAGAGCCGCGACTGCGGCCCCTCGAGGAACTGCAGTTCGACGGGGGGACGGGCCGGCATCGCGGCATCGGCCGGCGGCGTGGCGTCGGGCAGGTCGGTCGGCAACGGCGATTGCTCCTCGGGCCGCCGGGCCGCGGCGCACGGCCCGGACGGGAGCCCTTCCATCGACCTGCCGCCGCGGAGACGATGACTCCCCTGACGAATCCGCCCGAATCGCTTCGATGAGCGAGGACGATCGGTCCGATCCTTCCCCCTCCCATCTCTTCGAACCCCCGCTGTGAACGACCCCGCCGCCTCACCATCCGCCTCGACGAGCAAGGTCCGGGAACCGCTGCTGGTGCTGGCGGCGGCGGCCCTGCTCCTGCTCGCCTTCTGGCGGTACTTCCTGGTGCAATGGGAATGGGCGCTGTCGGCGCCGACGGAGTGGGCCCACACCTTCCTGGCGCCGCTCGGAGCGCTGTGGCTCCTGTGGATGTCGCGGGACCGCCTCGCCCGCCTGCCCGGCACCCCCTCGTTCGCGGGGCCGTTGGTGGTGCTGCTCGGCGGGGCCTGGTTCACCGTCGCCACCGTCTCGTCGCTGCCGATCGTCAACAGCCACAACAGCCGCGGCCTCGGGGTGGTCCTCGCGGTCGCGGGCTTCGCCGCGACGATCCTGGGCAAGGGCTCGCTGCGTCACCTGTGGTTCCCCGGCCTCTACCTGCTCGTCTTCGGGCAGTGCATCGGCAGCCGCATCCTCGCCCCCGTCACCGTCGAGCTGCAGCGGATCGCCGCAAGCTGGGGGTTCTTCCTGATCGATGCCTTCGGCTGGGAAGTCTCGCGAAGCGGCACCGTCATCTCGGTGATGCACGACGGCGCCTGGCATCCCGTCAACGTGGCGGAGGCCTGCTCGGGGATCCGGATGCTGCCGGCGGTGCTCGCGGCGGCGGTTCCGATCGCCTGGTGGCTCCTCGACCGCGCCTGGACCCGCACCTTCCTGATCGCCGCGACCATCCTTCTTGCGATCGTCTTCAACGCCCTGCGGGTCGTCTTCATGGCGGTGCTGGCGACCTGGGACGCCCAGATCCTCGACGGCGACGTGCACCAGGCGATCTCCGACATCTGGACGATGCCGGTGCTGGTGGTGGCGCTGGTGGTGGCCTGGGCGCTGGCGCCGTTCAACCGCGCCGAGGAGGAGCCGATCGGCGAGGAGCCACCGCCCCCGCCGCCGATCCGCCCGATCCTCGGCGGAATGACCGTGGCGGCGGCGTTGCTGGCCCTTGTCGCCGACGGGGTCATGGTGCGAAGCGTCTCCGCGGCCATGGGCGTGTGGATGGACAAGCTCGAAGCCCCGCTGCAGGAACCGCTCGCCACGATCCCGACGACCCTCGGCCCCTGGCAGCGGGTGGGCGCGGACCGGGTCCTGGACGCCCAAGTGGTGGAGGTGCTCGGCACCCGCCGCTACCTCGATCGCGCCTACGCCCTCGATGGCGATCCCGCCAAGGGCCTGCTGCAGCTGCACCTGGCCTTCTACAGCGGCGACCCCGACGAGAACCCCCATGTGCCGGAGGTGTGCTGGATCGGAGCGGGCCTGCAGATCGCGGCGCCGGCGGAGATCCTGCCCCTCGCGCTCGAGGTCGACGGCGTGCGTTACGACGAGTCGCTCCGGAACCTCGACACCGGCGAGCGCTATCCGCTCGTCGAGTGGACCCATCCGGTCACCCGATCGCTTCGGACCATCGCCCTGCCGGTCGGCGAGGCGAAGTTGCGCCTCACGAAGTTCCGCAATCCCGCCGATCCGAGGACGCTGCACCTCGGCGGCTACCTCTTCATCGCCAACGGCCGCATGACGCCGCGGGCCTCCGACGTGAAGAGCCTCGCCTTCACGCTGTACCAGCGGTACGCCTACTTCGTGAAGGTGGAGTTCTCGACGGTGGTCCCCGCCGCGGTGCCGACGGAGGAGTCGGTGGATCGCTACCGCGAGCAGGTCGAGAGCCTGCTGTCGGCGCTGCTGCCCGAGCTCATGCGGACGCTGCCCGACTGGCCGACGCTCGAGCGGGAGGGGCGATCCGGCCTCCGCTGAGCTCCGCCGGGCGGGACCGCGAAGGGCCTTCCGCCATCATCCCCACGCGGTCAGCAGCAGGCCGAGGTCTCCGCCGCCCACGATGCCGTCGCCGTCGAGGTCCGCGATGCCGCCGGACTCGCCCCAGGCCGAGAGCAGGATCGCCAGATCGGATCCGTCGACGATCCCGTTCCCGTCGAGGTCGCCGAAGACGCCCGCCGCATCCGGCCCCACCAGCGCCACGCCGACCTCCGTTGGCGTCCCCGGCAGGAAGTAGGCCAGGCTGCCCACCACCTCGACCGGCGGCGAGGCGGCATCGAAGCGGAAGTTGAACATGGTGCCCCAGCGAAGGGCGTTGGCGTTGGCGTTCTCGGCGTGGGACTGGGTGCTCCAGACGATCTCGCCGCCGCTGCGGACGCCGCTCCACGGGGCGGTCGCGTACGGCTCGCCGCTGTGGTGGGGCACGCCGTGGAAGCCGATGTTGGCGACCTCGACGCCCTCGGGGACCGGCACCCGGAAGGCGCCCATGGCGCGGTGGGAGTTGTAGTTGTGCACCGCGTACTCGTAGTTCCACCAGCCGCCGCCGAGATCCGTCGCCTTGAACGCCACGAAGAGGCGGCCGCTGCCGAAGCCGTCGACGGTGCGGATCTGCACGGCCGGGTCGGGTTGCCCGATGCCGAGGCCATGCTCCTTCCAGGCGAAGATCGCGGCCTTCTGCTGGTAGGTCGGGCCGGTCAGCGACATGTTCCAGGAGCCGCTCGAGCCCTGCGAGCCCACGAGGGCCTGCCGGTAGGAGGCGTTGTTCATGTCGGTGCGGCGGGCCGGCTCGTCGGGCGTGATGTAGTGGCCTTCGACGAAGTAGAGGGCGCCGGGATTGGCGCTCGGCGCCACCGCCGAGGTCGGCACCTGCAGGCGGCGTCCGATCGTCGCGGGCGCGGGAGACGCCGAGAAGGGATAGGGGAAGAAGCCGGTCGTCGGATTCACCTGCGAGCGGGGCCCGAGGCCGCCCTGCGATCCATTGAGGCTCGCCGAGTAGGGATCGGAGCAGCCGATGCCCAGGGTCGCGCAGGGCGTGGCCTGGCACGATCCGCAGAGCGTCCCGCTCAGGGCGCAGAAGCCGTGCTTGAGCCAGCTCATGCCGATCATCTCGATGCGGCCGTCGCGGATCCGGTAGAGGTTCTGGGCGATCACCGGGTGCTGGTTGGTGTTGGAGTACCACGCCAGCACCTCGTCGCCGATGTTGCAGGAGGTGGTGCCGACCGCGTAGGCGCTGATGCCGCCCACGGTGCCGTAGGTCGCGATGTCGGTCAGCGCCGCGACGATCACGTCCGGCCCCACCGAGCCCGCCACGCCGCCTTCGTCGCCGCCGCGATGCCGCGAGAGCGGTCCGCCGCTCGACCACTGCCCCACCGCCACCGCGGTCAGGGCCAGCGCGAGCATTCCCACTCCGGTCCCGGCGATCCGGCTCGAACTCGATGGCGACATCATGAAGATCCTCTGGTGGCGGGGGCGGTCCAAGAGGCGGCGTTCACGCCTCCTTGGGACAGCGTACACCGTGCCCGCCTCGCTTCAACCGCGAGGCGCCGATCCGGCCTCAGACGCCACCTCGGCCGCCGACGCGCCGCCGCAGCAGATCCGGGCGGATCGCCTCCCGGTGGGGGCATCCGGCGAGGGCCATCGCAAGGTCGAGTTCCCGGGCGAGCTGCGCGATCACCCGCCGCACCCCGGCCTCGCCCCCGCAGGCGAGGCCCCACAGCACCGGCCGGCCGATCTGCACCGCGTCGGCGCCGATCGCGAGCGCCTTGAGGACGTCGGTCCCGCGGCGGACGCCTCCATCGACGAGCACAAGGCCGCGGCCCGCCACCGCCTCGACCACCTCCGGCAGCACCTCGATGGTGGCGGGTTGGCCATCGAGCTGCCGGCCTCCGTGGTTGGAGACCACCACGCCCTCGCAACCGCACTCGATGGCCCGGCGGGCATCGTCCCCGCGGCAGAGTCCCTTGAGCAGCACCGGCACCGGCGAGTCGCGGCAGATCCGCTCGAGGTCGCTCCAGGAGAGGCCCGGGTGCAGCATCCAGTCGAAGGCTTCGCCCATGCCCGCTCCCCGCTGCCCCAGCGCCTCGCCCTGCGGCGAGAGCGAGGTCAGGTTGACTGCGGCAAGCCCCGGCGGCAGATGGAACCCGTTGCGGACGTCGCGTTCGCGGACGCCCCACACCGGCGTGTCCGCGGTGAGCATCAGCGCTCGGCAGCCCGCCTGCACCACCCGATCGATCAGGGCCCGGGTGAGGCCGTGGTCGCGGTTGGCGTAGAGCTGGAACCACACCTCGCCGCCCTGCGCCGCGACCTCCTCGACGGCGGTGGTGGAGAGGCTCGACAGCACCATGACCGCACCCGCGGCCGCGAAGGCGCGGGCGGTGGCGACCTCGCCCTCGGGATGGGCCAGGCGATGGAAAGCCGTCGGCGCCGCGAGGATCGGCAACGCTGCGCGGCGGCCGAGCAGCGTCACCGCGGGATCCCGCTCCGCGACGCCCACAAGCACCCGCGGGAGCAGCTCGATCTCCCGGTAGGCGCGGCGATTCCGCCGCAGCGTCGACTCGTCCCAGGCGCCGCTGCGGAAGTAGTCGTACACCGCCCGGTCGAGGCGGCGGCGGGCGATCGTCTCGGCCTCGAGCAGGTTCTGGGGGGCGTCCTCGGCGGACATCGGCAGGGTTCCGGGCCGCCGGAGCCGCCGGCGTCCGGTCAATCTACCGAGAGATCCCCGCCGCGACCGGCCGCGATCAGAAGAGCAGCCGCACCCCGAACACCAGCGACCATGCCAGTTCCGGCCTCGCCTCGAGCCGCTGCAGCACCGGGATCTGCAGCGAGGCCTCGAGGGCGAATCGCTGGGCCTCGTAGAGGAGGCCGGGGGAGAGCAGGATCTCGAGATCGCCGCTGGTCTCGTAGTCGCCGTTGAGCTCGAGCACCGCATAGAGCGCCGCCTCGTGCACTTCGGTGTAGGCCGCGGGCCGCAGGCGGAAGAGATAGGACGCATCGAACTCGAGCAGATCGGCGGTGGTCTCCCCGGCGAACACCGGATCGAAGGTGCCGCCGGTGGTGAACCGCCACGCCAGCGAGGCGTTGAGGCCGTGGCGGCCGAAGATGCCCGTGGCGGCGACGCCGAGGAAGGGATCGAAGGACTCGCTTCCGAAGCCGTCGGTGCCGGTGGGCAGAAGGGTGCCTGCGAAGGCCGCCACCCGAAGGGTGTCCACCGGGCCGAGGTCCTCCTGCAGCAGGCGAAGCTTGAGGGAGAGCGAGAGGTCGCCCACCCCCACGCGGTCCCGCTGACCGGGGCCCTGGGGCTGCTGCCAATAGAACGGAAGATCCGCCTGCAGCGAGAGGCGGGAGACGATCCCGTAGGCGACCGAGGTGTCGAGCTCGAAGAGGCCTCGCGGGCTCGCCGCCTCGCCGCCCTCGCGGTACCGCCAGTAGCGGGGCAGCTCCCGCACCACCCACTGCCCCGGCGAGGGCTGCGTCGCCGCCGGCATGTTGATCGCCTCCTGCGCCGCCGCGGGCGGGGCCCCGGACGCGATCGCGATCGCCGCGAGCAGGCCGCCGATCGGTCGGGCGAGGCGGAGAAGTTCCATCAGGCCTCCGCTCCCGGCAGGCCGTGGATCTCCACGAGCGTGAGGCCGGCGTCGTCGATCGCCTTGGCGAAGGCCTCTCGGGACGGCGGCGGCGAACCGTCGAGCGACACCTCGATGAGACCGTGCCGCATGTCGATCCGCACCCGCGTGACGCCGGGGATCTTCAGCAGCTGCAGGTCGGCGTTGGTGACGCACTTGGGGCAGGCCATGCCCCGGACCACCAGCACCACCGAGCCGGCGGCGGCCGCCGCGGCCGCGGCGGTGCGGGCGTCGTCGATGGAGCGAGGCGTCGGATCGCCCGCGCACGCGGCGAGCGTCAGGATGGAGATCGGCAGCACGCGAATCGCGCCGCGGCGGCTTCGCTTGAAGGCGGCAGGCATGTCGGGCACTCCCCGATGCCTCGGGCGCAGGGCCTCGAGGTCTCGAAGCGGGTGGGATGGGGACGGCGGCGTGGCGGAAAGGCCCGAGCGGAATCGCGGGCCCTCCCGAGCCGGGGAGAATGGATGGTGGCGTCGTGGGCGCGCGCAACCGCGCCAGGGCTCGCCGCGGCTAGGTCCGCAGCACCCGCTTGCGGAGCAGGACCTCGCGGCCCCCTGCCGCCGCCATCGGTTCGCGATCGACCAAGGTCCGGCTCGGCGGCGGCCGCATCGCCGGCGATCGCTCCGCGCCGTCGCCCTCCCATGCGAGCAGACGCTCCCCACCCGCCGCCGGCGCCATCGGCTCGGGCGACTCCGGGAGCACCGGCGTCGAGGCCCGGCAGGGGCACTCCGCTCCGCAGGCGCACAGCGGGCCGCAGCAGGCCACCGCCGCCTCGTCGCCCCCGGAGGAACCGCGGTCGCCGCAGATGCCGACCGCCGCGGCCGGCAGGGCCATCAGCACGCTCAGCAGAAGGGCGACCACGCTTCGAAGCGGCATGGGCAGAGTCTACTCCGCAGACCGGGTCAGTCCTCGGCCTCGTCCCGCCGGGTGAAGGAGGCCACCACCGCGGACTGCAGGTTCGGCGGCGCCGCGGCGTCGTGGCTGTAGTCCATCACGAAGGAGCCCTGCCCGGCGGTCATGCTCTTGAGGGTGTTGGAGTAGGTCCCCATCTCGGAAAGCGGGACCTCCGCCCGGATCATGCAGAGGTCGCCCGGCAGCATCTGGGTGTCGAGCACCTGCCCGCGGCGGCCCGAGAAGTCCGCGGTGAGGTCGCCCATCGAGGCGGAGGGCGCCGTCACCTCGACCGCCACGATCGGCTCGAGCAGCTGCGGCTTCGCCTTCATCACCGCATCGATGAAGGCCCGCCGCCCCGCGGTCACGAACGCCACCTCCTTGGAGTCCACCGGATGGTGCTTGCCGTCGAACACCTCCACCCGCACGCCTCCGAGCGGGTAGCCGGCGATCGCGCCCTCCGCGAGCACCTGCCGGATGCCCTTCTCGATCGCGGGCATGAACTGCCGCGGCACCGCGCCGCCGACGGTCGCATCGACGAACTCGAAGCGGCGGTGGTCCGGCAGGCCGTCATCGCCGAGGATCGGCTCGACCCGCAGGGAGACCTCGCCGAACTGCCCCGCTCCCCCGGTCTGCTTCTTGTGGCGGTGATGCCCCTCCGCCCGCGACGAGACCGACTCCTTGTAGGCGACCTTGGGCGGCTCGGTGTCGAGATCGAGCTTGAAGCGGTTCCGCAGCCGCTCGAGGGCGACCCGCATGTGCAGTTCGCCCATCGCCCGAGCCACGAGCTGATGGGTCGCCGCGACCCGCTCCACCTCGAAGGTCGGATCCTCCTCGCAGAGCTTGGCGAGGCCGGTGCTGACCTTCGCCTCGTCGCTGCGGCTCTTGGCGGCGAGGGCGAGGCCGTACATCGGACGCGGCATCTCGATGGCGCGGAACCGCAGGCCGCCGAGATCGGTCCCGCCGTGGATCACGTCGTTGAAGTGCAGATCGTCCACCTTGGTGATGCAGACGATGTCGCCGGGGACGGCTCGGGCGATCTCGGGATGCTCCCGCCCGTGCACCTCGTGGATGTGGGCGATCCGCACCGGCTTGGTGCCGTCGTTGACGAGCACCGAGTCCCCCGCCTTCAGCGTGCCCTGATGGATCCGCACGAGGCAGAGCTTGCCCACGAAGGGATCGGTGGTCACCTTGAAGACGTGCCCCACGAGCTTGCCCGCCGGATCCGGCCGCGGCTCGTAGGGCGACTCGCCCTCCGGCGTGGTCAGCACGAAGGGGCGGGGATTGCCCTCGAGAGGGCTCGGGCAGAGCTGCTCGAAGATCTCGAGCAGCGCCTCGACGCCGGCGCCGGTCTTCGCCGAGCAGAAGCAGACCGGCACGAGATGCCCGGTCCGCAGGGCCTTCTGGAAGGCGGCCCGCAGCGACTCCGGCGAGACGCTGCCGGACTCGAGGTACTGCGACATCAGCTCGTCGTCCACCTCGACCACCTGGTCGACGAGTCGCTGGTGCGCCTCCGCCACCGAGCTGAACGCGGACTCGCCCCGCTCGGAGGACCACAGGTCGGCCACGCCGCTTCCGTCGGGGGTGGGCAGGTTGATCGGCAGAAGCTCGCTGCCGAAGGTCTCCCGCAGGCGGTCGAGCAGCTCTTCGCATTCGCCGAGGTGGTCGTCGATCCGATTGACGACCACCATCCGCGGCAGGCGGCGTTGCCCCGCCACCGCGAGGATGCGGCGGGTGGTGGTCTGGATGCCCTTGTCGGCGCCGACCACCACCGCGACCGTCTCGCTCGCGGGCAGCACCGAGAGGGTCTGCCCGAGGAAGTCGGGGAAGCCCGGCGTGTCGATCAGATGCACCACCAGGCCGCCGTGCCGCACCGTCGCGATCGCCGGGTAGAGGCTGTGTCCGTGGCTCTTCTCCTCCGCCTCGAAGTCGCAGACGGTGGAGCCGTCCTCGACCCGACCCGGCTTGCCGATCGTCCCCGCGGCGGCAAGCAGCTGCTCGACGAGCGTGGTCTTGCCGCTGCCGCTGTGCCCGACGAGGGCGATGTTGCGGATCGACCCGCTCGAATGGCCGGGCCCCGGGTCGGTGCGATGGCTGGTCATGGGCGGTCCTCCCCCGCTCCGCCGGGCATGGCCGCCGACGGAGCGTTTCAGGTGCGGAACCGCGGGCCGGAGTCCCTTCGGGCGGCGTCCCTGCCCGCGGCAACTGCTGGCGCATCGTTCACCCGTCGTGAACGGTTGCAGTGTAGGGACGACTCCGGTGGGGGGAAGCGCCACCGACGCCCTTCGCCGCAAAGGGACGCGGCCGGCTCAACCCGATGGCCGCTGCGGGTCGATTCCCATCCGATGCACGACTCCGCCGACCGCGACCTTCATCTCCGCCTTGCCCACGCCGAGGCCGCGGTCGTGGCCGCCATGGCCGCCACGCGAGCGGTCCACGCCGCTTCCGGGGGCGTGGCTCGGGTCGAGAAGGACGACCGCAGCCCCGTGACCATCGCCGACTTCGCCGCACAGGCGATCGTCTCGATGACGCTTGCGGAGAGGGAGGGCGGGGACCGCCTTCGCCTCGTCGGCGAGGAGCAGGCCGATCTGCTCGAGGGCGAGGCGGGTCGAGAGCGGCTTGAGGCGGTGACCGCGGTCGTCGCCCGCGTTCGCCCCGATGCGGACGCGGAAGCCGTGCTTGCGGCGGTCGCCGCGGGCGGCGGCGAGCCGGTCGCGGAGGGCTTCTGGACCCTCGATCCGGTCGATGGCACCAAGGGCTTCCTGCGTCGGCAGCAGTATGCGATCGCGCTCGCTTGGATCGAGCGGGGCGTGCCGCAGATCGGCGTGCTCGGCTGCCCGCATCTGCCCGCGGACCCGCGGGGCGACGTGACCATCGCCGATCCGGCGGGCTCGCTCTTCTCGGCGACGCGTGGCGGCGGCGCCTGGGCGATCGATCCCCCCGCGCCGGACGGCCGCCGCCTGCGGATCTCATCGGCGGCGTGGTCTCCCGGGGATCCGGTGGTGAGCTGCGAGTCGGTGGAAAGCGGGCACAGCCGGCAGGACCGCAGCGTCGCGGTGCTCGCCGCGATCGGCGAGAGCGGGCCGCCGGTGCGTCTCGACAGCCAGTGCAAGTACGCGGTGGTGGCGCGGGGGCAGGCCCATGCCTACCTCCGCCTGCCCACGAGAAAGGCCTACGTCGAGCGGATCTGGGACCACGCGGCGGGCATGCTGATCGCCGAGGAAGCGGGCGCCGTGGTCAGCGACGTCGACGGCCGCCCGCTCGACTTCTCGCAAGGCCGCGGCCTCGAGCGGAACCGTGGCGTGGTCGCCGCGAGCGCCGCGTTGCACCCCCGCCTGATCGAGGCGATCGCCGCGACCCCCGAGCACACCGCCGGGTGATTGCGTGCGGGGCGAGGGCAACGGAGTGGATCGGCTCCCCCTTCCGACTTGCTTCGCTCGTCGCGACAACGCGCAACGGAG
>CAZQUA010000010.1:0-1561 GCA_964596455.1 uncultured Isosphaeraceae bacterium
GTCCGGCGGCGCGACGCCAAGCTGCGCGGGCAACCACGCCATCGACGCGACCGCGGCCTCGACCACCGCCGACGGCAGGATCGTCGTCTCCCATCCGAAGCGGTACTGCCGCACGCTCAACAGCAGGATGGCGGTCAGCACGCCGGCGAGGTTGAAGGCGAGCCACGCCGCGTTGGAGAGCAGGGCCACTCGCCATCGGCCGATCGGCGTGCGGGCCTCGGCGGCGGCCCAGCGGCGGACCGCGACGAGGTTCGCCGCGGCGGCGTCGCTGGAGGCGGCATCCCCTCGGGACAGGCGTGAAGCAATCGCCGCCGCCATGCGGGCCGCCATCCCGCCGATCGAGGCCCCGAGTCCCGCTGCCGCAGGCAGCAGCAGCGCGAGCGAGAGCAGCAGCAGCAGCGTCTGCGAGCCGAGGAAGCCTCCGAGGATCCAGAGCGTGTTCACGGGGCGGGACTCGCCCGGGGGGAGCGAGGCCGCGACCGCAGCGCCGCCGGCGATCGCGGCGGCCGCCAGCAGCACCGCCGACACCCCCAGACGGATGCGGCCGATCCGCCGCAGGGCCGCCGCGAACATCGGGGCCTCCGGCTGCAGCGACGCCTCGACGGCCAGCGCCTCGATCGGATCGGCGATGCGATTGGCGGCGCGGGCGGCCGAGGGGGCGATGCCGGGATGCCCGGGCCGATCCTGCCGCCAGGCCGCGACCGCTTCGGCAAGGAGCATCCGATGGAAGCGGTGCATGCGGTTCATGCGGCCTCTCGCAGGCGTGGCGGTCCGACGGCGAGAACCCTCATGCGAGTCGGTCTCCGGGGCGGCGATGGGGACGCCGCCCGTGGCGGCATGCTCCGCCGATCGGCTCCGCCCATCGGCCCGCCGCATCGGCAGGAACGGCGACTCGTCCGCGACTCCGCAGGCGGCGGAGGGTGCCGCGGGAGTCGATCAGGCTTCGCCGCTGACGCCGCCGCCGCTTCGGTAGGGGTTCCGCATCGGCTCCTCCCGGTCGAGGGCCTCGCGGGTCGAGCTCTCCGCGAGCTGCTGCGGCGAACGGGCGGGGCGGCTGGACTCGCTCTCGATCTCCTGCTCCACCGTCTTCACGCCCTTCTTGAACTCCATGATGCTGCGGCCGAGGGAGCGGGCGACGTCGGGAAGGCGCTTGCCGAAGATCAGCAGGGCGATGATCAGGATGACGATCAGGCCCGGCGTCCCGATGTTCTGGATCAGCGCCAGCGTCGGCGACACCAGGTCTGCGAATCCGACGGCATCGAGGGCGAGCATGGTCATGGGTCTTCCCTTGGCATGGCCGGGACCGGTCCGACGCGGGATCGGACCATCGCGAAGGCATCACCCGAACGGGGCGAGAAGGACGCGATTGTAGCGGCGTGGCGAGGCTCGCCGCCGCCGCGGGAGTGTTCGCCCGAACCGCCGCGTGCCGATAGCCGCGGTTCGATCCGAACTCGAGACCCCGATGGGAGACGACCCGATGGCGAGCGGCCACGAGAGCAACCCGATGCGGCGCCGCGTCCGCATGGCGGCGTCGATCGCCTTCGCGGCCCTCGGCGGAAGC
>CAZQUA010000010.1:1661-24284 GCA_964596455.1 uncultured Isosphaeraceae bacterium
TGAGGGATCCGCGAGGGAGCCCTCGGCGGGTTCGGCGTGCAGGCCCGCGGGGATGGGCACGATCTGCAGCGCCGCGCGAATGGACAATGTTAGTGTGAATCGACCCGTTCGTCACCTATCCACACACATGAATCATTGAGTTTCGACCGGCGGTCATGCAACTTCAGGGGAATGTTCGGCTCGTTCGTGTGAAGATGCGAGGCGGATCCCGACGGGCCGGGCATCCGCCGAACTCACTCCGGCTCGTCCCCGCCGGCGGCGGATGCAGGCGTGCCGAACGCTTCGGAAGGCGGTTTCGGGGCCGGCAGCGGCGGTCCGGGCCGCCAGCCGGCGATCCGGGCGGCGTCGGGCCCGCGATGCGCGGAGACGCCCGCCGCCGGATCGAACCGCAGCGATGCGAAGTCCGCAGGCCAGCTCCGCGGCCGCATGTAGGCTTCCTGCCTTCCGGCAGCCTCGTTGCGGAAGCGAAGTTCATCGGAGCGGGTCCACCACTCGCCGCAGGCGATGCCGGCGGTCAGTCCGGCGAGCAGAACGGCGAGGAACCTTCGTGCGGTGGCGAGACTCGGTTGCCATGCCGTGGGAAGGAAGGGTCGGCGACCGCACTCGGAGCAGGGCCGGACGCGATCCTGCGGCATCGCATAGCCGCACGCGGGGCAGGCATGACGATCGATCCGGCGGCGGGGCAGGACATGGGCGAAGACGATCTGCGGAAGGTCCGCGAGCGGAGCCAGCCACACCACGAAGGCCGCCATGGCGGCGGTCGCCGCCGCGGCTCGGGCGATCGTGCCCGGTGCGGAGCCGATCTCGGCAAGCACGCCCCGCATGCAGGCGTAGACGATGAAGAAGTAGAAGCCGCTCGCCACGAGCAGCCCCGCGAGATGGACCCATCGCCAGGCCGGCGGGACCAGTCCGTCAAGGCGGGCATCGCCCCCGTCCGCCCCGTCGACCGGAGGCGGTGCGGGAACCTCGCCCGGAACGCCGCCGCCCGCCGCGTCCGGCGTCGTCACGCCCCGGGCCCTTCGTCGCGGCGGGGCCAGTCGCGGCGGGGGGCCAGTTCGCCGCCGAAGCGGGCCTCGATCCGCGCCGCCACCTCGGGATCGCTGCGGAGGATCGCCGGATAGTCGCGGACCGGGAGTCCCCGCCGCTGCCCGGGCGCCTTGGCGGTGGCGTCGCTCAGCAGCCGCTGCCGCCGACCGTGCCGCCACCAGTCCCGCCGCGGGTCGGCATGGCTCGCGAGGCGGAAGAGCACCTCCTCGAGGCGCAGCGGATCCGCATCGGCGTCGATGGCGATGATCCAGTCGGCCACGCCCTCGGCGGCATCGTCGAGGAGGCCGCTCGCGGCCTCGAGGGCCTCGCCCGCCGCGCCGCCCCGCATCGCGATCACGGCCAAGCGGCCGAGCGACTCCTCGGGCGAGGCGACGCCGACCGCCCCGGGGAGGCCGCCCTCGGCGATCCGCGCCCGAAGCATCGCGAGGCCGGCGGCGATCTCGGCGGCGTGGGGCAGCCGCGGCGCGGCCGCGGCGTCGGGCCCGAACCGCTCCGCGGGATCGCGGCGGGTGGCGTCGAAGCCGATCTTGCCGCCCGCGGCGAGGAACGGGGCCGCATGGTCGAGGATGTCGAGGGGCCCGAGCACCGCCTCCAGATCGCGGCGGAGGTCGACCCGCTCGAAGACGGCCCGCCAGACCGCCGGTTCGTCGTGCACCGGCACGCCTTCGTCCACCACGACGATCGACTTGGTCCAGGCCATCTGCCCGGCGCCCCAGACGCTGTGCATGACCCGGCGGGCCTGCAGGGGATAGTGCTTGCGGATCGAGATGAACGCGGCGTTGTGGAAGCAGCCGTGGCGGGGCAGGTGGTAGTCCTCGATGTCGGGGATCAGCACCTTCAGCAGCGGCCGCATGATCCGCTCGGTCGCCTTGCCGAGGTAGTAGTCCTCCTGCGGCGGCAGGCCCACCACGGTGGCGGGGAAGATGGCGCGGCGGCGGTGGGTCACCGCGGTCACTTCGACGATCGGATAGCGGTCCGGCAGCGAGTAGAAGCCGGTGTGGTCGCCGAAGGGCCCCTCGAAGACGGCGCCCTCGCCGATCGGATCGCCGCGGCGAGGGTCGAAGCCGATCCCGCCGCAGCGGGTCGAGACGAATCCTTCGATCACGATCTCGCTGTTGGCAGGCACGCGAAGGGGCACGGTGCGGCAGCGGACGAGCGGGATCCCCCGGCCCTGCAGGAAGCCCGCCATGAGCAGTTCGCTCAGGCCCGGCGGCAGCGGGCAGGTGGCGGCGTAGGGCAGCACGCTCTCGCCGCCGAGGGCGATGGCGATCGGCATCGGCTCGCCGAGCCGCTTCCAGCTCCGCCAGTGGGCGGCCCCGTCGTGGTGCAGATGCCAGTGCATCGCCAGGCGGGTGGCGTCGACGAGCTGCGCCCGGTACATGCCGATGTTGTGGCTCGCCGGCCGCGCCTCGCCGCGGTCGTCCGCGTGGATGGTGTGCATCCCGGCGAGGGTGATGTAGCGGCCGCGGCCCTCGGCGGTGCCCGCCGCGGCGGCGTCGAGGCCGAATCCGACCGCTTCGGGGTCGCCATCGAGCGGCCAGCACTTGATGAGCGGCAGGCGGCGAAGGTCGACCTCGCCCCGCGAGGCGAGTCGGACCACCTCCTGGCAGGGGGCCCGCCGGACCAGTCGCGGACCGATCCGAAGCAGCGGCAGGAACTGGCGGGCGCGGGCGAGCAGCTCCCCGAGGCTGCGGGGAGGCTGCGGCCGGGTCAGTTCGGCGATCCTCGCGGCGATCGCCTCGAAGCCGCCCCGGTCGCCCTCGCAGCCGAGCGCCGCCTCCATGCGGTGGTAGGAGCCGAAGACGTTCAGGGCGAGCGGAAAGTCGCAGCCCTCCACCTGCTCGCAGAGGATGGCGCGGCCTCCGAGGCCCTCGTGCAGCGGATCGAACCCGCGGGCGTGGCGGCTGCGGGTGGGGCAGGGGCTCTTCGACATCCGGTCGGCGAGCTCGGCGGCTTCGAGCAGCGGCGAGATCGGCTCGCGGATCCGCAGCAGCTCGCCGCCGCGTTCGAAGGCATCAAGCAAGTCGGAGAGGCGTGCGTGCATCGGAGGGCGACACGGTAGCCGCGGCGGAGCGGAGGAGCGGGGCGTAGCATCTCCCGCGGCGGTCGGCTTCGCCGAGAGGAAGCGGATGGATCCGCTCCGGCCGGCGGTCCGCCGCCCGGCGGCGCCGGGCCGCCGGGCCGAGAGAAGGGTGATCCGAGAAAGGGAGAGCCGTGAACGGATCCGTCCCCGCCCCCGTCGTCGATCCCGCCACGCCGGCCGCCACGGCCCGCGACGGGCGTCGCAAGCACTTCGTCCTCGACACCAACGTCCTCCTCCACGATCCGCAGTCGATCTTCAAGTTCGCCGAGCACGAGGTGGTGATCCCCCTGACGGTGATCGAGGAGCTCGACCGCTTCAAGAAGAACAACGACGAGACCGGCCGCAACGCCCGGCAGGCGATCCGCTCCCTCGACGGCCTCCGCGCCAAGGGCCGCCTCTTCGAGGGCGTCGCCTGGAACGAGAGCGGCGGCTCGATCCGCATCGACCGCTGCGACCTCGGCAAGCCGTTCTCGCTCGACCTCGGCGTCGCCGACAACCGCATCCTCGGCGTGGCCGATGCGATGCACCGATCCGGCCGCCGGACGGTCTTCATCTCCAAGGACATCAACGCCCGCGTGAAGTGCGACTCCCTCGGGATCCCCGCGGAGGACTTCGAGGCCGACCAGATCGACACCGACTGGCTGCACCACGGCTACGTGGAGATGCTCGTGCCGGGCGACCTGATCGACGAGCTCTACCGCGAGCGGCAGCTGCATCTCGATCGCCTCGAGGAGCGGCCGGTGACGGTGCCGCGGGGCGGACGCCTCGAGAGCCTGCCCCGCACCCCCAACCAGTTCGTGGTGCTGCAGGACGAGCGGGACGCCTCCCACACCGGCCTCGCGAGGATCCTCGCCGACACCGGCCATCTCATTCCGGTCACCGGTCCCCGCAAGCCGGTCTTCGGCATCATGAGCCGCAACGTGCAGCAGGCGATGGCGCTCGACCTGCTGCTCGACGACGACGTCCGCCTCGTGACCATGATCGGCCCGGCGGGCAGCGGCAAGACCCTGCTCGCCCTCGCCGCGGGCCTGCAGAAGGTGATCCGCGAGGAGCGGTTCGAGAAGCTCCTCGCGGCGCGGCCGATCATGCCGCTCGGCCGGGACATCGGGTTCCTGCCCGGCGACAAGGACGAGAAGCTCACGCTCTGGATGCAGCCGATCTTCGACAACGTGGCGTACCTGCTGTCCACCCGGGCCGGCGGCCACGGCGCCGATGCGGACAGCCGCTCGGCGGAGCAGCGCCTTGATCAGCTGATGGCGGGCGGCCGCCTCGTCATGGAGCCGCTCACCTACATCCGCGGCCGCAGCATCCCCCATCAGTTCATGGTGGTCGACGAGGCCCAGAACCTCTCGCCCCACGAGGTGAAGACGATCGTCTCGCGCGTCGGCGACGGCACGAAGATCGTCCTCTGCGGCGACATCGGGCAGATCGACCATCCCTATCTCGATGCGGAGAGCAACGGCCTGAGCCACGTGATCCACCGGATGAAGAACTACCGCCTCGCCGGGCACGTGACCCTCAGCAAGACCGAGCGGAGCGACCTCGCGAGCCTCGCCGCGGAGGTGCTGTGATCGGCGGCCGGCCGTGAGCGCCGCCGCGGGAGCGGCCCGCATCGCCCCCCGCCGCCGCGTCGCCGCGGAGGCGTGGAGCGGGCCGTCGCCCTTGCTCTCGGCGCTGCTCGCATCGCTCGCGGCCACGCTGCCGCTCGCTTCCTGCGCCTCGCCCCGGCCGGCGGCGATCGCGGGGGCGGCGAGCGCCCGCAGCGAGGGGTTCGCGTTGGCGTGGAGCCTCTTCGCCGACAACGCCGCCGTGGACCGCTCGCTCGCCCTCAAGACGGTGTCCCCGGCGACGGGCACGCTCGTCCGGGAGATCGCCGCGGAGAGCCGCCGCATCGCCGCAGCGCTGGAGGCGATCGCCCGGCGGGAGTCGCTGCCGCTCGATGCCGCCGGCCTGCCGGCGACGGAGGTCGCGGTGCGGCAGCGCCTGCGGGAGCGGGCGGCCTGGGAGCTGCTCGCGGCCCGCGGCGAACGCTTCGAGCGCCGCCTGCTCCTCTCGCAGGTCGAGGCGCTCGCCTACGGGTCGGCCCTGCTCGAGCAGCTCGCGGCGGACTCGCCCGACGCCGCCGACGCGGCCTCGCTCCGAGACGAGGCCGCCGCGGCCGCGGCGCTTCGCGAGCGGGCGATCGAACGGCTGGCGCCGGCGGGATGAGCCTCAGCGGATCTCGCGGATCGCCACGGGACGCCGCTCCCGCGCCGAGCGGATGGCGGCCTCGAGCACCCGCTGGGTCTCGTAGGCGTCGGCGAAGTCCGGCAGCGGCGCGATCGCGGCACCGCCGCCGAGGGTCGTCGCGATCTCCGCGGCCTCGCTGACGAAGCCGTGCTCGTAGCCGAGCAGGTGCGCCGGGGGCCAGTACGCCGCCGCGTAGGGATGGTCGCCGGGATTGGTGCACATGATCCGGCTCCAGCCGCGGAGCTTCGAGGGCAGGGTGTCGTCCCACCACTCGAGCTCGTTCATGCGCTCGAAGTCGAACCGGAGGGAGCCCCGCTCGCCGTTGAGCTCGAGGGCGTTGCGGTTCTGGTGCCCGGTGGCGAGGCGGCTCGCCTCGAAGGTGCCCACCGCCCCGCCCTCGAAGCGGGCGAGGAAGAGCACGCAGTCGTCCACGGTGCTTCGCCCGCGGCGGCGGCCGCGGCCGGGCAGGGGCCGCTCGGCGATGAAGGTCTCCTCGATGGCGCCGCTCACCTCGCGGAACTCCTGCCCGGTGACGAACCGGGCCATGTCCACGATGTGGGCGTTGAGGTCGCCGTGGGCGCCGGATCCGGCGACCTTCGCGTCGAATCGCCACAGCAGCGGCGTGGCCGCACCGCCCCAGTCCTGCAGGTAGCTCGCGCGGACGTGGCGGATGGCGCCGAGGCGTCCCTCCCGCACCAGCTCGCGGGCGAACGCCACCGCGGGGCAGCGGCGGTAGTTGAACCAGACGAAGGTCCGCAGGCCCTTCCGGGCGGCGCGGCGGGCGGCGTCCCGCATCGCCCGGGCGTCCGCAAGGGTGCCCGCGAGCGGCTTCTCGCACGCCACATGGCAGCCCGCCTCCAGCGCCGCGATCGAGATCGCCGCGTGCCGATCGTTGGGCACGGCCACGTCGACGAGGTCGACGCAGGGCTCCGCGAGCATCGCCCGCCAGTCCCCGCTCGCCTCCGCCCACCCCCACCGCGACGCGAAGGCGCGGGTGGCGGCACGATCGCGTCCCGCCACCATCCGCATCTCGATGGGGCGGGGCAGGTCGAAGAAGCGGCCCGCCGCCGACCAGGCCGTCGAATGGGCGCGGCCCATGAACTTCGTCCCCACCAGGCCCACTCGCAGCGGCGAAGCCGGCGTGGCGGCTCGGGATCTCGAAGCCATGGCGGCGGTCCGGGGGAGGCTCGAAGGCGAGGCGGCGGCGGGCTCAGGCCACCGGCGTGAAGCGCATGCCGCTCCGGCAATAGAAGTTCACGAGGTCGCCGGTCGCGAACTCCCGAACCGACTGCCCCGGCTCGAGGGTCAGCCACATCGGCACCACCGCGTCGGCGAGCATCCGGTTGGAGGCGGGATCGATCGCCATGACGGTGCCCTGCACGATGCGGGGATGCCCCGTCACCGGCTCGATGAAGCGGCCGCCGGCCACGGCGCGGTGCATCCGCAGGGCGTCGCCGGCGATCACGCCCCGCAGCCGCTTGCCCTCCTCCGGCAGCGCGGCGGGATCGCCGTCGAGCTGCAGATGAAGGCGGTAGTCGGTCCCGGGGAGGGCCAGCTCGACCCGGTCGCCGCGGAGGGCGCCCATGCGGACGCGGCACAGGTCGTCGATCGGATCCGCCGCGGCGGCGGGCGAGGGGTTCGTCGAGGTCATGGCATCGTCCCGAGGCGGGTGCGAGGGGAGAGGGTAGCGTCAGGCGTCGTCGGCGGCGTCCGCGCGGCCGGCTGCGTCGGGGACTTCCGCTTCGCCGGCGACCCGCCCATCGCGGAGCCACACGAGGCGGTCCGCTCTCCCCGCGACGCCCGCATCGTGGGTGACCATCGCGATGGTGAGGCCGCGGCGGTGCTCCTCGGCGAGCAGTTCGAGGATCTCGGTGCCGATGCGGGTGTCGAGGTTGCCGGTCGGTTCGTCGGCGAGCAGGACCTTGGGTCGGTTCATGAGCGCCCGCGCGATCGCGACCCGCTGCCGCTCGCCGCCGGAGAGTTCCCGGGGCCGATGCCGCAGGCGATGGCCGAGGCCGAATCGCTCGAGCAGTTCCGACGCCCGCGCCACCCGCTCGCCGCGGTGCCTCCGCCACAGCAGCGGCACCTGCCCGACGAGGCCGGGCAGCATCGCGTTCTCGAGGACGGTCAGCTCCGGCAGCAGGTGGTAGAACTGGAACACGAAGCCCACCTCGCGGTTGCGGTAGCGGTCGAGGCCGCGGCTGCGGAGGCTCCCGAGGGGGCGACCCTCGAAGCGGACCTCGCCCCCGCCGCGATCGGGGCGGTCGAGCCCGCCGAGGATGTGCAGCAGCGTGCTCTTGCCGGAGCCGCTCGCGCCCATGATCGCCAGCCACTCCCCGGCCCGGACCTCGAGGCTCGCCCCATGCAGCACCGGCACCCCGATGGGGCCGAGGCGATAGGTCTTGCGGATCGACTCCGCCTCGAGCAGCGGCCGGCCGGCGCCCGGCGGCGGCGGGGTGGGATCGGCCTCGGGATGGGTGGCGAGAAGGCTCATTCGTATCGCAGGGCCCGCACGGGATCGGTGTCCGCGGCCTTGGCGGCGGGGATCGCGGCGCCGAGCACGCTGAAGGCCACGGCGCCGATCATGGTGGTGACGGCGCGGGCGAGATCGATGCGGCTCGGGATGCGGTCGAAGTAGTAGACGCTCGGATCCCACATCAGCGCGCCCTTGTGCAGCAGCAGGCCCACGCCGATCGCCGCGAGGGCCGCGGTCGCAATCGACCAGACGAGGGCGTGCAGGAGCGAACGCCGGCGGATCGCGAGCAGGGCCCCGAGCAGGAACGCCCCCGCGAGGCCGAAGGCGAGGACCACGCTCCATCGCGGCGCCGGGTCGCCCATGGCGTCGTGGATGGCGTTGATGTTGTCGACCACGATCCAGCCGAGCACCAGGCCGAGCGCCGCCCCGATGGCGCCGACCACGAGGCCGTACCGCAGGAAGATCCACAGCACCCCCAGGCGCGACGCCCCCACCGAGCGGAGGATGCCGATGTCGCGGGTCTTCTCGTGCACGATCGCCCAGAAGATCGACAGCACCAGGCCCGCGCTCACGAGGTAGACGATCGAGAAGAGGACGTTCATGAGGTCCCGCTCCTTCTCGACCGGGGCGATCAGGTCGCGGAGGCGCTCCTCCCAGGTCTGCACCTCGACGAAGGGGGGCGGCGGCACCGCGGTGGCGGGATCGGCCGCGGCGGCCTCCACGAAGTCGCGATAGGCTCCGGAGACCTTGCGGGACAGCTCCGACGGCGTCACCCCCGGCGCCGCCTTCACGAGGATCGTGGTCGCCCGCGAAGGGCTCCGCCCGATCACCCGCGGCCGGCCGATCTCGTCGAGTTCGCCGCGGGGATCGAAGAGGTCGCCTCCGGCCATCCGCAGCATCCGCTGCCCCTCGCCGAGTCCGATGAGGACCCGCTGGCTGTCGACCTGGTAGACCTTGCTCTGGAACTCGTTGACGATCTGGAAGCGACGCTCCCGCGGCTCGGAGATCCGGCCGCCCGCGCTGACCGGCACCAGCGAGAGCGTCGCATCGTGCAGGGGCATCCACGCCTCGTCCGCCTGGGGGCGGTAGGACCCGTCCCGCAGGCGGCGGTTGAAGGGCGAGATCTCGATCCCGAGCATCATGCCCGGCAGCAGCGTCGACGGCCCGTCCCCGGAGTTGATCCCCATCGCCTCCTCGAGGCGATCCTTGTCGGGGCTCCGCCGCGGATCGTCGGCGGCGATCCCGTCGTCGCCGCCGGGCGGCTGCCAGTACACCATCCGCTCGAACCCGGTCACGCGGGTGAGCGAGGGCGGATCGATCGCCCAGACCTGCACCGGCTGCACCCTCGCCTCGCCGTCGCGGCCGTAGGGCATCCGCAGCAGGCCGAAGGTCTCGATCAGCGGCGAGGCGGCTTCGGCCTCCGGCATCGCCTCGATCCGCTCGATGAGGGCCTCGTAGTCGGGGATGCCGACGATCTCGTGGCTGACCACCACGTCGCCCATCAGGGTCCGCCCGCTCGAACGCAGGGTGTCGAGGAACCCCGACATCACCGAGACCACGATGATGACCAGCGCCACGTTGAGCGCCACCGCCAGCACCGCGATGAGCGGGATCACCCTCGAGGTGAGATAGCGGCGGGCAAGCAGCGACGCGTAGACCATGGGAAGGGGGGTTCGCCGGGCGATGGGGCCATGTCGGCGGCCGCGGGCGAGCGGCGATCATAGGGAACGCCGCCCCGGGCCCCGCCGCCTCGGGTCAACCGGGATCGCCGCCGCGGGCCGGATCGATGCCGCGTCGCGGCGCCCGCGACTCCTCGCGGGGATGCGGGGGCGGCGGCAGGGGCCGCCCGAACTCCGCCAGCAGCGACGGCGGCACGCCGATGGGCACCACCGCGAGCAGTCCGACCGTCGCCTGGGCGTCGAGGGAGCGCATGGCCGGCTTCGGGGCGACGAGCGTGAAGGTCGCATCGGCGCGGATCGTCGGCCCGCGGAACGCGCCGTCGGCATCGAGGCCGGAGGGAAGATCCACCGCGATCACGGGGACCCCGAGGCGATTGACCGCGTCGACGATCGCCGCGGCCGCTCCCTCGAGGGGCCGATCGAGGCCGGTGCCGAAGAGGGCGTCGACCACGAAGGCGGGCTCCTGCGGCAGCGTCTCCGCCGAGAGGGCCTGGATCGGCACGCCCATCCGCTCGAGGATCGCCCGTTCCGTTGCGGCGTCGCCCCCGGCGGGGGCATGCCCGAACGCCCGCACCTCGGTGGGCACCCCCGCGTTCAGGAGATGCCTCGCGATCGCGAAGCCGTCGCCGCCGTTGTTGCCCGGCCCGCACAGCACCAGCACCGGCCGCGACGCCTCGGGCCGCGGCCAACGGTCCCCGAGATCCTCGAGGATCCGCGCGGCGATGCCGCAGGCGGCAAGTTCCATCAGCACGATGCCGGGGATGCCGAGACGCTCGATCGCGGCCCGGTCGTAGGCCCGGGCGCCGGCCCGGTCGATGAGATGGGGTCCGGCGGCCGCCGGCGGAGGCGGCGGCGGCGAGGGCTCGTCTCTCCCGGTCCGCATCGGAGTCTCCAGAAGCTGGGGGCCACCGCACTCTACCGCAGGCGCGACGCCGCGGCCGTACACTTCGCGGCTTCGCCCGCGGCGCGGTCGCGGCGCCGGCGACGGCCCTGCCCGTCGCCTCTTCCCCGCCCCTCGGCCGCGAGCCCGATCCTGCCTGCCGATCCGATGCTGCTGCTCGTCGCGATCCTCGCCGGCGGCGCCTGCGCCGCCGGCCTCGCCTACTGGTCGGTGTTCCTCCATCGCGTTCGGCGGATGGGGTCGCAGGTCCCGCGGGTCGAGGATGCCCTGCAGACGCCGCCGCCTGCCGAGGGTTGGCCGCGGGTCAGCGTGGTGATCCCGGTGCACGACGAGGCGAGGACGATCGCCGCGAGCGTGCGGGGACTGCTCGCGCAGGACTATCCGCCGGACCGCCTCGAGGCGATCTACGTCCTCGACCGCTGCCGCGACGCCACGCCGCAGCTGCTCGCCGAGGCCGCCGGAGGGGATCCTCGCATCCGCACCATCGAGAACGACTCCTGCCCCCCGGACTGGGCGGGCAAGTGCCATGCGGCGGCCCGCGGCGCCGCCGCGGCGACGGGGCGGTTCCTGCTCTTCAGCGACGCGGACGTCCGCCTCGACCCTCGCCTGGTGCGGGCCGCGGTGGCCACCGCGATCGCCCGGCGCACCGACCTGCTCAGCCTGCTCGGACGCCTGAGCGACTCGCACTGGTTCGAGCGGGTGCTGCAGCCGGTGGCGGCGCTTTCGCTGATGCGGATGTACCCCCTCGACCGCGCCAACCGCGAGCGATCGCCCCGCGGCTTCGCCAACGGGCAGTTCATGCTCTTCCGGCGGGAGGCCTACGAGGCGATCGGCGGCCATGCCGCGGTGCGGGAGGACCTGCTCGAGGATCTCGCCTTCGCGAGGCGGCTCGCCGCGGAGGGGCGTCGCCTCGGCGTCGCGGCGGTGCCGTCGATGATGGAGGTCCACATGTACGGTTCGCTTGCGGCGATGCGGTCCGGCTGGCGGCGGATCTTCCTCGAGGCCTGCGGGCGATCGCCCCGCCGCCTTCGCCGCTACGCGGCCCGCCTCGCGGGATCGACGCTGCTGGCGCCGGCGATCCTCGCGGCCGCAGCGCTCGCGGTCGCGGCGGCGGCGGAGGCCCGCTGGGCCGAGGCCGGAGCCCTCGCGGCGCTGGCGGCGGCGGCGGCGGCGGCGCAGACCCTCGCCCTCGCCACGGCGTTCCGGCAGATGGCGGTGCCGCTCGCGGCCTTGCCGTGGTTTGCGCCGGGTTGCCTGATGCTCGCCCGCGAGCTGGCCGCGGCCGCCGCGGATCTCGACCGGGGCCGCCCGATCCGCTGGGGCGGCCGCGACTATGTTGTCCATCCCCAGGGCCGGCCCGCCGCGGCCGCCGAGGAGACGCCATCGCCGTGAGCACCGATCGCCCCCTGAAGGTCCTTCTCACCAACGACGACGGCATCCACGCGGAGGGGATCATCGCCCTGCACGAGGCGGTGCGTTCGCTCGGCGAAGTGGTCGTGGTGGCTCCGGCGACGGTGCAGTCCGCCGCCGGCCATGGCGTGACCTTCCATCAGCCGCTGATGTGCCGCCGCGTGCAGGTGACCGAGCGGATGCGGGGCTACGCGGTCGACGGGCGTCCCGCCGACTGCACCAAGGTCGCGCTGCGGAGCCTCTGGACCGACCTCCATGGCGAGGGCACCCGACCCGACGTCACCATCAGCGGCATGAACATCGGCGCCAACGTGGGCATCAACGTGATCTACTCCGGCACCGTCGCCGCGGCGGTGGAGTCCGCGTTCCTCGGCGTGCCCGCGATCGCGGTGAGCCTGCACATCGGCGACCTCGCGAAGACCTGCTTCGGGCGGGCCGCCGAGATCGCCCGCGTCGCCATCGACCGGGTGCTGCGGGAGCCGCTCGAGGCCCACACGGTGGTGAACGTCAACATCCCGAGGACCGAGTCCCCCGACGCGCCGATGCCGCCGATCGAGGTGGTGCCGATGAACACCGCCCCGGGCGTGGACACCTACGAGAAGCGGACGAGCCCCGGCGGGCAGGTCTACTACTGGCCGGCCGGCGACGGCATGGCGTTCGCGCACACCGCCGCGGGGACCGACGTGGACCGCCTCTGGAAGCCCGTGGTGACGGTCACGCCGCTCTCCTTCGACCTCACCGACCATGCCCGGATGCAGAGCTGGCGGGAACGCATGGCGCCGTGACGCCCGAGGGCCTCAGTCGCGGAGGATCATGCGGATCCGGTAGATCGCGACCTGGTCCTCGTCGAGCGACGACAGCACCTCGCCCTTGGCGGTCCACGCGTAGAGGGCATCGAGGATCGGGCCGTCGACCTGCGGGAAGCCGGTGGAGGAGAGCAGCTGCGCCTGCACCACGCGGCCGTTGCGGTGGAACCGCAGTTCGACCACGGGATCCCGCGGCCGGGTGGTGAGCTGCGTCAGGAGCGGCAGCGTGGGCCGCCGCGTCCGGATCTCGAGGCCCTTCATCGCCAGCGGCTTGCCGAGCTTCCACAGCTCCGGCGGCACATCGATCGCCGAGAAGGCGTCGGACTCCTTCTCGGCGGCGTCGCCGGCCTTGGGCGGGGCATCGCGGGGCGGGCCCGGCGCCGCTGGAGCCGGATCGCCCTCCTTGGGCGCCGCGGGCGGAGGCGAAGGCGGCGTCGGCGGCGTCTCCCGCTGCGGACTCTCCTGCGGCGACGGCGTGGGCTGCTCGGCGGGGGTGTCGGTCTCCGCGGGGGTCGGCGATGGCGGCGCCGGATCGGGGCGGTTGGGATCGCCCGCGGGCATCGGATCGGCGCCCGGAACGGCCTTCTGCGGCGAGTCCACCTCGGCGGCCTTCGCGGTGGCGGGCGTGACGCTTGGCGGGCCCGGCGGCGAGGCGCCGCCGGAGGCGGGCGAAGATCGCTCGTTGGCGGGCGGCCGCGGCGCGTCGCCGGAGTCGGCGGTTTCGCCCTGCGGCCGGGTCGATTCGCCGGCGGTGCCGCCGCCTCCGCCCGCGTCGTCGTCGATGAACGCGGCCTGATCGGTCTCGGCGAGCTTCGCGAGATGCTCGGCATACTCCTCGTAGCCGATCCAGTTGAGGGTCACCGCGTCGGAGCGGTCGATGCCGAGCGGGGCCTCCGGCTCGTCGGCGGGCAGCGGCGGGTCCTCCGGCGGAGGTTCCACCAGCGCCCCCACGCCGCGAGGCTCGTCGGCGCGGAGCGTTGCCGCAAGCAACGGCAGGATCACGAGGGCGTGCAGGCCGAGCGAGATCGCGAGGCTTGGGCCGAGCAGGGGATCGCGGCGTTCGCGATGCATGGCGGGGATCGTAGGTCCTGCAGCGGCGCCTCGAGGATCGCGAGCCCCGCCGGCGTCGCCGCCGCGGGAGGGATCACTTCCAGGCCGAGAGCAGGGCGGCGAGGTCCCCGCCGTCGACCGCTCCGCTGCCGTCGAGATCGGCGGGGCAGCTGCCCTTGGGCGGGCAGGGTCCCCAGGCGGCGAGCAGGACCGCGAGGTCGGCGCCGTTCACCGCGCCGTCGCCATCGAGATCCGCGGGCGATCCCACGAGGCGGGTGATCGAGATGTTGTCGAGGCGAAGGTCGAAGTCGGTGAAGCCGAAGAACATCCCCGGCTGCAGCGTGGTGAAGGCGATCGCATCGACGCCGGCGAGGACCTTCGCGAAGGTCACTCCCGGGGGAAGAGTCGGTTCGAAGGTGACGGGATCCTCCGCGCCGGTTCCGCCCCAACCGGGCGGCAGCGACTCGGATCGGGGATCGAAGGTGACCGACAGGGTGCTCCAGGAACCGTGGGTCGCCGCGGAGATCGGCGTGAAGAGGAACCAGACGCTGTTCCACGGATAGCCGCCGGTGGCGCCGTCGAAGTCGCGAAGCTCCACCAGCCACGGCCGCGAGACCGCCTGCCCGAAGAACCCGATCTGCTGCACCTTCAGGTCGATCGAGAGGGTGATCTCCCGCGCGGTCGTGAAGTCGCCGGTGAAGGCCGGCGAGGCGCTGTTGACGAAGGAGATCCCGAAGTTGTTGAAGACGGTGCGGAGGTTGGCGCCGGGGTTGCCGCCGGACGACTCGATCACGGTGCTGCCGCCGGGCCCCTGCGGCCCCGACCAGCCCTCGGTGCCGGCATCGAAGGTGACCACGACGGTCTCGGCGATCGCCGCGGAGGCGGCGATGGCCACGATGGAGGCCGCCAGCAGCGGCGAACGCATGGAGGCAATGGATCGGCTCATGCCGTCAGTATGCCCTCGCCGGCTCGCGGGCGCCGCCCATCGCGGCGGAATCGGGGCGATTCTGCCCGCCGGGAGCCCGCCGCTCAGGCCCGGCATGCCTCCACCGCCTGCCGCAGCGATGCGGCGCGGTCGCCCCGCGGCATGAACTCGTGGGCCACCCAGCCGCCGAAGCCGGTGTCGGCGATCGCCGCGGCGATCGCGGGGTAGCAGAGTTCCTGGGTCGCATCGAGGTTGCTGCGGCCGGGGTTGCCGGCGGTGTGGTAGTGGCCGATGGCGTCGGCATGGCGGCGGATGGTGCGGATGAGGTCGCCCTCCATGATCTGCATGTGGTAGACGTCGTAGAGCAGGCGGAACCGGTCCGAGGCGACCTGCTCGACGAGGGCGGCTCCCCACTCGGTGCGATCGCACATGTAGTCGGGATGGTCCACCCGGGAGTTGAGGAGTTCCATCACCACCGTCACCCCGAGCGACTCCGCGAGCGGGGTGATCCGCCGCAGGCCCTCGGCGCAGTTGCGGAGGCCCTCCGCGTCGCCCATGCCGTCGCGGTTGCCGGAGAACACGATCATCGTGGGAATGCCCGCCGCGGCGACGAGGGGCAGGAGGCGTTCGCTCTCCGCGACGAGGCGGGAGTGGTGCTCGAGGCGGTTGAATCCGCGGGGGATCGACGAGGGGCCGTTGGCGCAGGTGCAGGTGAGGCCATGCCGGGCCGGCACGTCCCACTCGTCCTCCGAGAGCAGGTCGATCCCCATGATCCCCTGCGACTTGGCGAGTTCGCACAGCGCCGGCAGGGGCATGCCGCCGTGGCACCAGCGGCAGACCGACTGGCGGAGGCGTCCCGCGGCCGGCGCAGGCGGCGTCGCGGCGGCGGGCGGCGTCGCGGCGGCGGCGAGGGGCGTCGCGGCGGCGGCCAGTCCCGTGGCCGCGGCGCGGAGGAAGAGTCGACGGTCCATCGCGGCAGCGTAATCGCGGCAGCGTCGTGGCGAGCGGACGCATCGAGACGCGGGCGGGATCGCCCGGCGACCGCTTGCCGGGGGCGTGCCGCGGCATACCATCGCCCGCCTCCAGAGGGGAGTTCGGCCCCGATTCCGAGTCGCCGCGGCCGAGTTGCCCGATGGAGGAAGGACCGCCGGCGATGCCGCCGGCCACCAGGGACGCGGAGCGGGGGCCGCTCCGCATCCCACGCCCTGCACCGACGCCTTCGCCGGGAGACCACCGCGTCCCCCGGCCTCCTAGGGAACCACGCCGATGAACCTCCAGTCGAGCAACCCCGTCCTCGCCGCCGACGACCTCGGCAACGTCTTCCGATCCGGTGCGATGGACCGCTCCGAGCGGACCACCGCCACGGTGCAGGGGGTCGTCAACAAGACCACCCTGCTGGCGTTGATCGCCACCGCCGCCGGCTGCGGAGGATGGGCGATGGTCTCGGCGTTCCCGTCCACCCTGTGGATCGCCTCGATCGCCTCGCTGGTGGTGACCCTCGTCATCTTCTTCGCCCTTCGCGGCAACCCCGCGAGGGCGATGGTGCTCGGCCCGATCTACGCCGCCGTGCAGGGCTTCCTGCTCGGCGGCATCAGCATGCTCTTCCAGAGCATCCTCGTCTCGCAGGGGATCAACGTGGCCGGCGGCGTCGCCCTGCAGGCGTTCGTCATCACCATCGCGATGCTGCTCTCGATGCTGACGCTCTACTCCCTCGGCATCCTCCGCGGCGGGGCGACCTTCACGCGGGTGCTCTCCGTGGCGACGCTCGGGATCATGCTGACCTATCTCGTCAGCTTCGTGATGTCCCTCTTCGGCGCCTCGATGCCGTTCCTCTCGATCGGCTCGGCGATGGAGGGCGGCAACGCGGCGCTGATCGGCCTCGGCATCAACGTGCTGGTGCTGGTGGTGGCGGCGCTCTGGTTCGTGGTGGACTTCCGGCAGATCGAGGAGATGGTCGCGGCGGGCGCCCCCAAGCAGATGGAGTGGTACGGCGCCTTCGGCCTGATCGTCACCCTCGCCTGGGTGTATCTCGAGGCCCTGAAGCTCGCCTTCCGCCTCGCGATGCTCTTCGGCCGCCGCGACTGAGCCGCCGCGTCGACGCTCCGGCCGCCGCTCGACTTCCCCTCGCCGCCGCGGTGCCGAGCCGCGGCGGCGTCGTCTTGCTGCCGCTCAATCCGGCGGGGGTTCGAGCGACGAGTGGTGGCTCGCGATCCGCCACTCGCCGCCGACACGGCGGTAGGCGAAGCTGTACCGCACCCGGACCGCCCGCGACTCGGCGGCGAGCGTCAGCACGCAGATCCCCGAGTCGACGACGAGGTCGAGGGTTCGCTCGAGCTGCCGCATCTCGACCCGGAAGTGCGGCCGACGCTGCAGGAACCGCTCGAAGTACGCCAACTTCTCGCCGCGGCTGAGGCGGGGGGTGCCGCAGAAGGTCGCCAGCAGGATCGACGGCTCCGCATACAGGTCGACCACCGCCTCGGGATCGCCCTGCAGCAGCGCGGCGTTCCAGCGGTCCAAGAGCGATGCGATCTGCTCCTCGGAGGGGAGCGAGTCCGGAGACGCAGCACCGGATGCGGGGACGCCGTCTGCGGGCGAGGACGCGGCGGCGGGAGCGGCCTCGAGCGTCTCGCGGCGGTCGGGGATGGCGGCCATGCGGTTCCCTGGGGATCTCGGCGGCGAGATGCCCCCGGACGCCGCAAGGACCTTCGCCGCCGCTTCAGCGGCGCCGACTCCCGTCCCGGAGCTCCGCCACGGGGCGGATCGGGCGGACCGGCCAACATATCCGAACGGCCGACTCGCTCGCTGGCGCCTCGCGCCAGGAGCCTCGGAACTGTTTCTTATAGTCCCGCATCGGTCCGCCCCTCCGTCGCGTCGGGCATCGCGGCGTGCCCCGCCCATCGACCGGGTCGCACCGGCCCTGCCCCATCGACCCGCCCCCTTGAGGAGTTCCACGATGCCTCTGGTTTCCCGGCCGCGGCCCGCGGCCCTTCACGGCCTTCGCACCGTCGCGACGGCTGCGGCGATCGCCCTGTCGATGCCGCTTGCCGGCACCGCCTCCGCGACGGTCGTCCTTCCCTCGATCCTCTCCGACGGCATGGTGCTGCAGCGGCAGAGCGAGGCGGCGATCTGGGGCTTCGCCCGTCCGGGCGAGCGGGTGCGGGTCTCGGGCAGTTGGGGCGGCGAGGTCGAGGCCGAGGGCGATGCCCGCGGACGCTTCGTCGCGATGCTGCCCACGCCGGCGGCCGGGGGGCCCTTCACCGTGACCATCGCCGGCGAGAACACCATCGTGCTCTCGGAGGTGCTCGTGGGCGAGGTCTGGCTCGCCTCGGGCCAGAGCAACATGGAGCAGAAGATCGCTCCTCCGAGCTTCAACGGCGTGGAGAACTGGGAGCAGGAGGTCGCGGCGGCGGACTTCCCGCAGATCCGCTTCTTCGACGTCGAGAACCGCGTGGCCGCGCAGCCTCGCTCCGACGCCCGCGGCGAGTGGGTGGCGGTCTCGCCCGAGACCGCAGGATCGCTGAGTGCGGTGGCCTTCTACTTCGCCCGCGACCTGCACCGGGCTCTTGGCGTGCCCGTCGGGGTGATCACCGCGGACTGGGGCGGCACGCGGATCGAGGCCTGGATGAGTCCGGAGTCGCTTGCGGACTTCCCCGCCTACGCCGCGACGCTCTCGCACCTCGAGGCGTTGGGCGACCCGCTGCGGCGGGGGGACGCGATGGCCTCGATCGAAGCCGAGTGGTGGTCGAGCCTCGATGCGGGGGCTCCGGGCGGCACCGCCTGGAAGGACCGCGACCTCGCCGCCGACGCGGATGGTTGGCAGGCGATGGATCTTCCCGCGACGCTCGCGGGACCGCTCGCCTCCTTCGACGGGGTGCTGTGGTTCCGCCGCGAGGTCGAGCTGCCGCCCGACTGGCCGACGGGTCCGGCGACCCTCGAACTGGGGCCGATCGACGATCGCGACGATGCCTTCGTCAACGGCGTCCTTGTCGGCAGCACCCGCGGCAGCGGGCAGTGGAGCGTGCCGCGACGCTACGAGGTGCCCGCGGGCACGCTGCTCCCGGGCCGCAATGCCATCGCGGTCCGGATGATCGACGATGCCGGCCCCGGCGGCATCAACGGACGCCCCGAGCAGATGCGACTCGTCGCCGCCGACGGCCGCACCAGCGTTCCGCTTGCCGGCAGCTGGCAGGTCGCGAGGGGGCCGTCGGTCGGGCAGATGCCGCCGCGGCCGGGCAGCGGCCTCGATGCGTCGGTGCCCACGGTGCTGCACCGGGGCATGATCGAACCGATCCGCCGCTTCACCGTCCGGGGCTACCTCTGGTACCAGGGCGAGAGCAACCGCGACAACGCGGCGGCCTATGCGGACCTGCTTGCGGCCATGGCCGAGGATTGGCGGGGCGGCGACGCCTCGCGGCCCTTCCTGATCGTGCAGATCGCGCCGTTCCGCTACGGCGGCGATCGGGGCGAGACCGCCCGGGTGCGGGAGTCGCAGCGGGTGGCCGCGGCGTCGATCCCCAACGCGGGCCTCGTCGTCACGATGGACGTGGGCGATCCGCTCGACATCCATCCCGTCCGCAAGCGGCCGGTGGGGGAACGCCTCGCGCGGCTCGCCCTTGCGCAGGCCTACGGCCGCGAGATCGTCGCGGAGGGTCCCCGCTTCGCAGGCTGGGAGCCTGCCGGCAGCGGCGTGCGGATCTTCTTCACCTCCGCGGAGGGCCTCTTCGCCAAGGGCGGCGAGATCCGCGGCGTGCTGCTCGCCGGCGAGGATCGCCGCTGGCACCGCGCCCTCGCGGTGATCGACGGCGAGACGGTGGTGGCGATGGCGCCGGAGGTGCCTCGCCCCGTGGCGGTGCGGTACCTCTGGGGGGCGGCGCTCGAGGCGGAGCTCTTCAACGGTGCCGGCCTTCCCGCCTCGCCCTTCCGAAGCGACTCCTGGGAGGGGCCCTTCGGCGGCCCGGAGCATCCCGTCGGCAACGAGAGCGAGATGGAGCGCCTGCGGACCACGGAGGCGGGGTTCGAGCCGCTCTTCAATGGCGAGAACCTCGACGGCTGGGTCGTGGTCAACGGCGCTCCGAGCACCTGGCAGGTGAAGGATGGGGTCATCCTCTGCAGCGGTTTCCCGACGGGGGTGATGCGGACCGAGGGGATCCACGAGAACTTCATCCTCGAGCTCGAGTACCGCCACCTCGTGCCCGGCGGCAACGCGGGCCTCTTCATCTGGAGCGATCCCTTGCCGGTGCGGGGGCAGCCGTTCACCCGCAGCATCGAGGTGCAGGTGATGGACGGCCTCGAGCAGTCCTGGTTCACCTCCGACGGCGACGTCTTCCCGATCCACGGCGCCCGCATGACGCCCCGCAACGGCCGCGGCGGCGACCGGGCCTTCCCCACCGAGCGGCGGTCCAATCCGGCGCCGATGTGGAACCACTATCGCGTCGAGTGCATCGACGGATCGATCCGGGTCTCCCTCAACGGGCGGGTGGTGACGCAGGCCGTCGACGCCTCGCCGCGGCGGGGGTACATCTGCCTCGAGAGCGAGGGCTCGCCGATCGAGTTCCGGCAGATCCGCATCAAGGAGCTGCCGCCGGCGGAGCCGCCGCTGCCGACGGCCCTCGCCGCCGAGGTCGACGACCGCCCGTGGATCTGCCTCTACAACGGCGTCGATCTCGCAGGATGGAAGGCCGACGCCTCCAACGCCCGGCACTGGAAGGTGCAGGACTGGATCCTGAGCTACGACGGGCAGGGCACGGATCTCTGGAGCGAGCAGGAGTTCGGCGACTTCGAGCTGATCTGCGACTGGCGATTCCCCGGCGAAGCGAAGCCCACCGAGCGGCCGGTCATCGGCCGCGACGGCCAGCCCGCGACCGCCCCCGACGGCACGCCGCTGCTCGTGGAGGTGCCCGATGCCGGCGACAGCGGGATCTACCTCCGCGGCAGCTCCAAGAGCCAGGTCAACATCTGGTGCTGGCCGGTCGGCTCGGGCGAGGTCTTCGGCTACCGCACCGATCCGCAGATGCCCGACGAGGTCCGGGCCGCGGTCACGCCCTCCGAGCCGGCGGACCGTCCGATCGGGCAGTGGAACCGCTTCCGGATCGTGATGAAGGGCGATCGCCTCACCGTCGAACTGAACGGGCGGACCGTCGTCGAGAACGCGCTGCTGCCGGGGGTGCCGCCGCGGGGCCCCATCGCCCTGCAGCACCATGGCGACCCGATCCAGTTCGCGAACATCTACATCCGCGAACTCGACTGAGCGGGCCGCGGGTTCGCTTCGCGAGCCGCTGCTACATTGCCTGCTTCCCCTCGGGAACGCCGGTTCCGAGGGGCCGCCGCGACACCCGTCCGCATCCCTTCGCATCCTGCGGAACTTCCCCATGGGCACCCCGCCGCCGGGGGTCGACTCGATCCTCATTCTCGACTTCGGCAGCCAGTACGCGCAACTGATCGCGCGGCGGATCCGCGAGGCCGGGGTCTTCAGCCTGCTCGTGGCGCCGGACCGCCCGATCGAGGAGATCGCGGCGATGCGGCCCAAGGGCATCGTGCTCTCGGGCGGTCCCTCCTCGGTGACCGACGCCGCGGCGCCGCGTTGCGATCCGCGGATCCTCGAACTCGGCGTGCCGGTGCTGGGGATCTGCTACGGCATGCAACTCGGCTGCCAGATCCTCGGCGGCACCGTCGAGGCGGCGGAGGCCCGCGAGTTCGGCCGCACCTCGCTGCGGATCCACGACAGCTCCGACCTGCTGCGGGGCCTGCCCGACCGCACCAGCGTGTGGATGAGCCACGGCGACCAGGTCAGCGGCCTCGGCGGCAGCTTCGAGATCCTCGCCTCCACCGAGACCTGCCCCCACGCCGCGGTGCGGCATCGCGGCGGGGCCGCCTTCTACGGGGTGCAGTTCCATCCCGAGGTCACGCACACGCCCCACGGCGGCGACCTCCTGCGGAACTTCCTCTACGCGATCTGCGGGTGCAGCGACTCGTGGCGGATGAGCGAGTTCGCCGAGCTCGCCGCCGCGAAGGTGCGGTCGCAGGTGGGGGAGGGGCGGGTGATCTGCGGCCTCTCCGGCGGCGTCGACAGCTCGGTGGTGGCGGCGCTGCTGCAGCGGGCGATCGGCCCGCAGCTCACCTGCATCTTCGTGGACAACGGCCTGCTGCGGACCAACGAGCGGCAGCTCGTGGAGAGCACCTTCCGCGACCACTTCGCCGCGGACCTGCGGGTGGTGGATGCGAGCGAGGCGTTCCTCGGCGACCTCGCCGGCATCACCGAGCCGCAGGAGAAGCGGCGGCGGATCGGGCATCGCTTCATCGAGGTCTTCCGCGAAGCCGCGCTGCAGATCGGCGGGGCCGCGTACCTCGCCCAGGGCACGCTCTACCCCGACGTCATCGAGAGCGGGCACGGCCATGCCGGCACCGCCGCGGGCATCAAGCTGCACCACAACGTGGGGGGCCTTCCCGAGCAGCTCGGATTCGAGCTCGTCGAGCCGCTGCGGGACCTCTTCAAGGACGAGGTGCGGGCCCTCGGCGAGGTGCTGGGCCTGCCGAGCCACGTGGTGTGGCGGCATCCCTTCCCCGGCCCCGGCCTGGCGGTGCGGGTGCTCGGCGAGGTGACCCGCGATCGCCTCGAGCTGCTGCGGGCCTGCGACGAGATCCTGCTCGAGGAGATCGTCGCCAACAACCTCTATCGATCGACCGACCAGGTCTTCGCGGTGCTGCTGCCGGTGCGGAGCGTCGGGGTGATGGGCGACGGTCGGACCTACGACTCGGTCGTCGCGATCCGCGCCGTGGAGACCCAGGACTTCATGACCGCGGATTGGGCGCGGATTCCCTACGAGGTGCTTGCGACGATCAGCAACCGCATCATCAACGAGGTGCGGGGCGTGAACCGCGTCGCCTACGACATCTCGAGCAAGCCGCCGGCCACGATCGAGTGGGAGTAGCCCGCCGCCGCTCCGCTCGGTCCGCTCCCCCAAGGGCGAACGCCTTGGGGGAGCCGACGGCGAGCGGTTCGCGTTCGACGCGAAGCGGC